>NZ_JBVJQR010000018.1:0-159487 GCF_055608425.1 Kitasatospora sp. NPDC036934 | reverse complement strand
GCCGCCCCCGCCGGTACCGGCGGACGAACGGCCTCCACCGCTCGCGCTCGCCTTGCCCCCGGACGGCGCCGAGGCCGAGGTGGAGACCGGCGCCGGGGAGGCCGCAGCCGACGCCGGCGCCGAGGTGGAACCCGACGGGGCCGCCGCTGACGCGCCGGTGCCGGCGGCGCCGCTGCCCTGCGTGCCGCTGTCGTCGTTGCAGGCGGTCAGGGTCAGGGCGAGCGTGGCGACGGCGCCGACGGCGAGCAGGACGGGACGGACGGTGGTGCGCATGGCTGGTTCCCCCGGTTCACGTTCGTGGGTCGCGATCCTGCAAAAGATCGTTTCCCCTTACTCGAACGAGGGTGTTGCCGCACGCTGGCAGATCACTAACGTGCGCGCTGGCGCCACTAACGCACGGCTAACGCGACCGGATCCTGGCGTGCGCCGCCGCGTGCCGTCGCCGCAGTTCGGGCAGTGCGTCCTGGTCGGCGATGAGCAGCAGGGCATCGAGCGCGGTGACGGCGCCCGCGTCGAAACCGGTCCGCTCGGCCTCCAGCGCGGCCTGCGTGAGACGGTGCCGCCCGGCCGTGGTGTCGCCGAGCCCGGCCAGCGCCTCGCCCTGCCAGGTCCGCAGGAGCACGCGCCGGGCGACCGCCTCGTGCTCGGGGCCGAGGCCGAGCGCCACCTCAGCCGCCTCGTAGGCCTGTTGGTGACGGCCCGCGCCGAGGTGGATGCGGGCCAGGTGCTGGAGCGCGAGCATCCGGGTGTGCGCGTCGTCGACCTCGGTGGCGAGGGCGAGGGCTCGGGTGCAGGCCGTTTCGGCGGCGCAGGGTTCGTCGTCGGGGAGGACCGCGGCGAGGTTGACCAGGGCGGTGGCCTCGCCGAGCACGTCGCCTGCGCGGGCCGCGAGTTCGGGTGCGGCGCGCAGGTGCCGGAGGGCCTCGGCGGTGCGGCCCTCCTCGGCGAGCACCCAGCCGAGCAGGGTCAGGACCCGGGCCTGCGCAGAGGGGTCGGCGCAGGCGCGGGCGTCGGCGAGGGCGGCCTCCAGAGTGGGCACCCAGTCGGCGAGGACCCGCCAGACCACGAACGGCCACTGGGTCACGGCGATCCGCCAGGCCCGCTCGGGCCGGGCATCGGCGCGGGCCGCGGCGGCGATCAGGGCGAGATCGTCGCGTTCGGCGGCGAACCAGCCGAGCGCCTCCTCACGGCTGGTGAAGTCCCGCACTGCGGAAGGCTGATGAAAGTCATCGGGCTGCATGAAGGCGGGCTCCCCGCCAGGTTCCGCGGCTTCGGACGCGGACAGCGCGGTCGCCACGCAGTGGTCGTACAGGCGCAGCCGGGCCGCGGTGCGGGCGGCCGGGTCGTGACTCCGGCCGCGCGCGTAGAGCCGGACCAGGTCGTGCAGGACGTAGCAGCCGGGGGCGGTCTCGGTGAGCAGGTGCGCGGCGACCAGGCGGTCGAGGGCGCGGGCCGCATCCGGCGGGGTCGTGCCGGCGAGCGCGGCGGCGCTGAACCGGTCGACGTGTGTGCCCGGGTGATGGCCGAGCGCGGTGAACAGCTGCGCCGCGTCAGCGGGAAGGTGGGCGGTGGTGAGCCGCAGCGCGGAGGCGACACTGATGTCCTCGGCGGCGAGCAGCGCGAGCCGCTGGCGCTCGTCGGCGAGCCGGTCGGCGAGGGAGGCAAGGCCGAGGGCGGGGAGTTCCACGAGCCGGGCGGCGGCGACCCGCAGCGCGAGCGGCAGCCCACCGCACAACTCGGCCGTACGGCGGGCCGCTTGGGGCTCGGCGGCGGTGCGGTGCTCGCCGAGCACACGGGCGAGCAGAGCCACGCCGTCGTCGGTGCCGAGGACGTCGAGAGCGAGGACGCGGGCGGCGTCGGAGGCGACGAGACCGGCGAGGCGGGCCCGGCTGGTGACGACGGTGACGCAGCCGGGCCCCGTGGGCAGCAGCGGGCGGACCTGGGCGGAGGTACGGGCGTTGTCGAGGACGACGAGCAGCCGCAGTTCGGCGGTGAGCGAGCGGAACAGGGCACCGGCGGCGTCCGCCGACTCGGGCATCCGGCGCGGTGGAACGTCGAGAGCGGCGAGGAACTCCCGCAGCAGCTCGGCCGGTTCGGGGTCCGAGGTGTCGCTGAACCCGCGCAGGTCGGCGTAGAGCGTCCCGTCGGGGAAGTCGGAGCACCGGTCGGCCGCCCAGTGCACGGCCAGTGCGGTCTTGCCGACCCCGGCGGGCCCGGTGACCACGACGACCGGCCCGTCAGGTCCGGCCGCGGCCGCGGCCTCGGTCAGCGCGGCGCTCTCGGCGGTGCGGCCGTGGAATCCGCGCGGGGTACGAGGCAGCAGGTTGGGCCGGACCCGCACCGGCTCCGGGGCGGGTCGGGGCACGTCGGCCCGGGCCGCGGGGGCGCTGTCGGGGCCGAGGGCGAGGGTGAAGGCGGCGGTCAGCTCGACGCCCGGACGGACGCCGAGCTCGTCGGCGAGGACCTGGCGGGCGCGGTGGTAGGCGTCCAGGGCCTCCGAGGAACGCCCCGCGTGGTGCAACGCCTCGACCAGCCGGGCGGCCAGCGGCTCGCGCAGCGGATGGGCCCCGGTCTCCGGCCGCAACAGCTGGACAGCGCGCTCGTGTTCACCGCCCACGACGTACGTGTCGGCGAGCAGCTCGACCGCGGCGAGCCGCGCCTCGTCCAAGGTGTGCGCGGCGGAGCGCAGCAGCGGCGACGGGTAGGCGCCGGCCAGCGCGGGGCCCTGCCACAGGGCGAGCGCCTCGGTGAGCAGCGCGGCCCGGTCACCGGGGTCGGCGGCGCGGCGGGCCAGCGCCACCAGGCCCTCGAAGCGGTGGGCGTCGAGCAGAGTCTCCGGCAGTTCCAGGTGGTACGCGGCGCCGCGCGTACTCAGCTCGACGCCGTACGCCGATGCGCCGACGTCCGCCAACAGTGCCCGCAGGCGCGAGACATGGCCCTGGATCACGGTGCGGGCGTGCAAGGGGGGTTCGTCGTCCCACAGCGCCTCGGTGAGCGTGTCCACGGAGACCGCGACGTTGGCCCGCAGCAACAGCATCGCGAGCAGGCTGCGCCGCTTGGCGGGCCCGAGCGGCAACGGCCCGCCGCTCCCGCTGACCGACACGGGGCCGAGGACCTGGAACTCCATGAACCGAACCCTATCTCCCGGGGGCTACTGGGCATCGGGACGTCGAACCGGGCCGGTCGGCAGCGTAGCCGATGGCACGAGGGATCAGGGCCCGGCGGTGGCTTCGACGCACCGACCCGGGCGGCGCACCCAGTGGGTGTCGTGGCCGCCTCCGTCGCACATGTCGCGATCCTCGGCCCCCCGACGGTCAGCCAGTCCGCCCCGACGAGTTCCCCGGTCTGTTCAAGGCCTTCCACCAGTTCTGCGAGGACCGCGGCCAAGCCGCCCAGCGACGCGGATCCGTCGATTTCGTGGAGGAAAGCACGGCTCTGCTCTCGGACATGACGACCGGCCTGCCCACCCGCCCGGATGCTGCGCCTGCTCGCTGAACTCCCCGCTTGCTTCGACGAGCAACGAGCTGGGAGTCGAGAGCGGGGCCGGGGAACTTCGAGCGTTCATCAGCCTGCGGGGCCCGGCCGACCAGTACCGGGTCGGCCGACAGCGCGGCGGCACCGGGCGGCGGGAAGGCCGTGATCACGCCTCTGCGCGTGCCGACGGCGTAGCTCAGCAGGGTGGAGCAGGGCCCTGCCAGAGCGGAGTGGCGGGGAACCGGAGGCGAACGACCCCTCCCCCGTCGTCACCGGGCAGCCGGCCTTGGCACTGCTGGCTGTTCCCGGTTCGGTGTTCAACGACGGCGACCAGCGGGCTTCGGGTGCGGGCCATGAGGGCGGCGATCTCGATGGCGGTGTCGTCCGCGTCGGCCGCGGCTGGGGCAGGGGCGTCCTTGGGCAGGCACTCGCGCACCGGCAGGCCCCGGAGGCCTCGCAGAGCCGGTCGGCGTGCGCTTCGTCGATCACCGCGGCCAGGTTCGGATCCTCGAGCAGCGGCGAGGCGGTGGAAGGAGTTCTGCCGGGCGTGGGTGCGCTCGACGTGCCACCGCCGGATTGCCCGCCGAGGCCCTGGCCGACCTGCGCGACGTCCTCGGCGCCCTGCGCGACCCGGACGCGGCGCAGGGCGCGGCGCTCGCACCCGCGATACGAGACGTACGGGAGCTGGCCGCAGAGGCACGCGCGGCCGGGCAGCACGTGGAGCTGACCGTCGACGGCGTTCCCGAGCAAGCCCCCACGACCCACCGGCTGGCCGCGTACCGCATCGTCCAGGAGGCGCTGACCAACGTCCGCAAGCACGCGGGCGGCGCCGCGGTGACCGTACGGGTCGACTACCGGCCGCCCGCCACCCTGATCGACGTCACCAACACCCCCGGCGTCCCCGGCTACGAGCCCTACCCCACCCGCCCAAGGTGATCACCCTGACCACCTTCGACCTCGACGAGTACGTCTACAACGCGCTCGCCGCGGGAGCTGACGGGTTTCTGCTCAAGGACACCGATCCCGCCGAGATCCTGCGTGCCGTCCACCTGGTGGCAGCCGGCTCCGCCATGCTCCACCCCGCCGCGGCCCGCCGGCTCATCGACCGCTACCACGCCGGCACAGCCGAAGGCCACCGCCGCGCGGGCCCTACTGGAGGGGCTCACCCCCCGGGAGCTGGACGTGCTGGCCCTGGTCGCCGAGGGCGAGACCAACGCTGGCATCGCCACCCGCCTCGCGATGCGGGAAAGCACCGTCAGAGCCCACGTCAGCCGCATCCTCACTGCCCTGGGCGTCACCGACCGCGTCCAGGCCGCCCTCCTGGCCCGCGACGCGGGACTGCCCACCTGAGCGAGCGGGCAGGTACTGAAGGAGGTTGGGTCACTGACCTCATCGACGGCCGGTGACGGACTCACGGTCGCCGAAAGACCAGGACCTCGAAGATCCCGGAAGCTGCTCCTTGACCTGACCGTCAAGGCCGCTGCGCGCCCCGGAACAGCAGCGGGTCCGCCCGGGCCACGCACGGGGCGACTCGCCGAAGCGTCGGCCCGGCTCCGAGAGGGCGGACAGCGGGGCCCGGTGGCAGGACCCCGCTCGGCCGTCACTGCTGGAAGGGGCTGGGCTCCCACGCCTTCCCGCCGATCGGGTAGCTGTAGAGCGGTCGGCCCTTGACCGCGCTGGTGCGGAAGGGCTTTCCCGCGCCGGAGCCGATGGTCAGCGTGCCCTTGCGGTGGCCGCTGGTCCACTCCAGTTCCAGGTACCAACTGACGTCGTGGGAGGTGGTCTCGGCGGTCACCTCGATGACCTCCGGGTCGCGCTCGCTCACCTTGAGCGGCAGGCCGGTTCTGCCCTCGATCACGACCGGACGGGGGCGGGCCGCGTCCAGGTCGAGGTCGAAGGAGTGGACGTCGACTCCGCCCCCGCAGCCGTCAGCCATGGAGTAGGCGTTCCAAGGCAACGGGGCCGCGATCCGGGCGATGCGGACGTTGAGGGCGGTCAGCACCACGGTCTCGCTGCCGGTGCCCTGCACGGTGAGCTCGATCGACTGGTAGTGGCCGGGGACCGCGCCGACCTGGGAGACCCAGGCCGGGACATCCACCGGCGCTGGCGGGCGGGGGACTTCGGACGGCGGACGGTCGACCACGTACCGGTCGCACTCGGCGTCCCAGCGCGAGGGGTGGACCGCGACGGCGATCGGGGCGCTCGCGCCCGGGTCCGCGGCGCCGGTCGGCCCCGGCTGGGTCGCGCCCGCACTGGTGGAAGCGGCGGCGGAGTCGGGTCGGTCGGGCACGGAGGCGGGCGGACCGTCGGAGTGGGTCTCAAGGCCGGTGGCGACGGCCCCGATGGTGGCGAGCACCGCTGCGGCCGTCACGGCGGCGAGTGCGCCCCGGCGCACGCGCCGCCGCGGCGGTACGGCGGGGGCACGCTCCGAGGCGGCCGCGCCGGCCCCGGTGGCGCCCCCCGTGGCCGGTTCCTCCGCCGGTCCCGGCGCGTCAGGGGTGTCCGGCACCGTCCGCGCCACCGTGGCCGCTGACGGAGCCTCCGCCGCAGGTGCGGGCTCCGGTTCGGCCGCGGGGTCCGGTACGTGTGAGGGGGCGGGTGCGGAAGCCTGCCGGTTCGCCCGCACCGCGTGGGCGGTGTCCCACAGCCGGTAGAGCTCGGTGCGCTCCTCCGGAGTCGCCCGGCACAGCCGCGCGAGGCGCTCCAGCGGGGCGAACTCCACCGGCATCGCCTCCGCGTTGCAGTAACGGTGCAGGGCTGACGTGCTCACGTGCAGTCGCTTCGCCAGCGCGCCGTAACTGAGCCCCGACCGACTCTTCAGCTCCTGGAGCAGCCGCGCAACCTCGTCCGCTTCCCGCAAGTCCCCGGCCCCCTCTGGCACTGTTCCTCCCCCGGCTCGCGAAGCCCCTCGGCGGCGCCCCCGGCTCCGGCAGACAACCACGCCGCAGGCCCTCCCACGGTTCCCCCGAGGGCACCTCCGGAGCCGGCCGCGCCCTCCCCGAGCTTCGCGAACGCGTCCCAGGCAGGTTACGTCTTCCCAGTTCAAACCGGGTAACGGCGTCCCCGCGTCCCTGATCACCGTCCCACTGTTGCGGCCGGGACGAACCGGCGGACAGGCTGCCGGCGAAACACCGAGAGGGAGCACCTGTGAGCACTGTTCGGGCGGCCCGGGCCGCGATACCCACCAGCGACCGTCTCCACCGCGGCGCGGTGGCACTGGCGATGGGCGGAGTCCTGCTGATGACCGCGGCCTGCGGCGACGGTCAGGGCGGGGGCGGCGGTGACGCCGCGCCAGCCGGCACCGCCACCTCCGGAGCCGCTTCCGCGGGGGCGACGCCGAGGACGTCGGCCGCGATGCTGGACGTGGAGCCGAAGGACGGGACCCAAGGGGTCGCCCCGACCGCGCTCCGGGTGTCCGCCTCCCACGGCAAGCTCACCGCCGTCGACGTGACGGACAAGGACGGCAAGCCCGTCCAGGGCTCGATCTCCCCGGACGGCACCAGCTGGAAGCCCGCCGCCGCACTCGCCCCCGGCACGGCTTACACGGTGAACGCCCAGGCCACGGACGCCGACGGGCTGGTCGCCGCGGCCACCAGCGCCTTCACCACCGCCGCCCCCGGCAAGAAGATGTCGGCCAACGACAACATCGCCGACGGCCAGACCTACGGCGTCGGCATGATCGTGAAGGTGGACTTCAGCGGCAAGGTCGTGAACAAGGACGCCGTCGCCAAGGCGATCACCTTCGAGACCGACAGCGGCACCGAGGTGAAGGGCCACTGGTTCGGCGACAACCGGATCGACTTCCGCCCGGCCGAGTACTGGAAGCCGAACACCAAGGTCACCATCCACTACCGGCTGAAGAACGTCGAAGTCGCCCCAGGCGTGTGGGGCGACATCGACAAGGACGAGCCGTTCACCATCGGCCGCTCCCAGGTCTCCACCGCGGACGCCGCCACGCACCAGCTGACGATCGTGCGGGACGGCAAGTCCACCACCGTGCCCGCCACCCTCGGTGACGACCAGCACTCCTCCTGGGGCGGCACCATGGTCATCATGTCCAAGGAGCCGGTCACCCACATGAACTCCCAGACCGTCGGCCTGGGCAACGAGTACGACATCCCCGCCGTCCCGCACGCGATGCGGCTGACCAGGAGCGGCACCTACCTCCACGGGAACTACTGGTACAAGGGCGACCCGTTCGGCAAGGCCAACACCAGCCACGGCTGCGTCGCGCTCAAGGATGTGGAGGGCGGCAGCAACACCTCCCCCGCCGGATCGTTCTACAACAGCTCGCTGATCGGCGACGTCGTCAAGATCGTCAACACCAAGGAGAAGACCGTCGCCCCTGACAACGGCCTCGGCGGCTGGAACCTCCCCTGGGCCACCTGGTAGCCCGCTGGACGGCCTACCCCGGCACGGACGCGGGGCTCGTGCCCGGCCGCCGGACCCACAGGCTGGACGAACGCGTGCGAACGGGCGACGAGCCCGCTCCAGCGGCCAGCGGCGGGCCCTGTCACGGGTGGCCGCCCCCCGACCGTTCCGCCGGCGCAACTGGCTCCCGGGGCTGTGCACCACACCGCGGTCCGTACCGGTCCGCCCTCTGTCACCGCGCCAATCCCGGTCGGCGGACAACATGCTAGCCACGGCGACGGCCGGCACAAGAGGGCCATAGGGCCGCGCAGGAGGCTCCGCCGCGGCCGCTGGCCCCCGGCCGCGGCAGCGGACTTCGGCATGGGGCTTGACCTGGGCATATGACCGCGGGGCAGGCGAGACGGCGACAGGCGCCACCCCCCTTGGGCACGCACACGCCCGATGACCACCGTTCGTCGCTTCACGAGAGCATCGGAACCGTCCTGCTCCTCGGCGCGGGCACCGTCCGGGCCACGCCCCTTCTCCTGCACGCCGGGTCCAGCGTTTGGCCGTCCGGGCCGATGCAACGGAGCGAGGCCGGGGCCGCGCCGCCCGGCCCGCCCGGCTCGCGCATCGCTCGCGGGCTCGCT
Organism: Kitasatospora sp. NPDC036934; assembly: GCF_055608425.1. Taxonomy (NCBI): domain Bacteria; kingdom Bacillati; phylum Actinomycetota; class Actinomycetes; order Kitasatosporales; family Streptomycetaceae; genus Kitasatospora; species Kitasatospora sp. NPDC036934. Next base: position 151,013 of record NZ_JBVJQR010000018.1, on the reverse strand, counting down.
CAGCCGCCCGTCCCCGCGCTCAGAAGGTCGCGGGCCCGGGCCGCCAAGCCGTCGGCGCCGCAGTGGACGGCCAGTTCCAGGCCCCGGGTGAGCGTGCTGCGGGCAGCCGGGGCCGAGCCCAGCGCCTCGCCGAAGTCGACCAGGGCGATCGCGTGCTCGTAGCGGGCCGGCGAGCGCTCCAGGTGCCGCACCGCCTGCGCCAGCAGCTCGGCCGCGCGCGGCGCCTCGTGCACCGCGGCGCACAGCCGCAGGGCGCTGCCGACGGCCGAGTCCGTCCGGGACTCCCGGGCCCGGCGCACTCCCTCCTCGGCGAGGTCGCGGGCCCGCTCCGGCTGGTCGGGGGCCACCGCGCGCGCCAGGTGCCCCAGCCACGGCGCCCACACCGTGTTGCGCCATCCCCGCGCGTCCAGGGCCGCGCCGGCGGCCGTCAGCACCTCGACCGCGCCCGGCGCGTCGCCCCGGGCCAGTAGCAGGCGGCCGTACAGCGTGGGGGCGTCCGGCAGCACCATGACCGTCGGGTACGGCGGACCGAAGGCGTGCTCGCGGGCGAGCTCCAGGGCCTCCCCCAGCCTGCCGCGCGCGGCCAGGGTCTCGGCCAGCGCCCCGACCGCGTCCCAGTGCAGCGGGGTGTCCGGGCCGATCCGCCCGGCGGTGCGCAGGGCCCGGCGCAGGTAGTCCTCCGCCTCGGCGAGCGCGCCGCAGCGGAACCGCAGCATGCCGGTCAGCAGGTAGGCGAAGCCGAGGTGGCCGCCGCTCCAGCCGGCGACCTCGTAGGCGCGTACCGCCTCCGTGAACAGCTCCTCCGCCAGGTCGACGCGGTCGGCGTACAGGTAACTGAGGCCCAGGATCCCGGGCAGTTCGAAGCCCCAGGTGGTGTTGGTCCAGCCGAGGCTGCGGGGCAGCCGGCCCTGCGGCAGCGCGGAGTCGGCCAGCGCGAGCGCCTGCGCGCGGTCGGTGCCGCGCAGTGTGAGGTCCCAGCAGCGCAACACCGCCACCGCGTGGGCGAGGCCGTCGTGTTCGAACACGGCCTTCAGCGACACCGGCGCGTCCGCGTCCGCGCCGGTGTCGGCGTCGGTGTCGGCGTCGCTGAAGGCCAGTCCGACCGTGCCCAGCATCCGGTGGAACTCCGCCAGCCGCCGGGAGCGGCCGGGGCCGTCCTCGTCCTCGGACTGGAACGCACCGAACATGAAGTGGGCGACCTCCAGGCGCAGTCGCCCCGGCCCGGGCGGGGTGCGCGCGGCCTCCTCGGCGCACAGCGCGGCGGCCTCGCCGACCCGGTTGCTGTGGGCGAGGGCCTGGGCGAGCCGGAAGACCGCGTCCACCCGCAACCCGGGGGCCAGCCCGTACGGGTCGACGAGCGCCAGGCGCAGCTGGTTGACCGTGGTCGCGGGGTCGGTGAGCAGCGCCGAGCAGCCGAGCTCGTAGAGCACCGAGGCCCGGTCCTGGTCGGCGGGCGGCTCGCTGATGGCGCGGCGCAGGCAGCGCTGCGCGGCCTCGGGCGCGCCGATGGCCAGGTGTTCGCGGGCCGCCCGGCGCAGCTTGTCGACGATGGCGCCGTCGCCTTCGGGCAGGATCTCCAGCAGGTGCCGGGAGGCCGCCAACAGACCGAGGCCGGCGTTCTCGACCTCGACGGCGGCGACCCCGTGCATCCCGGTGCGGGTGGCCGGCGACATCGACTGGTAGACCGAGGTGGCGACCAACGGGTGGACGAACTCCAGCCGGCCCCCCGGTGCGCTGGTCAGCACCCGGTGCCGGCGCAGTTCCCGGACGGACTGGGCGGCGGCCTCCGGCCCCTGGGCGCAGATGGCGGCGGCGAGTCCGGGGCGGATGTCGGTGTCCAGTACCGACGCTGCCCAGGCGAAGCGCAGCGCGGTGGGGCCCAGTCGGTCCAGCCAGTGCCGCAGCGTCATCCCCCGGGCGGTGGCGGCGATCTCGCGCAGCAGACCGCTGCTCTCCTCGACCGGGTCGAGTCGCTGGTCGGCCACCTCGTGCAGCAGGGCGGCGGTCTCGTACGGGTTCCCGGCGGTGACCGCCCAGACGTGGCGGCAGAAGGCGTCCTCGGCCTGGGTGCCCAGGGCGGCCCGGACCAGGTGCGCGATCGAGGCGGGCTGGAGCGGGCGCAGTTCGTGCCGGCGGTCGGCCCGGTCGGTGAGGAGCCGTTGCAGGGCCAGCGTGTCGTCAGGGAACTCGTCACGGCAGGCGAGCACCACCAGGGCCGGCAGCTCCCGGGCTCGGACCGCGAAGCCGGCCAGCCAGCCCAGCGACTCCGGGTCGGCCCAGTGCAGGTCGTCGACCAGCACGGCCACCGGCGAGCGCAGCTGCACGAGGCGGGTGAGGACGAAGTCCAGTCCGTCCCGCACCCCCTGCGGATCAAGCTGCCCGCCGGGCGGCAGCAGTCCGGCCGCGGGGCCGACGACGTCCTCCCACGGCCCGAAGACCCGCGCCCGCTCGTCGTCGGACAGGGCCGACAGCACCGGCCGCACCAGCTGGCGCACCACGTGGAAAGGCTCGTGGCACTGCCGCTGCCCGCCCCGGGCGAACAGCACCGTGCAGCCCACGCGTTGCGCCGCCCGCCGCACCTCGGTCAGCACCGCGGTCTTGCCCAGCCCGGCCGCGCCGGTGTACAGCAGCAGCTCCCCGACGCCGGTACCGGCGGGCGCGGTGAGCGCCTCGATCGCCTGCGCCGCCGACCGGATCTCGGCCTCCCGCTCGTGCAGCGTCCCGCCGCCCTTCCCGGCCCCGGCCCCGGCCCCGTTGCCGTTCCCGGCCTTCCCCTCCGCCACCCGCCGCCTCCGATTCGCCCCGCCAGGGCAGCTGTTGCCCGGTCCGTCGTTGTCCGTCCCGCCGTCACAGAGGGCCGAGGCTACCGCCGAATGGCTGGATGCAGTGCGAACTTGACAGATAGTCAGTTCACGCCCCCTTCCCGCCGCCGCGCGAGCAGCGGCCTGCCGCAGAACCCGTCCGAGGACCCGTGCCGGACGGGCGAGCACCTCGGCCGGGCGACGCCCGGTGCTGATTGTCGCCAGACCTTCGACGTTGTGTCACGGGGCCGTAACCGGCGTTCACCTGGGAGGTTGCGTGTGTCAAGGTCGTTGCAGTCACCACCGATCGTCGTCCTCCGAGGGGCGGACCGGACAGTGCCGCCGGATGGGGGACGACGATGTCGAAAGCGATGAGGGGTATGCACGCCTGCGCACGAAGACCGGTTACCGCGCTCCTCGACGCCGGGCGGGCGCTGACCGTGTGCGGTCCCAAGGGCTCGGCCGACGCCTGAGCCCTGCCCTAAGTGCGCGGGGCCGGGGCGCGGACTTCCTCCTCCGACGGCTCGAATGCCACACGGTCGGTCCTCCAATGGGAGTACGACCTCCGCCTCGAACGCCGACGGCAACGCCGCCTCCCAGACGACGGACCCCGTGGGCGCGGGCGACCGCATCCTCAGCGGGATCGCCCTTGCCGAGTTCGGCTCCGCGCCATCGCGGGCGTGAAGCCGGAAGCGGACCGGCGGGAACGGTTGGAGACCGGTTTCCCGCCGCGTGCGGGGCATTCGTAGCGACCGGCCGCTCCGCCCCGAGAGCGCGCCGGGCGGCATCGGAACCGCGGCGCCTGTCGAGGACCCGGTGGATTCGGGTGTCGATGGCGGTGTTCCCGCGCAGGGCCGGCGTTGCGGTCGCCGCGGGGACGGGAACGGTCGGCGCGCCGGGCGCGGGTGCGGGCGGGAGCGGGAAGGGGCTTGCCCGCGGTACGGGTTGATCCCGGGTGAACCGGCCCGCAGCCCGCCGGGAGGCGGCCGTGCTCCTGCCGGCCCGCCGAGGAGTGGCTGCGACCAGAACGTCCGATACTCAGCCCAGGAGGGCCACGACCTTGACCAGATCCAATCCCACGACCGGGCGCGGGCCCGGATCCCAGGCGGCATCCGGCTACAAGGCCGGGGCCTTCGGCCATCAGAGGACCGGTGAGCAGGGTCGGCTGCGTGCGCTGGAGGACCTGTGGGACCCGTTCACCGAGCACTACCTGGAACAGGCAGGCGTGCCCGCCACGGCCCGCTGTCTGGAAGTCGGGGCAGGCGCTGGGTCGGTGGCCCGGATGCTGGCCCGGATCTGCCCGGACGGTGACGTCACCGCGACGGACATCGACACCCGTTTCTTCGAGGAACTCGCGGCCGAGGAGCGCATCACCGTCCTGAGCCACGACGTGACCCGGGACGGCTTTCCCGCCGGCTCCTTCGACGTGATCCACGCCCGGATGGTCCTGTGTCATCTGGCCGACCCCGCGAGGGCGTTGGCCGCCATGGCCGAGTGGCTGCGCCCCGGTGGACTTCTCCTGGTCGAGGATCTCGACCTGGGACCCGCCGATGCCTCTCCCCACCCGGTGATGCGTCAGGGTCTGCTCGTCGCCGAGCGTACCCTCGGGGTCTCCCAGGGCAGCGATCTCCGCCTGGGCCGACGGTTGCAGGCCCTGGTGACCGATGGCGGCTTCACCTTGGGCGGCATGGCGGTGCAGCCGGTGATGATCGGTGACGGCGGCTTCGCCGACGAGTTCTGGCGTCTGTCGTTCGCGCAACTCCGCGACTTCCAGGCCCGGAACGGCTCCCCGCTGGCCGAGGAGCTGGACGCGGCACTGTCCTTGATCGACCGACCGGACTTCACGGATCTCGGCATGCACGCCGTTTCCGTATGGGGTCGCAAGCCCGTGCAGCCGACCGGCTAGCCGCCCGGACAGCCGCTCGGCCCGACGACTCCGGGAGTGGACGCCGCGGCCCCGGTTCGCCCACCCCCTCGGCGCTTGAGCGCTGACCCGACACGCCCCGTCGTCGCCTCACCATCCCCGTGATTCGAACCCGTGCCGCTTATGTGGAGGGACCCCATGGCTGAACCCCGTCCATCCTCTCCGTACACGTCCTCCGACGTCGACCGTCCCCCTGTGCCCGCTGACGCGGTGGCCGTGATCGGGGTGGGCCTGCGTCTGCCGGGCGGCATCCACCGCCTGGACCAGCTCGGGCAGGCCCTGCACGAAGGACGCGACCTGGTCGGCCCCATGCCCCCGGACCGCTTCGACATCAGTGCACACCAAGCCCGTCGCTCGGGACGGCCGGGCAAGTTCAACTCCATCGCGGGCGGCTTCCTGCCCGAACCGGAGATCACCGGCTTCGACACCTCGTACTTCGGCATCACTCCCAAGGAAGCCTCCCGCATCGATCCGCAGCAGCGTCTGCTCCTCGAATGCGCGGTCGAAGCCCTCGACGACGCCGCCCTCGACATCCGCGCCTTGGCCGGCACCGAAACCGCCGTCGTCACCGGTGTCTCCAACCACGACTACGCCGACCTGCAGGCGCGCCGCCTGCGTTCGAGCAATCCCTACACCACGACCGGCGGACTCCTGTCGACCACGGCCAACCGGGTCTCGTACGAACTGGATCTGACCGGACCGTCCAGCGCCGTGGACAGCGCCTGCTCCTCCGGTCTGACCGCGCTGCACCAGGCGTGCGAGCACCTGCGCACCGGCCGCAGCCCGCTCGCCCTGGCAGGCGCCGTGAACCTGATGCTGGCGCCGGGCCCCTTCGTCGGCTACGCGCAGGCCGGAGTGCTCTCGCCGACGGGGCGCTGCCACCCCTTCGGAGCGGCGGCCGACGGCTTCGTACGCTCCGAGGGTGCCGTGATGCTCGTCCTGAAACCCCTGGCCGCCGCCCTCGCCGACGGCGACCGCGTGCATGCCGTCATCCTGGCCACCGCACTCAACTCCGACGGCCGCACCGTCGGCCTGTCCGCGCCGAGTTCACGCACCCAGGCCGCTCTGCTGCGCCGTGTGTACGCCGCCGCCGGCATCGACCCGCGCGACGTGTCCTATGTGGAGGCACACGGCACCGGCACCCTGGTCGGCGACCCCGTCGAGTGCGCGGCGCTGGGCGAGGTGCTCGGCAGCCGCCGTACCGACGCCCCGCTTCCGATCGGTTCGATCAAGTCCAACCTCGGGCACCTGGAAGCGGCGGCCGGGATGGCGGGAGTACTGAAGTCGCTGATCGTCATCAAGTCCCGTTCCATACCGAGGACTCTGCACGCCGATCCACCCAACCCGAAGATCGACTTCGACCGCCTCGGTCTGCAGCCGGTACTCGCCGCCCGTCCCGTTCCCGGCGACAGCCGTGTGGTGGTCGGCATCAACTCCTTCGGTATCGGTGGTGCCAACGCGCACGCCGTCCTGGCCGGACCGCCCGTGTTGTCGGCGCCACCGGCCCGGCCTGTCGGCACCGACGCCGACGCGCCGAGCGACACCGCCGTCGCCGCGCCGAGCGACGCCGACGCGCCGGTCGTCGGCACTGCGGCGCGGCCGGTGCCGGTCATCGTCTCCGCCCACACGGCCCAGGCGCTGACCGCCGCCCTGGAGTCCTGGGCGGAGCACTTCACCGCGATGGCCGCCGACTCCTCGCAGGGGCCCGACGCCCTGTACGACACCGCCTTCACCTCGTGCCGACGACGGACCCGGCGCCGCCACGGCATGGCGTTCTTCGCGACCGGTCCCGCCCAGGCCGCAGAGGTCCTGGCCCGGGCCGCACGGGGGCAGGAAGCCGCCACCGCCACCGAACGTCTGGTGAGCGGAGGCCGGATCGGCTTCGTCTTCTGCGGCAACGGATCGCAGTGGGCCGGCATGGGGGCCGAACTCCTCGGCCAGGACCGTGCGTTCACCAGCGAAGTCGAAGCCGTCAGCGACGAGCTCGGGCCCCTGCTCGGCTGGAGCGTGCTCAAGGAGATGGCCCGCGCCGATGCCTCCCGTTGGGACCGCACGGAAGTCGCGCAGCCGATGCTGTTCGCCGTGCAGGCGGGCCTGGTCGCCGCCTTGTCCGCCCGGGGCGTCGATCCGCACGCGGTCATGGGACACAGCGTCGGGGAAGTGGCCGCCGCGTACTGTGCGGGTGGCCTCACCCGGGCTCAAGCCTGCCGCGTCATCGCCGCCCGCAGCCTGGCCCAGGCCGCCACGGCGGGATCGGGAGGCATGGCCGCGGTGGGCCTGAGCGAACACGCCGCCGGGGAGAGGCTCAAGCAGGCTCAGCTGACCGGCCGCGTGGAGATCGCCGCGATCAACTCCGACCAGGACGTCACCCTCGCGGGCCCGCACGAGGACCTCGCGGCCCTCGGCGCCGCACTGGATTCCGACGGCGTCTTCTTCCGGGACCTGCGCCTCGACTACGCCTTCCACACCGAAGCCATGGAGCCCGTGCGTGACCAGTTGGCCCGTGCGCTGGAGTCCCTGGCCCCCGGGTCCTTCCGCATTCCGATGGTCTCCTCGGTGACCGGCCGCCTTGAGTCAGGGCAGGCGCTGGACGCGGGGTACTGGTGGGCCAACATCCGCCGCCCCGTCCGCTTCCACCAGGCCGCCACCGAACTGACGGCCGGGGACGCCGCCTGCGACGTCCTGGTCGAGGTCGGCCCCCACCCCGTGCTGACCGCCTACCTGCGGCGTGCCACCGCCGGCACCCCCGCTCCCGGCGTGGTCGTTCCCACGCTGTCCCGGACGTTCGCCACCGTGGACGCGCTGCAACAGACCGTGCTGCACGTACTCGCCGCCGGGGCGGCGGTGGACTGGGACAGCCACTTCCCCCGTCCCGGCACGGTGGCCGACCTGCCGGCGGTGGCGTGGCAGCGCGAGCGGCACTGGAACGGCGACGCGTCCTGGTGGCAGGAGGACGCCCCCGGTGAGGACGCCGCCGGTCCCCACCCCCTGCTCGGATCCCGCCAAGCCGGGCCGGAGGCCGCGTGGTTGAACCGTCTGGACGCCGACCGGCTGTCCTGGATGGAGGACCACCGGGTCGCGGACGCCGTCGTCTGGCCCGCCGCCGGCTTCGTGGAAATGGCGTTGGCCGCCGCACGGAGCCGACACGACGGACCACTCGAAATCACCGGCCTGTCCATCGACCGGGCCCTGACCCTCGACTGGAGCACCGACTCCGCGAGCCCCGTGGACGGGGACGACGTCCAGCTGGCCACCCACCTCTCCCAGGACGGCAGGCTCATCGTTCGAAGCCGCACGGGCGAACAGGACTGGACCGAGCACGTCCGCGCCGGCGTGCGGAGCCTGCTGCGCCCCCAGCGCCCCCCTCTGGACGTCGCGGCCCTGAAACGCCGGCTGCCGAACCGGCATCCCGCCCCGGAGCACTACGCAGCCGCCCAACGGGCCGCTCTCGACTACGGGCCGGCCTTCCGGACCGTCACCCACCTGCACACCGGGGCGGAGGAGACCGTAGGACACTACGAGTTCACCGCGTCGAGCCGCCCCGAGCCCGGAATCATCGCCCACCCCACGCTGGTGGACGGAGCCCTGCAGACCTGTCTGCCGCTGATGTTCACCGCGGACCGACCCGCCCCGTTCCTGCCCGCCCGCATCACCACCGTCCGCAGCTGGCGGACGCTGCCCTCCTCCGGCTTCAGTCACGTCACCCGCGCCACCGGCCCCGAAGGCCTGTGGGACATCGCCGTGTGCGACGACGACGGTGAGGTGTGCATGGAACTGCTCGGCTGCGAACTGCGACGCTTCGAAACCGTGACCGCCGAGGAGCAGGACCGGCTCACCGAAGTCCTGCGCGCGGTGCCCCTACCCGGCCAACCCGGGCCCGGCCGGAGCCCGCTGCCCGCCCCGCGGTCACTGCCGGAACTGGTCAGGAGGCAGAACGACGCCCGACTGGACCGGCTGCACCGGATCAGCGACGCGCTGCGGCCACGCCTGCTCGACGTCTGCGCCCACTTCACCGCCCGGGCCGTGCGCCACCTGCTCCCAGCCGCGAAGCACTCCTCGTTCGGCCTGGCCGACCTCATCGAGGCGGGAGTCAAGGCCAAGCACGCGCGGCTCCTCGACGTCCTGCTGCCCCAGGCCGTCAGTGCCGGCGTCCTCACCGCCACCGGGCCCGGCGTCTGGAGCAGCACGGCCGCACCACGCCCCGAGGCACTCTTCAGCCGTCTGCTCGAGGACTGTCCCGGCCAGTCCGTGACCGTCCTCGCCTACGGTGTGTGCGGGGACCGCCTCGCCGATGTCCTCACCGGTGACGCCGACCCCCTGGAGCTCCTCTTCTCCGACGCCGACAACCTCGCCCAACGGTTCTACGAGGCCAGCGCCTTCTTCGCCCCGCACACCCGTGCGCTCGTCGGGTGGATCCGCAGCATCGTCGCCGGCTGGCCCACCGACCGTCCGCTGCGCATCCTGGAGGTCGGTGCGGGCACCGGCGCCACCACCGCGGCCCTGCTGCCGCACCTGCCGCCGGAGCGGGTCCACTACACCTTCACCGACGTGTCACCCGCGTTCTTCCCCGCCGCCGAGAAGCGCTTCCACGCCTACGACTTCCTCACCCACCAGGTCCTGGACGCCGGCAGCGACCCCGTGGCCCAGGGCTTCGAACCAGGTGCCTACGACCTCGTCATCGCCTCGAACGTCCTGCACGCCACCGGCGACATCTCCCGCGCGCTGCGCGGCATGGCCACCCTGCTCGCGGACGGCGGCCACCTGATCGCCCTGGAGACCCACAGCACCGAACTCCTGGCTCCGGTGTTCGGCCTGCTGGACTCCTTCTGGCTCCCCACCGACCAGGACGTCCGGCCCGACGGTCCCCTGGTGCCCTACGACCGCTGGCCCGACCTGCTCGCCGACTGCGGCTTCGCGGCCACCGGACAGTACGACGACACCGCCGCCGACCGGCCCTACGTGTCCCTCGTCGTCGCGGAGCGCCGTGCCCGCGCCGTCCCCGACGGGGCAACGGACCGTACTCCTCCTGGCGCCTCGGGCGGGCGACGGGCCTCCGCAGCCGCGACGGCGCTCGACCACGCGACGCAGCGGACCTGGCTGCTGAGCACGCCTACCGCCGACGCCCCCACCGAGTTGGCGCACCGACTGACCAGGGCCCTGCTCACCGCATGCCCCCAGGGCCGCGTCCACCACGTCGCGGCGGCCGGCGGTGCGGACTCCTGGGCCCGCGAACTGACCGCTGCGGCGGACGGGGCCGAGGAACCCCGACCGGTGAGCGACGTGCTCCTCCTCGCCGAACCGGTCGGCGAAACAGGACCACGGCGACGCACCGCCCACGGCGTGCGGCAGCTCGCCGCGCTGCGTGACCTCACCCGGGCCTGGAGCCGGAGCGCGCGGTCGTGCGGAGGGAACCTGCGTGTCTGGATCATCGACGCCGACAGCCAGCAGCCACCCACCCCGCCGCCCTCGCCCCACGGCGCCCCCCTGTGGGGCGCCGCGCGGAGTCTGGCGAACGAACACCCCTCGCTGAGCGTACGTCGCATCGCCTTGACCGAGCCCGGCGACGACGACACGATCGAGCGCCTCCTGCACGAACTGCACCACCTCCACGGCAGCGCAGCGGCGCCGGGCAGCCCCGAGGAGTTCGTCGACGACGAGGTGGTCCTCACGCCGCGAGGGCGGTTCGCCACCCGGGTCACCACACTGCCCGCCACCGGGGCCGCATCCGGATCCGAACCCCACTACGCACTGCAGGTCGACGCCTCCGGACGAAACCCCGTCCTCACCTGGCGCTCCACCACCGCGCTCCACCCGGCCGAAGGACAGGTGCTCATCCGTACCGCGGCCGCGGCGCTGAACCACCACGACCTGCTCACCGCGACCGGCAGCAGTCCCCTGCCCGCAGCCCGGCGCCACGGATTCCTCGGCCTCGGCCTGGACTGCGCGGGCACCATCACCGCGGTCGGCCCCGGTGTCACCCGTCTCGCACCGGGCGACCGCGTCGCGGCCATGGCCCACACCGCTCTGGCCTCCCATGTCCTGGCTTCCAGCGATCACGTCGTACCGCTGCCCGACGCGATGGCGTTCACCGCGGCCGCCACCCTGCCCACCGCGTTCCTCACCGCGCACCACGCCCTCCAGCAGTGCGCGGGCCTCACCGAGGACGACACCGTCCTCGTGCACGGCGCCGCCGGGGGCGTCGGGCTGGCCGCCCTGCAACTCGCGCGGCACGCCGGCGCGCGCGTCATCGCCACAGCCGGCACCCCCGCCAAGCGGAGCATGCTGCGCCTGCTGGGCGTCGAGCACGTGCTGGACTCGCGCACCCTGGACTTCGCCGAACAGGTCGCGGACCTGACCGACGGCCGCGGCGTCGACGTCGTCCTCAACTCCCTGCCCGGGGAAGCCCGTCTGCGCAGCCTGCACCTGCTCGCCCCGCAGGGACGTTTCATCGAACTCGGTCGACGCGACGCGGAGCGGGACGATCCGCTGCCGGTTTCCCCGCCGGCCCGCAACGTCTCGTTCTTCGAGGTGGACACGCTGGACCTGCACGATCGGCGGGCGCCCGTGGTCCGGCGCCACTTCACCGCGCTGGCCGAAGCCGTCACCACCGGCCGCTGGATGCCGGTGCCCCATCACACGTTCCCCGCGGACCGCTTCGGGGAGGCGTTCAGCCTGCTGAGCCACGCCCGGCACATCGGGAGGATCGTCATCACCTTCGACGCCCCACCACCGGTCGTCGACTCAGCGCCCGCGAGCGCACTCGACGCCGACGCCGCCTTCGTCATCACCGGAGGCCTCGCGGGATTCGGTGCCGCCACGGCCCGTCACTTCGCCGCACGCGGCGCCCGCCACCTTCATCTCGTCGGCCGCCGAGGCGCCCGGACTCCCGGCGCGGCGAGACTGCTCGACGAGCTTCGCGCCATGAAGGTCGAGGTCACCGTGCACTGTGTCGACGTCACGCTGCCCGGCGCCCTCGATCCCGTGCGCGCCGCCCTGCGGGAACGGCGCCTGGGCGGTGTCGTGCACGCCGCCATGGTCCTCGCGGACGCTCCCTTCACCGACTGCACCGACACCCAGCTGGAGACCGTCCTCGCCCCCAAGATCGCCGGACTCCACGCACTCGACGCTCTCGCCGAAGAGCACGATCCCGACTTCTTCCTCGCCTACAGTTCGGTGGCCGCCCTCGACGGCAACATCCACCAGGCCCCCTATGTCGCCGCCAACGCTGCGATGGAAGCGCTGATCCGAGCCCGCCACCGAGGCGGCAGCCCCGCCCTCGCCGTTCAATGGGGCGTCATCGCGGACGCCGGATACGTCCACCGCACCGGACGCATCGACGAGATGGCCTCCTACGGCATGGCCCCCGTCGCCGCCACCGACGCGCTCACCGCGCTCGACCGGCTTCTCGACACCCGAACGGGACCGGTCGTCGCACTGGGCCGTTTCGACTGGGACAGCATCAGCCGCGTCCTGCCCGCTCTCAAAGCGCCCAGGACCGGCGCACTGCTCCGACAGCACCACGTGAGCACCGACCGCCCCACCTCCTTGCGCAGCGAGGTGGCCGTGCTGAGCGACGACGAGGCCATCGTCCTGATCGAGGACGAGGTCGCCGCGCTCGCCGCCGCCGTCCTGCACACCCCGGTCGACCGCCTGGACCGCACCAGCCGCCTCGACCTGCTCGGCATCGACTCCCTGATGTTCCTGGAACTCTCCGCGGCACTGCGCCAGCACCTCGGCTGCGACATCCCCACTCTGGAACTGATGGGCGCCGCCCACCTGCCCGACATCGCCAAGCGAGCCCTGTACCGCCTCCGGCAGCCGGGCCACGCCAACCCCACCAAGACCGTCACCGACCCGGAGCGGAGTGAACACGCGTGAACGCCCCTGCCGCGGGCAGCAGTTCGGCCCACCTGACCGCCGCCATCGACCAACCCGACTTCGTCGCACTGAGCCCGGCCACCGGTGACGGACACCTCCTGCGCCTCTACTGCATGCCGCCCGCGGGAACGAACGCCACCTACTTCCAGTCCTTCACCGCCCACCTGCCGACCACCGTCAGCCTGCACGCCCTGCAACTGCCCGGACGTGGACGCGCCATCGGCACGGCGGTGCACACCGACCCGCACCGCCTCGGACAGCTCCTCGCGGAGCGCATCCGTCAGGGCGACAACGGCCACCCGTACGCCGTGTTCGGCCACAGCGTGGGAGCCCTCGTCGCCTACGAGACCGTCAAGTGCCTCATTCGGCAGGGCCACCGCCCGCCCACCCTGCTCGCCCTGTCCGCCATGGCCGCCCCCCACCACCCCGAGTTCACCACAAGGGCTCCGGACGTCCTGCTCGGCGGCCGGGAGGGAATCGAGAAGCTCTTCGGCCGCCTGCCCGACCACGTCGGCCACGACCCCAGGGCACTGGTCAACACGTGGATCCCGATGCTCGCCGATCTTCTGCTCGCCCTGCAGTTCCCGCCCCACCAGGGACCACCGCTGGACACCCAACTCGCCCTCTACGGAGGCGAGGACGATCCCGTCATCTCCCCGGCGGCCTTGGCCGGCTGGAACGACATCAGTAGCCGACCGGCCACCCCACGCCTCTTCCCCGGCGATCACACCTACCCCCTCGACGACGTCGCGGCGCTCGGTTCCCGGCTCACCGTCGACCTCGTCACCTCCCTTCGGGGGTGGAAGTGTCCGATCGGCGGCTCCGGCTCACCTTCGGGGGAGTGTCCGGTCGCCGACCTCCGCGCTCCGCGGTGACGCGGGTGGGAGGTCCGGGGGGAGCCCGGTCCCGCCGGACCTCCCACAGGGACGGACCGGAGGGCGGCGCGCCACCACCCGGGGCCTGGAGCAGGGCGGGGGCAGCACCCGAGGACCGAGCACGACGCCGCACACGCCCTAGAAGCTGAGCAGCCCGATGACGTGGCCGTCGTGGTCCACGACGGGCCACGCGTCCAGGCCGCGGGCGAGCATGGCAGCGGCCGCGGTGGCGGCGGGCATGCCGGTGGTGGCGAACGGCTCGCGGTCGAAGACGATGTCGCGCACCGGGGTGCGCTCGGTGTACCAGGACCGGGCCTGGAACGGCGCCAGCTGCAGGCGGGTCAGCAACCCGGCGCAGCGGCCGTCCTCGTCGCGGACCAGCAGGTGGTCGGCGCCGGAGCTCTGCAGGATGTCCATCGCCGTGTCGACCATGACATCGTCGCTGATCTGCAGCTCCGGGTGTCGCATGAGGTCGCCGACCGTGGCGGTGGTCGCGGGGTGTTCGAGGGCGATGGTCATGGGCTGACTCCTTCGTCTCTCCCGCCGGGTCCGGCGGTGATCAGGGCACGGGCGGTGGGACGCCGGTGGCGGTCCGCCGGCGCGGGGCGCGGCACTGCTGACGAACCGCGCGTGCGGCCGTCGCGGGAAACCGCTGCCGCTGAGGCGGCGGACCGCGCGGGCCCGGTGCGCACCGCGCACCGGGCCCGACGGGTGCTACGCGGCGAGGCCGACGCGCTGTTGCGCGCGGCGGCGGCCGGAGGAGCCCCGGCTGCCGCGGCTGGAGGCTGCCCGGGTCTCGCCGGCGGTGGCGGTGGGGCGGCCGCGGCGGCCGCGGCCGGTGGACTGGCTACGGCGCGGCCGCTCGACGACGGGGTCGGCGATCACGGTGGGGATGCCGGTGGGCACCCGGGCGCCGGTGATGCGGGCCAGGTCCTCGTCGCCGGAGCTGACCCTGGTGGTGATGGGGGTGATGGCGGCCGTGGTCATCATGCGGGCCATCTCGCGGCGCTGGTTGGGCAGCACGAGGGTGACGACGGTGCCGGACTCCCCGGCCCGGGCGGTGCGCCCGCCCCGGTGCAGGTAGTCCTTGTGATCGGCGGGCGGGTCCAGGTTGACGACGAGGTCGAGACCGTCGACGTGGATGCCCCGGGCGGCGACGTTGGTGGCGATCAGCGCGGTGACCTGGCCGGTGCGGAACTGCTCCAGGGTGCGGGTGCGCTGGGGCTGGGACTTGCCGCCGTGCAGCGCCGCGGCCTTCACCCCGTTCGCGAGCAGCTCCTCCACCAGACGGTCCGCGCCGTGCTTGGTGTCGATGAACATGATCACCCCGCCGTCGCGGGAGGCGATGTGGGCGATCGTGGCGCTCTTGTCGAAGGCCTGCACGTGCAGCACGTGGTGCTCCATGGTGCTGACGGCTCCTGCGGAGGGGTCCACCGAGTGGGTGACCGGGTCCTTGAGGAAGCGCCGCACCAGACGGTCGACGTTGCGGTCCAGGGTCGCGGAGAACAGCATCGTCTGGCAGCCTTCGGCGACCTGCTCCAGGAGCTCGGTGACCTGCGGCAGGAAGCCCATGTCGGCCATCTGGTCGGCCTCGTCGAGCACCGTGATGCCGACGCCGTCCAGTTGGCAGTCGCCGCGCTGGATCAGGTCCTTGAGCCGACCGGGGGTGGCCACCACGACGTCCGCCCCGCGGTTCAGCGTCTGAGCCTGGCGACCGATCGACACGCCGCCCACCACGGTCGCCATCCGCAGGCGCACCGCGTGGGCGTAGGGGGTGAGGGCCTCGGTGACCTGTTGCGCGAGCTCACGGGTGGGGACCAGCACCAGCGCCAGCGGGCGGCGCGGCTCGGCCCTCCGCCCGGCGGTGCGGGCCAGGACGGCCAGGCCGAACGCGATGGTCTTGCCGGAGCCGGTCCGGCCCCGTCCGAGGACGTCGCGGCCGGCCAGCGAGTTCGGCAGCGTCGCGGCCTGGATCGGGAACGGCGCGGTGACGCCCTGGCGGGTCAGCACGGACAGCAGTGCCTTCGGCATGTCCAGCTCGTCGAACGCTTCGACGGGCGGCAGCGCCGGGGTGGTGCTCACCGGCATCGCGAACTCCCCCTGCGGGGAAGCACCCTGACGCGCGCCCCGACCCTCGGAGCGCCGACCGCCGGCAGGCCGGTCGCCGTAGAAGGAGCTGCCGCCGGAGCGGGAGCCCGCGCGGGAACGGGAGTTGGCGTTTCGGTACGAGGAGCGACTGGAGGAGTTCATCGACAACCTTCCTGGACGGCACGTCGCGGGGCGGCTCCGCGGCGCGCGGCGCCGGCAGGAGATCGCAAGTCAACGGGCCGAAGTGTGGGGAGCGGGGCGTGGACGGTGAAACCGTGCGGCACGTCACCTCAGGCCGGAGATCCTCGAACTGTGGGATGTCACGGCAGGGCGCCGATCCGGACGCGACGCTGTGCGTCTCGCGTGGGGATGGCCGCCGGCGGCGGAGCCAGGGGGCCTGAACGGCCGGGGATGTGCGTCGTGGCGCAATGCCGAGGGGCCCGCACCGTGCATGTACTCGGTGCGGGCCCCTCGCTGCTAGGCGGGTGCCTTGACAGATGAACTACAGCGGACGAATGTTCTCGGCCTGCGGGCCCTTCTGGCCCTGCGTGACGTCGAACTCGACCTTCTGGCCCTCGAGCAGCTCACGGAAGCCGTTGGCGTTGATGTTCGAGTAGTGGGCGAAGACGTCGGGGCCGCCACCCTCCTGCTCGATGAAGCCGAAGCCCTTCTCCGCGTTGAACCACTTCACAGTGCCATTAGCCATAAAGAAATCTCCTTCAAGGGGCTTTCCGAAGCACGCACAGCGCGGGCTTCGAGTCGCCGCGATGAGCACCCACCCGGGAAAGAACCGGGAAACGAAAATACGCCTGCGAAACATCAGCAGGCGCACACAAAATTCATGGGAACCACTACTGCAACCAAGGCGACTCTAGCAGACCAAGGCCCGCCGTGGCGGAATATTTCACCCCCGGTTCCGCGAGAGCCTGCCCCAGGGCATCGGACCCGAGCCGACAGGAGCCTTCAACACACCTGCAAACCAAGCCGATTGAGCACGCATCCGCACCCCTCGGCGCCGACGTCTCCCAGGAGGGCGTTTCCCGCGACCGGGAGCGCCACGGTTGCTCCACCAACCCCGCAAACTCGACTCACCGGGCCCGTCAGGTATTCCGGGGGCGCACCCGGACGGCGTACACGGCATTCCAACCCCAGAAATCGATCGCCGGAAAGACCCCGCGCCCGCCTTTTCCGGCGCATACTGGAGGGAATGACGAAATCTGCAGCAGTCCGCCGCCACCTGCCCACCAGCCCCTTCAAGGTCCGAGTGGAGGCGCCGCGCAAGCACTTCATCGTCGGCGACCGGGTCTCCCACGACAGGTACGGCCTCGGTCGGGCCATCGGCGTCGAGGGCGACAGCGACATCGCGGTCCTCGTCGACTTCGGATCACGGCAGGAACGCATCACCCCGCCGTACACCGCCATGTTCAAACTCTGACCGAGCGCGGCCCGGCGGACGGCCGAAATCGCCCGGTCGTCAACGACGCCGGCCCGCTGTCCGACGGACGACACCGTCGGACAGCGGGCCGGTCCGGGGTGGCGTCGGGGGCGCCCCGCGCCCCGATCGTCAGACGACTCGCTGACCGTGAAGGTGGTGCGGGGGCCTGACCAGGCGGTCGCCGGCACGGTGCAACGGTCACCCCGTGCCGATGCGGCGCCCGGTGATTCCGTCCGGCCGGACGCGCACCCACAGCGGGCGGGAACCGCCGGCCCAGGGGGTGGAGCCGGGAAGGGACGCGAGGTGCTCTTCTTCGCCCGGGGTGTCGACGTGGTGGGCCTCGCCGAGGATGAGGACGCTCCAGCCCTGGCTGCGGTGGTCGTCGATGTGGTCCACCTCGAAGGAGACCGGCGAGCCCTCCCCCGGGGCGGCGGGGCCCCGGGGAGCCGTGCGGTAGGCGATCGTCCGGGCGTCCACCACGTAGTTGACCGGGAGCACGACGGGCGCCGAGGATCCGGGCAGACCGATGCGGCCGATGCCGTGGGTGCCGAGCAGGTCCCAGCACTGCGGCTCGGTGAGGTGGAACAGGTGGGGGCGCGGGTCGGCGTCGGCCAGCCCCGGTGGGGCGTCGGGGCGTCGGCCCGACAGCAGCTCCGGCCAGGTCATCCCGAGCACGGCGGCCACCCGAACGAAGCCCGGCGGGTCGAACTCCGGTCCTGACTGCAGGAGTTGCCGCAGGTAGGCGGGCGACATGGCGGCCCGGTGGGCGAGCGCCCCTTCACTCATGCCGAGTTGGTCGCAGCGCCTGGCGACCCGGCTGGCGAGTTCGCCGGGATCGGGACGACTGGTCATGATGGCGACTCCTCCGAACACGGTCGGTCACGTCCGGAAGAGCGCGACCTTGAGCGCCCCGGTGCCGGCCGCGTCGGCGAAGACGTCGTACGCGTCCTGCATCTCGTCGAGGCCGAAGCGGTGGGTGACCAGCCCGGCGACGTCGAGTCGGCCGACGGCCAGCATGTCGAGCAGCAGCGGGGTGCTGTCGGTGTCGACGAGCCCGGTGGTGATGGTGACGTCGCGGATCCAGAGGTCCTCCAGGTGGAGCACCGCCGGCTTGCCGTGCACTCCCACGTTGGCCACCCGGCCGCCGGGGCGCACCAGGCGGGTGCAGAGTTCGAAGGACTCGGGGACGCCGACCGCCTCGATGGCGACGTCCACGCCGAGTCCGTCCCGGCTCAGGGTCCGGACGGCCTCCGCGGTGGCCTCGGCCACGGTCAGGGTCGTGTCGGCGCCGAAGCGCTCGGCGGCGTCCAGACGGTTCTGCGCGAGGTCGATCACGATGATGCGGGAGGGGCTGTACAGCCGGGCGGTGAGGATCGCGGCGAGCCCGATCGGCCCGGCACCGACGATCGCGACGGTGTCGCCCGGCCCGACCCGGCCGTTGCGGACGCCGACCTCGTAGGAGGTGGGCAGGATGTCGGCGAGCAGCAGCGCGTCCTCGTCCCGGACGCCGTCGGGCAGTTTGTACAGCGAGGTGTCGGCGAAGGGGGTGCGGACGTACTCGGCCTGGCAGCCGTCGATCAGGTGGCCGAGGATCCAGCCGCCACCGCCGGTGCACTGGCCGTAGCCCGCGGCGCGGCAGTAGGCGCAGCGCCCGCAGGCGGAGATGCACGAGACCAGCACCCGGTCGCCGGCCGTGACGGTGCGCACGCCCGGCCCGGTCTCAGTGACGGTGCCGACGGCCTCGTGGCCCAGGATGCGGCCTTCGGTGACCTCGGGGACGTCGCCCTTGAGGATGTGCAGGTCGGTGCCGCAGATGGTGACCGCGTCCACCCGGACGACGGCGTCCTCCGGGTCGCGGACGGTCGGGTCGGGGACGTCGCGCCAGGTGCGGCGGCCGGGTCCGTGGTAGGTGAGCGCTTTCATGCTGCGGTCACTCCTCTCCGAGAGCGGAGCGGGCGGTTCCGCTCGCTACCAGCCTTCTCCGTGGCCGTGGCCGCCGCCAATGGGTCCGGTGGGTGCCCTCACTGGGCCGATGGGCCCCTTCGTGCGCCCGACGGACCGTGGCAGACGCGCCTACCCTGGTCAAGTGAGCAGCGGGGGCCGAGCCGCGGAGGATCCCCTTGGGCAGCGCATCGGAGTCCAGTGCATCGGAGACCAGCGCATCGGAGACGGCCGCCCCCGTACCGAAGCTGCGACTGGACGAACTCCTGGAAGAGCTCCAAGCCCGCCTGGACACCGCCCGCGGCACCCGGGACCGGGTGCACAGCCTGCTGGAGGCGGTGCTGGCGGTCGGCCGCGACCTGGAGCTGACCCAGGCGCTGCAACACATCGTGGAGGCGGCCGTCACCCTGGTGGACGCCAAGTACGGCGCGCTCGGCGTGATCGGCGAGGACCAGCGGCTCTCGCAGTTCATCCCGGTCGGGGTCACCGACGATCAGGTGAAGCTGATCGGCGACCTGCCCTCGGGGCACGGCATCCTCGGCGAGCTGATCCGCCACCCCGAGCCGCTGCGGCTCAGCCGGATCTCCGACCACCCGGCCTCCTACGGCTTCCCGGCCCGCCACCCTCCGATGCGCAGCTTCCTGGGGGTGCCGATCCGGATCCGGGACAAGGTGTTCGGCAACCTCTACCTGACCGAGAAGCGCGGCGGCGGCGACTTCGACGCCGAGGACGAGTCGGTGCTCGCCACCCTGGCCGTCGCCGCCGGGGTGGCCATCGACAACGCCCGGCTGTACGACCGGGCCCGCCAGCGGCAGCGCTGGCTGAAGGCGAGTGCGGACGTGACCAGCAGCCTGCTGTCGGGCAGCGCGGAGCAGGAGGTGCTGGACCTGCTGCTCGCCCGCGCGGCCGAGCTCGCCGGCGCCGACCTCGCCGCCGTGGCCGTACCGCTGCCGGAGACCGGCGAGCTGGAGGTGCGGATCGCCGTCGGCCTCGACGAGCGGGAGCACCGGGGTCTGGTGCTCCCGGTCGAGGGCTCGTTCATGGGCGCGGCCTTCCGCACCGGCGGGCTCGTGGTCAGCCCCGATGTCCAGAAGGACCCGAGGATCACGGTCGGCCCGCCACGGTGGAAAGGTCTGGGCCCGGCCGTCGCGGTACCCGTGGGCACCGCCGAGCGCGGTATCCGGGGCGTACTGCTGCTGGCCAGGGCGGCCGGGTCGCCGCTGTTCGAGGAGGGCGAGTCGGGGCCGCTCCTGGGCTTCGCCGGCCAGGCAGCGGTGGCGATGGAGCTCGCGGAGCGGCGCCGGGACTCCGAGCAGGTCGCGTTGTTGAAGGAGCGCGACCGGATCGCCCGCGATCTGCACGACCTGGCCATCCAGCGCCTCTTCGCCACCGGGATGACGCTGCAAGGCGCGACCCGCTTCATCGAGCATCCCGAGGCCACCGAGCGCGTCCTGCGGGCGATCGACGACCTGGACGAGACGGCCAAGACCATCCGCGCCACGATCTTCGGCCTGCGCCTGCGCGAGCGCGGCCCTGCCGCGGTCGGCCTGCGCACCCGCGTCGTCGAGGTCGTGGAGCGCGCCACCCGCTCCCTCGGCTTCGCCCCGGCGCTGCGGATGACCGGCCTGCTCGATGTCGGCGTGCCCGCCGACATCGCGGACGCGGCCGTCGCCGTCCTGGAGGAGGCCCTGTCCAACGCCGCCCGCCATGCCGGAGCCGACGCGGTGGAGGTCACCGTGGCCGCCGGCGAGGAGCTGACCGTGACGGTCGCCGACGACGGGGCCGGCCTCCCCGAGGGTGGCCGCCGCAGCGGCCTCGCCAACCTCGCCGACCGGGCCACCGCCCTGGGCGGTACCTTCACCGCTCGTACCCGCCCTGAGGGCGGTACGGCGCTGGTCTGGCGGGTCCCCGTGCCCGAAGGCTAGGGCCTAGGGGTCCGTCACCGCACCGGGGGCCAGGCGGGGTGTCGGGGCACCCTCGGGGCCGTAACCGAGGCGGAGCAGGATCTGCACGTAGCCGGGGCCGTGGTGCGGGTCGCGGGCTTCCCAGCGCAGGTAGGGCCATTCCATGGCCTGGTGCAGCAAGGAGGCCCGGACGCCTTGGACGGTGGCGGCGAGCAGGACGTGTTCCAGGGCGAGGCCGGCACGCAACCAGTCCTGCGGGGTGTCGTGCTCAGTGGTGAGGACCGCGATGCGGGGCTCGGCTTCGAAGAGGGCGGGGGCCTGGTGCTCGGCGGCGTGGATGGCGGAGAAGTCGCGCATCGGCAGGTGGCCGGTCAGGTCCTGCGGGCCGAGTGCGCTGACCGGGATGCCGTAGGGCGGTGCCTCGCCCGTGCGGATCCAGTTGCGGCTCTCGGTGCGCTGGGCGTCGTCCGTGATGTTGCGGCGTTCGGCCTCTGCGGTGAGGTGCAGCAGCCGGGCGGTCTCCGTGTGGCCGGGCAGGAGGAGTACGGCGTCCTCGGCGAGCGCGGCGGTGGCCAGTTCGTCGAGGACGGTCGGCGGGACCGGCTTGCCGGTGAACGGCGTGCGGATGGAGTGGCGGCGCCAGATCGCCTCGTAGAGCTTCTCCGCACCCGGGGCCGGTGCTGCGGCAGGGGTGTCGAGCCGGACGGCGGCGAACAGTTCGGGGTCGGCCGGATCGGGCAGCAGGCGCACGTCGGGCGCCCAGCCCAGGTGGCGGGCGGCGACCCGCAGGTTGAGCACGGCCGCGCCGACGGAGATGTGCAGGGCCCGGCCCTGCGGGTCCGCAGCCGGGACGGCCCGGCTGCGGTCGGCCCGGACCTCCAGGTCCGAGGTGTCCGGCTGGAGCCGGAACCGCCAGGGCTGGCTGTTGTGGATCGAGGGTGCGGCCACCGCCGCGGAGACGAGCTTCTCCAACGCGACGGCGTCGAGGGCGAGAGTGGACATGACCGGCTCCTCAGTGCGTCGTCAGCCGGAGGCGGGCGGATCGCCGCCGCCGCGCAGGGTGTCCAGACGGGTGCGGTACTCGTCGGGGTCGATCTCGCCGCGGGCCAGGCGTTCGGCGAGCAGCTGTTCCGGGGTCGGCCGCTGAGACGGTGGCGCGGCAGGCGGGCTCGGTACAGCCGGGTCGTGCGGGGTCGTCCGGCCCAGGTGCCGGACCAGGGCGACCACGCCGAGGACGACGAGCGCCCAGAAGAGCAGCATGCTCACGGTCATCAGGCCGATGCCCCAACCGTTCATGCCGTGATCGTTCCAGTACATCATCGCCGTCTCCTCAGCCGTGACGGGAGGTCGATCACCTCCACCGTGCGGCCGGGGACCGACGAGCCGCTTGGGCCGTTCGGCTCTACCTCCGGGCCCGCTCGGACCGTGGCGGCTCAGTGCGGGCGCTGGTGGTGCTGCTCGGGCTGTTCGGCGTGGGCCGCGAGGACGGCGGCTTGGAGGCGGCGCTCGACACCCAGCTTGGCGAGCAGGCGCGAGACGTGGTTCTTCACGGTCTTCTCGGCGAGGTAGAGCTCCTGACCGATCTGGCGGTTCGTCTTGCCCTCGCCGACCAGTGCAAGGATCTCCCGTTCCCGCGGGGTGAGCCCGGCGAGTGCGGCGTCGGTCTCGTCCTCCTCGTGGTGGCGCAGGCTCTCCATCAGCTTGTGGGTGGTGGCCGGGTCGAGCATGGACTGGCCGGAGGCCACCGTCCGGACCGCGCTGACCAGGTCGGCGCCCTTGACCTGCTTGAGCACGTAACCGGCCGCTCCGGCCATGATCGCGTCGAGCAGGGCGTCGTCGTCGTCGAAGGAGGTCAGCATCAGGCAGGCCAGACCGGGCATCCGGTCGCGCAGCTCGCGGCAGACGGTCACACCGTCGCCGTCCGGGAGCCGCACGTCGAGCACGGCGACGTCCGGGCGTAGCGCGGGCACCCGGGCCAGGGCCTGGGCGCAGCTGCCGGCCTCGCCGACGACCTCGATGTCGGCCTCGGCCTCCAGGAGGTCGCGGACGCCCCTGCGGACCACCTCGTGGTCATCCAGCAGGAACACCCGTACGGGCTGGGGCGTGTCCATGGCGTGCTCCCTGGGGTGCGCTCGGTGACACCACCGATTCTGCGCGTCCGCGTCGAGCCGCGCACCGCGTCGGGTGCGCGGGACGACGGCCACCGGGCAGTGGGCGCCGGCAGTGGGCGCCCGTGGATCACCACCCTGGTGACCGGGCCCGGGGGGTGCCCGGTGCGGTCGAGCACCAGAAGCGCGGCCGAGGCTGCGGCGGCCACGATCCCGGCACGTGCGTGCTCAGCGGCCGGGCGCCGGACCGATGTCGTCCTCGTCCCACGTGAGGTGGTCGGCGAGGCCGTTGAGGCCGTCGATGCGGGCGAGTTGGAGGATCAGGGAGGCGGCGTCGCCACGCGTGCGGGTGCGGCCGGTGAGCGCGAGCAGGCCGCGTTCGCAGCGGACGTGCAGGGAGCCGGGAACGACTCCGCTGCCGGGTGTGAGGGCGAGGGCGAGGGCCTCGGAGCGGATGGCCTCGTCCTCGCGGCGCAGGGCGTCGAGCAGGTCGTGGGTGGAGAGCAGACCCGCCAGCCGGCCGTCGGCGTCCACCACCGGCAGGTGGTGCAGGGCGTGTTCGGTGAGCAGGGCCGCCGCCTCGGTGACGCTCGTGTCCTCGGTGACGGTGACCACCGGGGTGGCCATCAGGTGGCGGGCGGGCAGTTCCTGCTCGGGGTCCTCCTCGGCGTAGGCGGCGAGCAGGTCGGACGCGGCGATCACCCCGGTCACGGTGCCGTCGTCGGACACGACCGGCACGATGCCCCGCCGGGAGGCGCTCAGTACGGCGGCGACGGTGGCGAAGTCGGTGCCGGGGGTGACGGCGACGCCGGGCCCGCTCATGCAGTCGCGGACCGCCGTGCGGCCGGGTGACCGTACGGGTTCGGAGGCGGGGAAGGTGTCGGCCTCCGTGCCGTCGAGGATGCTGTGCTTCATGGCGGTTCACTCCGCTTCGGCGGCCGCCGGGCGCCGCAGCCGCCGCAAGTAGGGGTCGAAGGACGGCCGGCGTTCGAGGCGGACCCGGGCGTCCACGCAGAGCGCGCCGTCGGCGCGGACGATGACGGGATTGAGATCGGCCTCGACGAGCTCGGGGAAGTCGTCGGCCAGCCGGGACAGCCGCGTGAGGACGGACCGTACGGCGGCGAGGTCGACGGGAGGCGCTCCGCCATTGCCCAACAGCAGGGGTGCGCCGCGCAGTTCGGTGACCATGGTGGTCAGGTCGCGCTCGCTGAGCGGGGCGAGCCGGGCCACCCGGTCGGCCAGCACGTCGGCGGCGGTCCCGCCGAGGCCGAGGACGACCAGCGGGCCGAAGACCTGGTCCTGGACGACACCCGCGAGCAGCTCCAGGCCGGGTGCGGCCATCGGCTGGACCACCGCTCCGGCCAGTTCGGCACCGAATCGACGGGTGAACTCCCGGTAGGCGGAACGTACTTCGGCATCCGCGCCCAGGCCGGTGCGGACGGCGCCGGCGGCGCTCTTGTGCACCTGTCCCGGCCAGTAGGCCTTCAGGGCCACCTTCCCCTCGTGCCCGAGCCCGCGCAGGCCGGCCGCGGCGACGGACGCCGCGTGTTCGTCGCGGGCCCACACCGAGGTGGTCAGCGGCAGGCCGTACGCCTCCAGCAGGTCGGCGGTGGAGAGCGGGTCGAGCCAGCCGCCCTCGGGGTGGGCGGTCAGGTAGCCGTCGACCAGGCTGCGGGCGCTGCGCGGGTCGCAATCCGGTGCGTCGGCGGGCTCGACGGGCGGCTCGGCGAGCCGGCGGGCACGCTCCCGGGCGTGGGCGAGGGCGCGGGCGGCGGCAAGGGTGTCGGAGTAGGCCGGGAGCATGCCGCCGTCGGCGCAGGTGCGGTAGCGGACGGGGACCTGCTGGTCCAGCAGCACGGCGGCGATCGGGACGCGGCGCCGGGCCGGGCCCTCCAGCAGGGCGTGTACCGGGTCACGGTCGGGGGTGGTGCCCAGCGCCGTCGGCACCAGGCACACCAGGATCGCGTCGATGGCCACCTCGTGCTCCAACGCCCTTAGGAAATGGGTGAGTTCGACGGGAGTCACCACCGCTGTGGTGTCCACCGGGTTACGGACGGAGGCGCCCGGCGGGAGCAGCTTCCCCAGCTCGGCCGGGAGTTCCGGAAGCACCAGCCCGGCCTCGACACAGGCGTCCGCGGCCAGGATGCCGATGCCGCCCGCGTTGGACACCACGGCCACCGCGCCGCGCGGGGCGGGCAGCGGCTGGGCGTGCAACAGGGCGGCGGCCTCGACCAGCTCCTCGATGCTGCGGGTCGCCGTGATGCCGGCCTGCCGGAACAGTGCCTCCCGGGTGACGGTGGGGGTGGCGGCGGCCGCGGTGTGCGAGGCGGCGCCCCGACGGCCGGCGGTGGAGCGCCCGGCGTCGACAGTGAGCACCGGGATGGTGCGGGTGACGCGGCGGGCGGTCCGGGCGAAGGCACGCGGGCCGCCGAAGGACTCCAAGTGGAGCAGCGCGAGGTCGGTGCGGCCGTCCGCCTCCCACCACTGGAGCAGGTCGTTGCCGCTGACGTCGTACTTGTCGCCGAGCGAGACGAAGCTCGACACCCCGATGCCCAGCCAGGCCAGCCGCTGCAGCAGGGCGATCCCCACGCCGCCGCTCTGCACCGCGACCCCGGCGCTGCCGGCCCTGGGGAAGGCGCCACCGAACTCGGCGTCCAACCGGACGGCGGGATCGGTCTGGGCCAGGCCCAGGCTGTTCGGCCCGACCAGGCGCATGCTGTGCCGGCGGCAGGCCCTCATCAGCCCACGGGCCTCCTCCGCCCCGAGCCCGGAGGTGAGCACCACCAGCGCCCGCACCCCGGCGGCACCGCACTCCTCGGCCGCCCCGGGGACGGCTCCCGCCGGCACGGCCAGCACGGCGAGGTCCGGCACGGCGGGCAGCGCACGGACGGACGGGTACGCGGGCTCGCCGTCGATCTCGTCGGCGTGCGGGTTCACCGCCCAGACCGCACCCGCGAAGCCACCGTGCCGGATCTTCCCGAGAACGGTCCGCCCGACCGAGCCCGACCGTCTGGACGCCCCGACCACCGCGACCGAGGCCGGGCGCAGCAGGGTTGCCATACTCGCGACGTCGGCCCGGCGTCCGCGTTCCTCCACTGCCGAGCGGTAGCGCTCGTCACCCTCGTCCAGCGGTACCCGGATCCTGACCTCGCCCTGGGTGTAGCGGCGCTGCACGGGTAGCCCGAGGTCGGCGAAGACCCGGTGGACCGCCCGGTTGCCGAACAGCGTGTCGGCTTCGAAGAAGCGGATTCCGGCGGCCCGGGCGGCGTGCACCAGGTGTTCCAGCAGCAGGGTCGCGACGCCCCGGTGGTGCCAGCGGTCGGCCACCGCGAGGGCCAGCTCCGCGGTCTCCGGGGGCTCGTCCAGCAGCTCGCAGTCCGCCTCGCCGACCAGTTCCTCCCCGACCCAGGCACCGAGCGCCAGCAGGCCGGTCTGCGGCGACCCGCACAGCCGGTCGGCGGTTTGCTTCGGCGCGTTGCGGCTCACCCCGAAGAAGCGCATCCGGCGGCTCTCCTCGGACATCCCGGCACCGTGCAGGCCAAGCACCGCTTGGTGGTCGCCCGGCCCGAGCGGCCGGAGCTCCACCGTGGTGCCGTCGGCCAACAGGGCCTCTGCAGTGGTGTGCGGCGGGTGGACGGTGGACATGGCGCCTCCTCGGCCGTCGCCGTTCTACCCCTCCATCCTCCGCGCCGGCGCCGCTCGCCACGAGGGCCGACCGGCCCCGCCCGGCACGCTGGTCAGCCCGGCGCGGAGCGGTGCACGGACCGGGCGGCGAGCGGCTCGGCGGCGTCGTGCGCAGACTGGAGGAAGGCCATTCGGCACGGAGGTCACCTCGTGGCACCAGACCCGCCGGCGGGGTATCCCGACATGCCGGACCCGTGGACGCTCCGCTACCAGGGCTACGACCCCGGTGGGGAGGGGCTGCGCGAGGCGCTGTGCGCCGTCGGCAACGGCTACCTGGTCAGCCGGGGGGCCGCGCCGGAGTCCGTCGCGGACGGCGTCCACTACCCGGGGACGTACCTGGCCGGCTGCTACGACCGGGCAGAGTCGACCGTCGCGGGCCTCACCGTCTCCAACGAGGACCTGGTCAACAGCCCGAACTGGCTGCCGCTGACCTTCCGCCCGCCCGGCGGCGCCTGGTTCACCGGCCCCGCGGCCGAACAGACCCTGGAACTGGATCTGCGCCGGGGCGTACTGACCCGCAGGGCGCTGGTGGTCGACGGGCTGGGCCGGCGGACCGGGCTGGTGCAGCGCCGCCTCGCCAGCCAGGCCCAGCCGCACCTGCTCGCGCTGGAGAGCACGTTCACTCCGGAGAACTGGTCCGGGCCGCTGGAGGTCCGCTCGGGCCTGGACGGCTGCGTCACCAACAGCGGCGTCGCCCGCTACCGGGGGCTGACCGAGCACCACCTCCGACCGGCCGGTCAGGGAGTGGACGAGGACGGGCTGCTGTGGCTGGAAGCGTCCGCCGCCAACTCGCCTCTGCGGATCGCGCTCTGCGCCCGGACGAGCGGCGACCCGACGAAGGTGTCGACCGAGGGCCGCACGGGTTGGGCGGCTCATGTCCTGACCCTGGACGCCGAACGCGGCCGGCCGGTCACGGTGGAGAAGACCGTGGCGGTCTACACCTCCCGCGACCGGTCGATCGAGACCCCACTGCGCGCCTGCCGTCTCCTCGCCGCCGAGGCGGGCGACTTCGAGCAGCTGCTGGCCGAACACGCCCTACGCTGGGACGAGTTGTGGCGCCGCTGCCGGATCGAGGCCGACTTCGACGGCCTCGGCCCGCTGCACCTGAACCTGTTCCACCTGCTCCAGACCTACTCCGAGCACTCCGTCGACCTGGACGTCGGCATCCCGGCCCGCGGGCTGCACGGCGAGGCGTACCGGGGACACGTCTTCTGGGACGAGCTGTTCGTCCTGCGGCTGCTCAACCTGCGCTTCCCGGAGCTGGCCCGCGCTGTGCTCCGCTACCGCCACCGCCGCCTCGACGTCGCCCGCCGCCAGGCCCGGGAGGTGGGCCTGCGAGGGGCGATGTACCCGTGGCAGAGCGCGAGCGACGGCCGCGAGGAGTCGCAGCAGTTGCACCTCAACCCGCTGTCCGGCCGCTGGCTCCCCGACCACAGCCACCTCCAGCGGCACGTGGGCTCCGCCGTCGCGTACAACATCTGGCAGTACTACCAGGCCACCGACGACCGGGGCTTCCTCGCCTCGGCGGGCGCCGAGACGCTGCTGGAGATCGCTCGCTTCTGGTCCTCCGCCGCCACGTACGACCGGGACCGGGAACGCTGGTCGATCCGCGGGGTGCTCGGCCCCGACGAGTACCACGACGCCTACCCGTGGGCGAACCGGCCGGGCCTGGACGACAACGCGTACACCAACGTACTGGCGTCCTGGGTGCTGGCCCGCGCCCAGGACGCCCTGGACGTCCTACCCGGCTACCGACGGGACGAGCTGCGCGAGCGCCTGGCCCTCGACGACGCGGAGCTCGACCGCTGGCAGGACGTCAGCCGCCACCTCCACGTCCCCTTCCACGAGGGCGTGTTGAGCCAGTTCGACGGCTACGAGCGGCTCACCGAGCTCGACTGGGAGGCCCGCCGGCGCCGCTACCCCGACCTGCGCCGGCTGGACCGCATCCTGGAGGCCGAAGGGGACACGGTCAACCGCTACAAGGTCTCCAAACAGGCCGACGCGCTGATGCTCTGGTACCTCTTCTCCGCCCGCGAGGTCCGCGACCTGCTGCGCCGTCTCGGGTACCCGGCGCACCACGAACTGCTCCGTCGCACCACCGCCTACTACCTCCGGCGCACCGTCCACGGCTCCACGCTCAGCTCGGTGGTGCACGCCTGGGTGCTCACCCGCTCCGACCGCCGCGCCTCCTGGCGCCACTTCCGCGACACCCTGGTCGCGGACCTGCGGGACAGCCAGCACGGAACCACCTCCGAGGGCGTCCACCTGGGCGCGATGGCGGGCGCGGTCGACCTGCTGCAGCGCTGCTACACCGGCCTGGAGGTCCGCGAGGACGCCCTCTGGCTCGACCCCCACCTCCCCTCCGCGCTCGGCCGGCTGGAGCTGGACCTTCGCTACCGGGGCCACTGGGGCCTCACGATCACCGTCGACCGCCGGACCGTCACGGTCGGCCTGCGCCAGGACCGCCAGGAACCCGTCCGCATCCGCCTGCGCGGAACCGAGGCGACGATCCGCCCCGGAGAGTCCCGGCGCTTCCACCTCTGACGCCCTCGGCGGCAGTGTCCGGCTCTGGAAGAATCCGGCCGTGACCGACATCAACCAGAGCCTCCGCCACGCCCTGCTCCGCCGGGGATTCGCCCTCGAGTACACGACGCTTGGCTGGAACGTGATCGGCATCGTGGTCCTCGCGGTCGCCGCGATCGACGCCCGCTCGGTCGCGCTGGCCGGCTTCGGCCTGGACTCCCTGATCGAGATCGGCGCCTCCACCGTCGTGCTCTGGGAGCTGTCCGGCAGCGGCGAGGAACGGCAACGGCGGGCGCTGAGACTGATCGGGGCCGGCTTCGCGCTGCTCGGGCTCTACCTGCTCGCGCAGTCCACGACCGTCCTGGTCAGCGGGTTCCACCCGCACCACTCCCCCCTCGGCATCGCCTGGACGGCCGTCACCGCCGCCGTCATGTTCGCCCTCGCCCGTGGCAAGGCGCGCACCGGCGCCGCCCTGGACAACGCCGTCCTCAGGGCCGAGGGCCGGGTCACCCTCATCGACGGCCTGCTCGCCGCGGCGGTCCTGCTCGGCTTGGTCCTCAACAGCACCCTCGGCTGGTGGTGGGCGGACCCCGCGGCCGGCTACGTACTCGTCTACTACGCCGCCCGCGAGGTCCGCGAGATCTTCTTCGGCGACCACTGAACCAGCCGGCCGCCGTCACCGGCGCCCGGACC
Organism: Kitasatospora sp. NPDC036934; assembly: GCF_055608425.1. Lineage (NCBI taxonomy): Bacteria > Bacillati > Actinomycetota > Actinomycetes > Kitasatosporales > Streptomycetaceae > Kitasatospora > Kitasatospora sp. NPDC036934. The sequence continues at coordinate 121,159 of NZ_JBVJQR010000018.1, read as the reverse complement.
AGCGCGGCTCCACCTGCTCCCAGGAGGCCTCCCAGCCCTGCTCCGCCCGCCGGTCCAGCGCGTGGCGGCGCAGCGCGACGGCGCCCTCCGCGCCGAAGCCGAGCACGATCACCGTGCCGAGGCCGACCAGGGCGGCGTCCGTGATGATCAGGTCGGTCGGCTTGGGCCCGCCGACGGGGTTCCCGGCGTCGTTCAGGCTGACCCGGACGGGCGTCCCGACGAGGGTGCCCTCCGGTACGGGCACGCTCCCGGTGCCGGGCCCGACCGGGTAGGTCCAGCCGGCCGGGGCGTGCTCCCGCACTCCGGTACGCGAAGTACCCGACAGTGCGGCGCCCGTGGTGACGGCGGTGACGATGTGCTGGTGCCGCGCGGTCTGCTGCGCCGTGTGGGTCTCCACCCGGTAGACGAGCAGGGCCGCGACCACGGCCGTGACCAGGGTGGCCAGCATGGCCACCGCCAGTCCGGCCACCAGGCGGCTGTACGCCTGGTCGAGCGGGCGGCAGAGCGGATTGTGATCCCGGCCGGTGGCCCGGCGGACGTGCCCGCGCAGGGAGGTGCGCGAGGCGGGGTGCCTGTGTGTGGTGGCTGCGGCGGACATGACGCGCCTCCTCGGTGCCGGGGGTCGCTTCTGCTCCCACCGATCAGTCTTCCGAGCCCGCCGCGGCTCCCCGAGGGCCGGACGGGCCCGGCTGCCGGGTCCGTCCGGCCCCTGCCAGGGCCCCCGTCCGGTGGTGCCATGGAGGTACGAACGGCCAGGGCAAGGCCCCGGCCCCGATCCCGGGAGGACGGTATGAAAGCCGCCGTGGGAGACCGCATCATCGTCCAGGGCACCCGGCCGGGTGCGGCCCGCCGGGACGGCGAGATCGTCGGCCTGCACCACCCGGACGGCAGCCCGCCGTACGACGTGCGCTGGTCGGACGACGACCGGGTGACCGAGTACTTCCCCGGGCCGGACACCCGGATCCACCACCTCGGTCACGACTCCGAGGACACCGGGACCGCACCGGTCGCTCCGCACCTCTTCGCCGACTGACCGGCCACCACTACGACCTGGTCGTCGAACCCGAGGACTTCGTCGTCGAGGACAACGACGGACCGCCGCGCGCCGGCGAACCCGACCGCGCCCGATGACGGGATCGGACTCCCGCGGCCTCGCTCGCGTATGGTGCACCGGAATCGGAACCGGTGAGGGAGAGGTACAGGTCGATGAGCACCTCGGCGCGGACGGCCGGGCCACAGGAACTGCGACGGCACCTGGGCGTGTTCGATGCCGTGGTGATCGGGCTGGGGTCGATGATCGGCGCGGGCATCTTCGCCGCGCTCGCGCCCGCCGCGGGGGCAGCCGGGTCCGGGCTGCTGATCGGACTGGCGTTGGCCGGCCTCGTCGCGTACTGCAACGCGACCTCCTCCGCACGGCTGGCTGCCCGCTATCCGCAGTCTGGCGGCACCTACGTGTACGGGCGGGAGCGTCTCGGCGAGTTCTGGGGGTACCTGGCCGGGTGGGGGTTCGTCGTCGGCAAGACCGCCTCCTGCGCGGCGATGGCACTCACCGTCGGCTCCTACGTCTGGCCCGCGCAGGCCCACGCCGTGGCGGTCGCGGCGGTGGTGGCGCTGACCGCGGTCGACTACGTCGGTGTGCAGAAGGCTGCCTGGCTGACCAGGGCGATCGTCGCCGTCGTGCTGGCCGTGCTCGCCGCCGTGGTGACCGCCTGTCTGACCAGCGGCGCCGCCGACACCGGCCACTGGGCGGTCGGCGCCGACGCCGGCTTCCACGGGGTGCTACAGGCCGCCGGCCTGCTGTTCTTCGCCTTCGCCGGGTACGCCCGCATCGCGACCCTCGGCGAGGAGGTCCGCGACCCACAGCGCACGATCCCCCGCGCGATCTCGGTCGCGCTCGGCGTCACCCTGGTCGTGTACGCCGTCGTCGCGCTCTCCGTCCTCGCCGTGCTCGGCCCCGAGCAGCTGGCCCACACCCCGGCGCCGCTCGCCGAGGCGGTCCGCGCGGCCGGCGCACCGGGCCTCGCCCCGGTGGTACGCGCCGGCGCGGCGGTGGCCGCCCTCGGCTCACTGCTCGCGCTGATCCTCGGCGTCTCGCGCACCACCCTGGCGATGGCCCGCGACCGGCACCTGCCCCACCGACTCGCCGCCGTCCACCCGCGCTTCGCAGTACCGCACCGCGCCGAACTCGCCGTCGGCACCGTCGTCGCAGCCCTGGCGGCCGTCGCGGACGTGCGCGGCGCGATCGGCTTCTCCTCCTTCGGAGTACTCGCCTACTACGCCGTCGCCAACGCCTCCGCCTGGACGCTCACCCCCGAGGAGGGGCGCCCGCCGAGGATCGTGCCCGTCGTCGGCACGGTCGGCTGCCTCGCCCTGGCCTTCGCCCTGCCGGCGTACTCGGTGGTGTGGGGCGCCGTGGTCATCGCGCTCGGCGCCGCCGCCTACGGCCTGCGCAAGGCGCTCGCCCGCGCCTGACCACGACCGCCCGGTGCGGCGGACATCGCCCGGTCCGGCAGACGAGGCTGAACGGACCTGCCGCGGCAACCGACCGGGCCGGTGCCCGGGGGCGTGCGCCTCTGCGTCGCCCTGCTCGACTCGGTCGGCACGCGCTGCGCGCAGCACGCCACTGCTCGGTGGTCATCGTCCGCCCGCAGTGAGGCTGCCCGCAGTGAGGCTGCCCGCGGTGCGGCCACCGGCGGGCCGGGCCGCTCGGGCGGCCCCGTCAGTCGTCCACCTCGTCGTCAGTCGTCCACCTCGTCGAGGACCTCCCCCACCGGGCGGCGCGGGCTGGCCGCACCGGGCGGGCCGTATCCGAGGCGCAGCACCAGCTGGACGTGTCCGGGCCCCTCGACGGGGTCGCGCAGGCGCCAGCGGGTTTCGGGGATCTCGATGGCCTGGTGCAGGACGGAGGCGCGCAGGCCGTGGACGGTGGCGAGCAACCAGACCCGCTCCATCGCCTGCCCGGTCCGCAGCCAGTCGGCCTGGTGGTCGAAGTGGGTGGCGAGGGTGGCGAGTTGGGGAAGGGCCTCGAAGCGTTCGGCCGGGGTGCTGTGGCGCGGCGGGTGGCCGGTGAAGCCGCGCATCGGGACGCGGGCGTCGCGGTCGTGCGAACCGAGGGCGGCGAGCGGGATGCCGTCGTAGGACGGTTCCAGGCGCAGCCAGTTGCGGGTCTCGGCCTCGCGGGTGACGTCGGCGGCGATGTGGGCCTCGGCCTCGGCGGTCAGGGCGAGCACCCGGCGTACGCCGTACTCCTCCAGCATGGTGAGCGTGGCGCCTTCGTCCTGGGCTGCCGTGATGAGGTCGGCGACCAGCGCCTCGGGAACGTCCCGGTTGGTGAAGGGCTGGCGGCTGGAGTGGCGCCGGGCGACGGCCGGGTAGAGGTCCGCGCCGAAGGGCTGCGGTGTGCGGGTGGGTGCGGACAGGTCGAGCACGGCGCGCGGCTGTGCGTCCTCGCCTCCCGGAAGGAGGTGGACGACGGCCTCGCGGCCGAGGTGGGCGGCGGCCACGCGCAGGTTGAACAGGGCGGCGCCGATCGAGATGTGCATCGCCCTGCGGTCCGGGTCGGCGGCCGGGACGGCCCGGCTCGGGTCGGCGTGCACCTCCAGGCCGAGCAGGTCGGGCGTGGGGCGGAAGCGCCATGGCTGGCTGTTGTGCAGTGAGGGCGCCGCACCGCCGGCTTCGGCCAGCAGGCGGAGGTCCGCGGTGGTGAGGGCGGTTTCGGTGGTCATGGTGGTTCACTCCCTGCCGGCGGGGAGCGCCGGTGATCCGAGCATCCACCGGAGCGAGGCAACGGTCGAGGGCCCAACGGCCCTGACCGCTTCGGCCGGACGGCACTGAGTGCTGAGAGCGTGCACCTCATCGGACGGCCGGGGCCGGCAGCTCGATGTGCCCGGTGCGAAGGCGGACCCCCGCGCGATCGAGCGACCGCCGTGCACTTCACCACGGCACTACGCCGGCGTCCTCGAAGAACTGGCCCGTCGGGCCGTCGTCGGGCAGGGTCGCGAGTTTGATGGCGATGGCCGCGCCCTGTTCGGGGGTGCGCACGCCCCGGAAGCCGTTGAGGTCGGTCGCGACGTAGCCGGGGCAGCCGGCGTTGATCAGGATGTTCGTACCGCTCAGCTCCCGGGCGTACTGGAGGGTGACGGCGTTCAGGAACGTCTTCGACGGCGAGTACGCCACGGCCACCGGACCTGTGCTCAGCTCACCGGCGGTCCCTGACTGCCGGGTGAGGGAGCCGACACTGCTGGACATGTTGACGATCCGCGGTGAGGCCGATCGGCGCAGCAGCGGCATCATCGCGTTGGTGACACGGATGACGCCGATGACGTTGGTCTCCACGACCGTGCGGATGGTGGCGGGGGCGACCCGGGTGGGCTCCTGGGGCATGCCGCCGGTGATGGCGGCGTTGTTGACGAGCACGTCGAGGCGCCCGGCCTGTTCCTCGATCAGCCGTGCGGCGGCTGTCGCGCTCGCGTCGTCGGTCACGTCCAGCGGCACGCCGAAGGCGTCGACGCCGGCCGCGCGCAGTCTCTCCACCGCGGCCCTGCGGCGCTGCTCGTCGCGGGCGCCGACACCGACGCTCCAGCCGAGGGCGCCCAGACCCGCGGCGATCTCGTAGCCGATTCCCTTGTTCGCACCGGTGACCAGCGCAATCGTTCGTTCGCTCATGGGAACCATGCTGCTCTCGGACCCCGGCGGGGGTCCAAGACCGATCGGGTGGGCGACGATACCTTCCAGGTATCGATCCGGAGTACCGTGGCGGGATGGAGACCAGGGAACTGCGCTACTTCGTCGCCGTCGCCGAGGAGTTGCACTTCGGGCGCGCGGCGCAGCGGCTCGGGATCGCACAGCCGCCACTGTCACGGGCGATCCAGCAGCTCGAACGCCGACTCGGGGCAGCGCTGCTGGATCGGACCAGCCGCACCGTCACGCTGACCGAAGCCGGCTCGGTGCTGCTGGTCGAGGGCCGGGCGGCCCTCGACGCGGTCGAAGCGGCCGAGCGCCGGACCCGCCGCGCCGCCCTTTCCCCGACCGGCCGTCCCGGCCTGGTCCTGGTCACGAAGGCCAGCGCGTCCCGCGAACTGCTGGCGGAACTGCTGGACGCGTACGCCGCCGAACCCGGCGCGGTCTCCGTCGAGGTCATCCTGTGCGGCCCGGCCGAGCAGGAACGATTTCTGCGCGAGGGCCGGGCCGACGTGGCGCTACTGCACCGGCCGTTCGACTCGACGGCCGGGTTCCACACCGAGGAACTCAGCACGGAGGGCCAGGTCGTGGTCCTGCCGGCCGGGCATCCGCTCACCGTCCGGCCCCATGTGCACATGGCCGACATCACCGGGCTGCCCGGCCTGCCTCTGCCGCGCTGGCCCGACCCCGACGGCAGCTACCCACCCGGCCCCGGCCCGCAGGTCCGCGACCACGCGCAGTTGTTGCAGCTCGTCGCGCTCGGCCGTGCCTGCGCGGTCTCCCCGGAGTCGTGCCGAGCTCAACTGCACGGTGACCTCGCCGCCGTGCCCGTGCTGGACGCGCCGAAGGTCACCACCGTGATCGCCTGGCCGCCGCACAGTCGGTCCAGAGCCGTCGCCGACCTCGTCCGGACCGCGACCCGTCTGCGGTAGTTCCGATGCGCCGGGCGCGTTCCGGCACACCCGAAGCGGAACACGGGAGTGCTGCTCCCGATCCGGCATCGTCCGACCCGTACGACAGCCCCCTGACTCCCGAGCCCGCGAACGGATGACCATGAACAGCCCCTTCCAGGACCCCGACTTCCTCCGGGATCCGTACCCGACGTATGCGGCACTCCGGCGCAACGGGGCCGTGCAGAAGCTCCCGGGCAGCGGGCACCGGGCCGGCTACGTGGTGACCGGCTACGCCGAGGCGAAGCAGGCACTCGCCCACCCGGGACTGTCGAAGGACACGAATCGCTTCTTCGCCGGCAAGGAGACCGGCCGCGCTCTCCACCCCGCCGTCTCGCAGAACATGCTGGCCACGGATCCGCCGGACCACACCAGGCTGCGACGGCTGGTCACCAAGGCGTTCACCTCCGGTGCCGTCGACCGTCTGCGCCCGTACATCGTCGACCTGGCCGAGACCCTGATCGACTCGTGGGTGCCCGGGGAGGAGGTCGACGTCATCGACGGACTCGCCGTCCCGCTCCCCGTCACGGTGATCTGCCGGCTCCTCGGCGTCCCGGGCGCCGACCGGGACCGCGTTCGGACGTGGTCGACGGACCTGTTCGCAGCCGGCGACAACCAGCGGATCGACGCAGCATCCCACGCCCTGGCCGACTACCTGGCCGAGCTGGTCGCCTCCAAGCGCCGCGCGCCGGACGACGCGCTGCTGTCCGCCCTGGCCACCGTCCGCGACGGCGACGGCGACCACCTGACCGAGCAGGAGCTTGTCTCGTTGGCGGTGCTGCTCCTGGTCGCCGGGCACGAGACCACCACCGCCGCGATCGGCAACGCCGTCCTGGCGCTGCTCCAGCACCCCCACCAGCTGGAGCTGCTGCGCTCGGACCCGAACAGAATCGAGAGCGCGGTCGACGAGCTTCTTCGCTACGACTCCGCGGTCGCCGTCGCCACCTGGCGCTGGGCTCCCGAACCGGTCCGGGTGGGCGAGACGGACGTTCCGGCGGGCAGCCCGGTGTCCGTCAGCCCGGGCGCCGCCAACCGCGACCCCGCCCGCTTCCCGGAGCCGAACCGGCTCGACCTCGAACGAGAGGGCGCGCATGCGCACCTGGCCTTCGGCCACGGCATCCACCGGTGCCTCGGCGCACCGCTCGCTCACGCCGAGGTGGCAACTGCGCTGCGTGTGCTACTCACACGCTTCCCCGAGCTTCGACTCGGCCGGCCCGCCGACCAACTGCGCTGGCGCCACTCGCGGCTCATCCACGGGCTGGAATCGCTCCCCGTCCTGCTGTAGCCGGGCCGCCGGCGGAGTTCGCCGACGCGGCTGCACCGCCCGCCGACCGGGCGGTCGCGGGGCCCGCGCCACGTCACCGGGGCGTGGCCCGGGCCCCGCGCGCTCAGTCCGTCAGTCCGTCGCGTTCAGCCCTCGCGCTCGGCCCTCGCGTTCGGCCCTCGCGTTCGGCCCTCGCGTTCATCCAGAACAACACGCCCACGTTTCCCTTGCTCTACCGTCTCCCGTACGCCGAGAACGCATCAGCGCCCCTCCGCGCTCGCCTACGCCCGGGGCGCGCGCCGCATCGCCCAGAGGGTCGGGCCGTCCCCCGGCAGCCGCACCTCCTCCTCCACCTCGAAGCCGAAGTGCCGGTACAGCGCGAGGTTCTCCTGCTTGGAGGACTCCAGGTACACCGGCAGGCCCGCCGCGTCCGCCCTGGCCAGGCCCGAGCGCAGCAGGGCGGCGCCCTCTCCGCGGCCCTGGGCGACCGGGTCCGCGCCGAGCACCGCGAGGTACCAGTGCGCCTCCTGCGGGGCGTTCGCGGCGGCCGCCTCGACACAGTGCCGGAACCAGTCGGCCCGCTCCCCGAGCAGACCGCTCAGCTCCCGGATCGTCCCCTCGTCCGGCGCGGCCTTCTCCTGCGCCTCCGGCCCCACCCAGAGGGCGGCCGCGTGCTCGGTGCGCTCGCACACCCCGTGCGGGAGGTACTGCCGGGTGAGCAGGGTGCTGAAGTAGCCGTCCAGCGCGGCCGGGCGGGTGGCGCCGTCCGGGAAGAACCAGCACATCATCGGGTCGTCCTCGAAGGCCCGGGCGAGCGCCCCGGCTATCGACCCGACGTCGTCACCCGTCGCCGCCCTGGGCGTGCCCGCATTCGTCATCCGCATACGGACATTCTGCTCGCCCTTATCCCCGCCGCCCGGACGGGGCCCCAACTCGGCCCGTTCCGAACGCTTCTGACCGCACGTGCGCGACGAGGCGGTGGAGCGGCCGCTGCGGGCGGCGGGCCCGCTGTCCGAACGGCGGCCGCTCCACCGGGGGGGTACCGGGGCACCCCGCTCCCACCTGTCTTCCACCGGTGGTCGCGGGCTCCGGAGTTCCGGCCGGGGCCCGGCGGGCCGGCGCGGTCCGCCCCGGGAGGAGGGCGGACCGTCCATGGGCGGACCGGACCGTACGGTCGGACCGCGGTGGCGGCGCCCGAAGGCGCCGGGGTCAGGCCGCCTTGGCCGCGGTGAGCTCCGGTGCCGGGCCGACGGGCAGGTGCCAGCGGGCGCGGCGGTGCAGCGTCTCCAGGTCGTGCAGCAGCTCGGGCACCGGGACGGTGAGCACCGGACAGCCGGCCCGGCGGGCGCAGTACCCGGAGACCGGGCGTCGCAGCCGACGGCGCAGCGGGCCGCCGCTGCGGCCGAGGACGAGCAGGTCGTCCGGCCGGTCGGCGAGGTGGACCAGGGCGGGCCCGGTCTCGCCCCGGATCACCACGGGCTGCATCGGCACGCCGGGTCCGGCTTCGCCGAAGGCCGCTTCGAGGGCCTCGTCCAGCCGCCGCTCGGCGGCCTCCCGGGCGGCGGCGAGCAGCGGCGGGCACGGCGAACGACGGTAGCCGTGTTCGCCGCCCGGCGGCTCCCAGGCGAGCACCGGCCAGAGCACGGCGCCGCGGTCGCGGGCCTCGGCGAGGCCGCGGTGCAGCGCCGCCAGACTCCCCAGCGACCCGCTGACCCCGACCACCACCCTGAGTGCCGTTCCGTCCTGGTGCTGCCCGCTGCCGTGCATGATCCGTCCTCGCGTGGTCCGTTCGTCCGTCGGTCTCCACCCAACCGCCGCCGGCCGGCCGCTCCGGGCCGCTTTGACGCCTTCCTGACGCCCCGGAGGACGTTCCGTACGCACTCCATACGCGGATCGCCGGAGGGCCCTCCGCTTCACCCGTCCGGCTCAACCAGCGGGCGACGACCACTCCCGGATGGGTGGATGGGAAGCGCCCGAGGGACAGCCGTGCCCGCGGGCCGTTCGATGCCGAACTTTCAAGGGAGCGCGGGCTTGTACTACAGCAGCGGCAACTACGAGGCGTTCGCCCGGCCGAGGAAGCCCGAGGGTGCGGAGCGCAAGCGGGCGTGGTTCGTCGGGGCGGGCCTGGCCTCCCTGGCCGGGGCCGCGTTCCTGGTGCGGGACGGCCAGGTGCCCGGCGACCGGGTCACCGTCCTGGAGCGGCTGAAGCTGGCCGGCGGCGCGCTGGACGGCATCAAGGAGCCGGCCAAGGGCTTCGTGGTCCGGGGCGGGCGCGAGCTGGAGGACCACATGGAGTGCCTATGGGACCTCTTCCGCTCGGTGCCCTCGCTGGAGGTCGAGGGCGCGTCCGTGCTGGACGAGTTCTACTGGCTGAACAAGGACGACCCCAACTTCTCGCTCCGGCGCGTCACCGAGCGCCGCGGCCAGGACGCCGGTACGAACGGGCTGTTCGCGCTCGACGACACCGCACAGAAGGACCTGGTGCGGATCTTCCTGGCGACCCGCGAGGAGTTGGAGGGCAGGCGGATCGACGAGGTCTTCTCCCGGAGCTTCCTGGACAGCAACTTCTGGCTGTACTGGCGCACCATGTTCGCCTTCGAGGAGTGGCACGGCGCGCTGGAGATGAAGCTCTACCTGCACCGGTTCGTCCACCACGTCGGCGGCCTGCCGGACCTCTCGGCGCTGAAGTTCACCAAGTACAACCAGTACGAGTCCCTGGTACTGCCACTGACCCGCTGGCTGATGGACCAGGGCGTGCGGTTCCGCTACGACGTCGAGGTCACCGACATCGACTTCGAGCTCTCCCCCGGGCGCAAACTGGCCACCCGGATCCACTGGCGCGAGGCCGGGCGGGAGGGCGGGGCCGACCTCGGCGAGGACGACCTGGTGTTCACCACCATCGGCTCGCTGACCGAGAACTCCGACAACGGTGACCAGCGCACCCCGGCCCGCCTGAACGAGGGCCCGGCCCCGGCCTGGGACCTGTGGCGCCGGATCGCCGCCAAGGACCCGGCCTTCGGCCGCCCCGAGGTGTTCTGCGGGAACATCGCCGCGAGCAAGTGGGAGTCCGCCACGGTCACCACGCTGGATCCGCGGATCCCCGAGTACATCCGCAAGGTCGCCCGGCGCGACCCGTTCGGCGGCGGCGTGGTCACCAGCGGCATCGTCACCGCCCGCGACTCCTCCTGGCTGCTGAGCTGGACGGTCAACCGCCAGCCGCACTTCAAGCAGCAGCCCGCCGACCAGATCGTGGTCTGGCTGTACTCGCTGTTCGTCGACCGCCCGGGCGACCACGTGCGGAAGCCGATGCAGGAGTGCACCGGCGAGGAGATCACCCGGGAATGGCTGTACCACCTGGGGGTGCCGGTCGAGGAGATCCCCGAGCTGGCCGCCTCGGCCGCCCGTTGCGTGCCGGTGATGATGCCGTACGTGACGTCCTTCTTCCTGCCCCGGCACGCGGGCGACCGGCCGGACGTGGTGCCCGAGGGCGCGGTCAACTTCGCCTTCATCGGCCAGTTCGCCGAGACCACCCGGGACTGCATCTTCACCACCGAGTACTCGGTGCGCACCGGCATGGAGGCGGTCTACCGGCTGCTGGGCGTCGAGCGCGGCGTGCCCGAGGTGTTCGACTCCACCTATGACGTGCGCAAGCTGCTGGCGGCCACCACCCGGCTCCGGGACGGCGCCGAACTCGACCTGCCGGGGCCGGAGTTCCTGCGCAAGCGGCTGCTGCGCCGACTGGAGGAGACCGAAGTCGGCGAGCTGCTGCGGGAGTTCGGCCTGATCGAGGACGGCCGCTCCTGATCCGAAATCGAGCCGCTCCCGAGCGACTCCCGAGCTGAACGTGAGCCGCTCCCGAGCCACTCCTGAGCCGCTCCCGAGTCGGCCTGGAGGCGGCCCCGCGCCCACCGCTCGACCGCTTGCGGGCATTCGGCCCACGCCGCCGCCCTGCGGGGGTGACCCCCGCCCGCTCCCGGGGAGGCACAAGCTCCGAATGGTTATTCATATTGCATGACAATCACCCTTACCACCGCACTCGGCGCCCCCCTGATGGCCATCGCCGCCCTGACCCTGACCACCGGCCCGGCGGCCGCGGCCACCGGAGACCTGGCCATCAACGGCGCCACCCATACGGATCCCTCCGGCTGCTACGCCCTGGACGAGGCCGCCAGCATCGTCGACAACCTCACCGACCGAACAGTGGAGATCTACTCCGCCGCGGACTGCACCGGAGACGTCGTCGAAACGATCGCCGCCGGCGACGACAGCCGCGTCACCGGAGCCCAGAGCCTCAGCATCCCCTGAGCCGGCCGGGCCCCACCCAGCACCATGACCGCATGGTGCTATCGTCACTAGCACCATGTTGCTGAAGCTGGACCTTGGCGACGCCCGCCCCCTGCACGAGCAGGTGGCGGGCGCGATCCGACGGGCCGTCGCGGAGGGCGAGTGCGCCCCCGGCGACAAACTGCCGCCCGCCCGGGAGCTCTCCCGGGCCCTCGGCGTGAACACCAACACCGTCCTGCGCGGGCTGCGCGCCCTGCGCGACGAGGGGGTGCTGGAGTTCCGCCGGGGCCGCGGCATCACGGTCGCCACCGACGCCGACACCCGGGCCGAACTGATGGACCGGGTAAGGCAGTTGGTCGCCGACGCGGCCCGGTCCGGCTACAGCAGGAATGATCTCGTGGATCTGATCAGGGGGATGTCGTGACGTTCGAAGAAGCGGCCGGAGAGCCCGTCCCAGACCGGCCGGTGCGCCGGGCCGCGCTGTGGGGGGCCGTGGTCTGGACCCTCGGCGTGGCGGGCCTGCTGGTCGCCCTGCCGCTGACCGCGCGGGACCGGCTGCCGGAGCAGGTGGCGACCCACTGGAGCGGGAGCCGCCCGGACGGTTCGATGCCGCTGACGATGGCGGCGCTGCTCCCGGCCGGGGTCTGGCTGCTGGTCGCGCTCGGGCTCGCCGTCGGTCTGCGGCTCGGGCCCGACCGTACCCGCGGCGTCGCCGGACCGGTCCTGGCCGCCACCGGAGTGCTGCTGGCCGGCGCCCAGGCCTCCATCGTGCGCGCCAACCTGGACCGCACCCGCTGGCAGGACGCCGCACCGATGGGCGTCGAGGTGGTCCTGATCATCGTGGCGGCCGGCCTGGCCGGCTCCCTGGCCTGGCTGGCGACCCGACGGGCCGCCGCCGTGACCGCGCCCGTCCTCCCCGGGGCACCGGTGCTGGCCGCGAAGCCGGGCGAGCGGCTGGTCTGGCTCTCCCAGGCCGCCAACCACTGGCTGCAGGTGCTCGCCGCCGCCCTGGGGCTGGTCGCGGTGCCGGGCGCACTGCTCGCCGCGAGCGGGCGCACGGAGTCCGCCGACTGGCTGTCGGTCGTCCTGTTCGGCGCCGGCGCCGTCACCGTCCTGCTCTGCTCCTCGGTACGGGTCCGGGTGACCGGCGACGGCCTGCACGTCGGCTTCGGCCCGTTCGGCCTGCCGACCCGGCACCTCGCCCCCGCGGAGATCGCCTCCGCCCGGGTCGAGCACCTCAGTGCCCGTCAGGCCGGCGGCTGGGGCTTCCGGGTCTTCCGCAAGGGCACCGCCGTCTTCGTCCGCTCCGGCGAATGCCTGGTCGTCCGCACCACCCGCGGGACGGACTTCGTGATCAGCGTCGACGACGCCGAGCGCGGGGCGGCCCTGCTCAACGCACTCGTCGAACGGGCCGGTACGCCGAGCCGCTGAGCAGGCCCGCCCCGCCGAACCCGCGGAGGCCGCCGACCGCCGACCGCCCACGCAGCGTGGCACTCGACCCCGGTGCCAGGGCGGTCCTCCGGCGGCGACTCGACACCGGCGTCAACTCGGCACCGCGGGAAACCACCTGATCCAGTGGTGGGGTGATCTCCTTAGCGGGTACACCAGTTGACGGCCAAGCATTGCGCGGACCAGCGAGGAGGCGTCCGTGACCGACGACCGGAGTGTCCAGGGGACCATCGATTCGGAGCAGACCGTCCAGGCCGTCCAGACAGCCCAGGACGAACGGACCATCACCTTCCTCAGGTTCGGCGTCGGGGCGATCGGGGTGCTTCTGCCACCGGCACTGCCGTTGGGCAACTGGCTGGCGGCCGAGGTCACCGGCCGGGCCACCGAGGGGTACTGGCCCGCGTCGATGAGTGCCGCGTACTACTCGGGGATGCGGAACGTGTTCGTCGGGGCGCTGTGCGCGCTCGGGGTGTTCCTGATCTGCTACCGGTCCGACCGGCGGGACGACCGGTGGAGCACGGCGGCGGGGGTGTTCGCGCTGGGGGTGGCGCTCTGTCCGACGACACCGTCGGATCCGAGCGGGCTGCAACGCACGGTCGGGGCGTTCCACCTGGTGTTCGCCGGGCTGCTGTTCGTGATGCTGGCGCTGTTCTGCCTGTACTCCTTCCGCAATCCGCGCTCGGCGCAGCCGGCCCGGGTGGGCACGGCCTACCTGGCGGCGGGCGGGCTGATCGTGGTCGCGCTGCTGGCGGCGGTGGTCACCGGGCTGTCCGGGTTCGGGGCGGACTGGACGGTGCGGCCGGTGTACCTGTGCGAGTGGGTGGCGACCTGGGCGTTCGGTGCGGCCTGGATCGGCGCGGCGGTGGAGCTGGCGGCCGGGCGCGGCGGGCGGGCCGGGGCCGGGCGGCTGCCGCGTCAGGCGGTGGGGTTGGAGGTGCGAGGGCCGGAGGCCTCCCAGATCTGACCATTCGTCATCTCGTCGCACCGGCGAACCGTTACCATGCGCACGGAGGTCGGCCGCCGGACAGAGCCGGGGGCGGCCGGGGGCGGATGCCAGCAGCTACGGGGAGCGCGCACGTGACGAACGAGGAGTACCCGTCGGTCGACCTGCGGATGGACGTGCCGCACTCCGCCCGGGTCTACGACTACCTCATCGGCGGCAAGACCAACTTCGAGGCGGACCGGGCCGCCGCGCACGCCTCGGTGCAGGCCTGGCCTGCGCTGCCGGTCTCGATGCGCACCACCCGCGACTTCATGCAGCGCTCGGTGCGCCACCTCACCGAGCGGTACGGGGTGCGGCAGTTCCTCGACATCGGCACCGGCATCCCCACCTCGCCCAATGTGCACGAGATCGCCCAGGCGATCGCCCCCGAGGCCCGGGTCGGCTACGTGGACAACGACCCGATCGTGCTGACCCACGCGCGGGCCCTGATGTCCAGCACGCCCCAGGGCCGCACCTGTTATGTGGACGCGGACTTCCGCGACCCGGAGTCGATCATCGGCGACCCCCGGCTGCGCGAGGTGCTCGACCTCTCGCAGCCGGTGGCGCTCTCGCTGATCGCCACCGTCCACTTCGTGCTGGACGACGACGACCCCCGGGGCATCGTCCGCCGCCTCATGGACGCCCTGGCGCCTGGCAGCTTCCTCGCACTCACCGTGTTCACCGGTGACACCGACCCGGTCGGGGTGGGCGGCGTCGGCCGGGAGTACAACGCCCGCGGCATCCCGCTGCAGATCCGCGACAAGACCGAGACCGAGGCCTTCTTCGACGGCTACCGGCTGCTCGACCCGGGCGTCACCCTGGTCCACCACTGGCGGCCGGACGCCGGCGCCCCGGCGATCCGCGACCGGGACATCGCGATGTACGCGGGCGTGGCCGTCAAGGACTGAGCAGCCGCACGACCACGCCGTCGCCCCCGGACCCGCAGCCTTCGAGCCGCAGGCCCGGGGGCGGCCGCGTGGTGCACCGGGCCGGTCCACCGGGCGAACGAAATTCCTTGACGTTGCGTCAGACGCTTTCTAGCGTCGGCTGGGTTCGGCACGTGCCACTCATACCAACCCGCCCTGAAAGGCTCCGCCATGCCTTCTGGCGAACGGACGTCCGTCGCGTCGCCGAGATCACCGAGGGCCGGCACCCGGGTGTCCCCGAGGAGTTGCGCCGGTTGACCGTCGTCCCGCTCGGCCTGCGGAGGCGATCGTCCCGGACCGGCCGGTACGCCCACGGTGCTCAGCCGGGGATGGAGACCAGACCCGCCTCGTAGGCCAGGATGACCAGTTGCACCCGGTCCCGGGCGTCCAGCTTGGCCAGCAGCCGGGTCATGTAGGTCTTCACGGTGGCGACGCTGAGCACCAGTTCGGCGGCGATCTCGGTGTTGGACAGGCCCCGGCCGACCAGGGTGAGGATCTCCCGCTCCCGCTCGGTGATCACCTCCAGCCGGCGCGCCGCCACCTGCGCTCCGAGCGGCGGCTTCGGCTGCTGCGCCGCGAACGCCCCGATCAGCCGCCGGGTGACGCTCGGCGCGATCAGCGCCTCCCCCGCCGCGACCACCCGGACCGCCGCCAGGATGTCGTCCAGCGCCATGTCCTTGACCAGGAAGCCGGAGGCCCCGGCGCGCAGCGCCGCGTACACGTGCTCGTCCTCGTCGAACGTGGTGAGCACCACCACCCTGGTCGGCCCGCCGGCCGCGGTCACCAGCCGGGTGGCCTCGATGCCGTCGGCGACCGGGGGCACCTCCCGGCCGCCGGGCTGGGGGCGCATCCGAATGTCCATCACCACGACGTCCGGCCGCAGTTCGGCGGCCAGCCGGACGGCCCCGGCGCCGTCGCCCGCCTCGCCGACCACCTCGACGTCCGCGGTCTCGGCGATCACCATTTCCAGCGCGGCCCGCACCAGCGGCTGGTCGTCGGCCAGCACCACCCGGATCACGCCGTCACCTCCGCGGGGCCGGGGATCGGCAGCCGGGCGGCGACCCGGAAGCCGCCGTCCGGGCGCGGCCCGGCCTCGAACTCGCCGTGCAGCAGGGCGACCCGCTCGCGCAGCCCGGCCAGGCCGAAGCCGCTGCCTGGCCCGCTGCCGTGGCCCCGGCCCCGGTCGGTGATCTCCACGCTCAGCTCCCCCGCCGCGCGGTCGACGGTCACCAGGCAGTCGCGGACCTGCGCGTGCCGGACCACGTTGGTCACCGATTCCTGGATGATCCGGAACGCCGAGAGGTCGATCTCCGGTGGCAGCGGCCCCGGTTCGCCCGCGCGCCGCAGCTCGACCCGCACCCCGGCCGCGGTGGTGGTCGCGGCCAGCCGGTCGAGGTCGGCCAGGCCCGCCGGGACGGTGTCCGACACCTCGCCGTCGGCCTGGCGCAGAGCGACCAACATGCGGCGCAGCGCGGCCAGGGTCTCCCGGCCGGCGGTCTCGATCTCGCCCAGCGCCTGCTTGGCCCGCTCGGGCCGGCGGTCGATCACCCGCCGGGCGGCGCCGGCCTGGAGGGCGACGATGCCGATGCTGTGGGCGACGGTGTCGTGCATCTCCCGGGCGATCCGCAACCGTTCGGCGGTGACCGCCTCGACGGCTGCCCGGCTGCTCAGCGCCTCGGCGTGCTCGCGGTTCTGCCGCACCGAGCGCCCGGCCAGCCAGGCGACCAGGGCGAGCAGCGCGGCGCCGTCGGCGGTGCCGATGTGGGTGCCGGTGAAGATGCCGACGGTGCTGCCGGGCACCAGTCCGATGTGCAGCACCAGGAAGGTCATGACCAGCGCGGAAGCGGCACGCGAACTACGGCGCGGCGCTCCGGCGGTGATCACGAAGAGCGCGACGTCCACGGCGAGAAGCGCGGCCGGGGGCACCTGGTTCTTCGCCGCCCAGCCGTCGGTCTCGGTCCAGGTGGCGATCAGCAGCACGATGACCGAGAGCACCGGCCGGCGGCGCACCTGTGCGGCACCGGCGAAGGCCACCACCGTGGTGGCCAGGGCGAACGGCAGGCCGCCGTGCGCGGCGGCGCCGTGCTGCCGCCAGCCGGTGTCGCGGAGCAGCACGGCGGGGTAGGCGACGGCCACGCACCAGGCGAGGGCGACCCAGGCCTCGGCCGGGACGCGCCGGATCAGCGGGGCTGTCGGTGTCGCGGACATGGTCCAAGATCGTAACGACCGGCCGGGCGTCCGGCATCCAACCGTGGTTGTACGACCGGGGCAGGCCCGTGGACCCTGCGGTGTCGACGCGGGTCCGATGTGGCGGCCGGGGCTCCCCCGGCATCGTGGTGGCCATGATCGAAGTCATCGAACTCACCAAGCGCTACGGCCATCGCACGGCCGTCGACCAGCTGACCTTCACCGTCCGCCCCGGGCACGTCACCGGCTTCCTCGGCCCCAACGGCGCCGGCAAGTCCACCACGCTGCGGATGATCCTGGGCCTGGATGCCCCGACCTCCGGCACCGCCACCGTGGACGGCCGGGCCTTCCGCAGCCTGCCGCGCGGCCTGCGGGAGGTCGGCGCGCTGCTCGACGCGGGCGACGTGCACGGCGGACGCACCGGCTCCGCCCAGCTGCGGGCCCTGGCCCTCAGCAACGCGATCCCCCGCCGACGGGTGGACGAGGTGCTCGCCGAGGTCGGCCTCGCCGACGCCGCGGGGCGGCGGATCGGCGGCTACTCGCTGGGCATGAAGCAGCGCCTGGGCATCGCCGGCGCCCTGCTCGGCGACCCGCCCGTCCTCCTCTTCGACGAGCCGCTGAACGGGCTGGACCCGGAGGGCGTGCTCTGGGTGCGCGGACTGTTCCGCCGGCTCGCCGCCGAGGGGCGGACGGTCTTCGTCTCCAGCCACATGATGGCCGAGATGGAGCACACCGCCGATCGGCTGATCGTGATCGGCCGCGGCCGGCTGATCGCCGACGAGAGCCTCACCGACTTCGCCGCCCGGGCCGGCCGGGGCACCGTCACCGTCCGCGCCGCCGAACCCGAGCGGCTGACGGCCGTCCTGCGCGCCGAGGGCGCCACCGTCCGCCCCGGCCCGGACAGCAGCCTCGACGTCACCGGGCTGGACGCCGGCCGGATCGGCGAACTCGCCCTGGAGCAGCGACTGTTGCTGTACGCCCTGACCGAGCGCGGGGCCTCCCTGGAGGAGGCCTTCATGGAACTGACCGCCGACAGCGTCGAATACCTCGCCGGAGAGCCCCGATGAGCACCGCCGCCCTTTCCCCTTCCACGCCCCTGCGCCGCCACCGCTTCGGCGACCTGCTCGCCGCCGAGTGGCTCAAGTTCTGGTCACTGCGCTCCATCCCCTGGGTGCTCGGCCTCGGCGCACTGGTCGTCATCGTCGTCAACCTCAAGTCCGCCCAGTACACCCACGACCACTACCTGCCCGGCGACGGCGACCCGGTGGCGATGAAGCAGGTCGCCCTGAACGACTCGTTCGACACCGCCGGCGCCGACATCCTGATGCTGCTGGCCGGCGGCCTCGGCGCGATCGTCATCACCGGCGAGTACGCGACCGGGCTGATCCGCACCACCCTGGCCGCCGTCCCCGACCGCCAGGCGGTGCTGCTCGCCAAGGCGGGCGTGCTGACGACGGTGATGGTCGGCTTCGGGGTGGCCGGCGTGGGCCTCTCCTTCGGCCTCACCCAGGCGATCCTCGCCGACCGGGGCATCGGCCAGTCGATCACCGACCCGACCGCCTTCCGGTACGTGGCCGCGGCCGTCCTGTTCGCCCCGGTCTGCGGACTGGTCGGGCTCTGCCTGGGCACCCTGCTGCGGCACAGTGCGGGGGCGGTGGTGGGCACCGTGGTGGTGCTGTTCTTCGTGCCGTCCTTCGTCACCGAGCGCTACCGCTGGAGCGCCGACCTGCTGCACGCCCTGCCCTTCCCGGCCTGGCAGCGCCTGGCCCGCACCACGCTGGTGAACATGCGACCCACCGAGTACCCGGCCACCGTGGCCGGCTCCTGGACCACCTACGCGGTGTGGGCGCTCGCCTCGGTGCTCATCGCGACGGTGGCGATCCGGCGCCGCGACCACTGAGTGGGCCGGCCGCCCGCCGGCCGGCCCACTCGTCGGCCAGTGCCACCAGCAGGGCCGTCAGCACCAGCCCCGCCGCGACGGCGACGCCCAGTTCGAAGGCCAGCGCCCAGTCGGGGCGGGGTCCGGCCGCGTGGGCGAAGAAGACCGAGCCGACCACGGCGATGCCGACCGCCGAGCCGACCCGCTGGGCGGTCTGCAGCACGCCGCCCGCGCTGCCCGCCCGGGTGAGCGGCACGTGCTGGAGGGTGAGCGTCTGGTTCGGGGAGATCACCAGGCCGCTGCCCACCCCGGCGACCAGCAGCGGTACGAGCGTCGTCCAGCCCACCGAGGGCCCCGACCACAGCTGCACCGCCAGCGCCGAGGCCAGCAGGCCGACCAGCACCAGCAGCAGCCCGAGTACCACCAGCCGCCGGCCCAGCCGGCTCACCAGGCGCCCGCCCACCGCGGCCGCCACCCCCGAACCCACCGCGAAGGGGGTGATCGCCAGACCAGCCGTCAGCGCCGAGTAGTGCAGGCCCGCCTGCAGGTAGAGCGTGAAGATGAAGAAGACCGCGGTGAACCCGGCGAAGTACACCAGCGACAGCAGCACCCCCGCCGCGTACGGCCGCACCGCGAACAGCGCCATGCTGACCAGCGGTTCGTGCCGCCGCCCGTAGACCCGCTCCCAGCCGACGAAGACGGCCAGCAGCACCGCCGCCAGCGGCAGCAGCAGCCAGCGGGCCGGGCCGTGCCACTGCTGAGCCTGGACGAACGGCAGCAGCAGCGCGACCGTCCCCGCACCGAGCAGCAGCACCCCGAGCGGGTCGAAGTCCCGGTGCCCGGCCCGCTCGGCGGCCGGGCGCGGCGGCGGGAGCAGCCGGTAGGCGATCGGCAGGGCGGCGAGGCCGATCGGCAGGTTGACCAGGAACACCCAGCGCCAGCCGTCCTGGGTGCCGGCCAGGTGGATCAGCAGGCCGCCCAGCAACGGGCCGACAGCGGTGGACAGCCCGATGGTCGCGCCGAGCGCGCCGAAGGCCCGGCCGCGTTCGGCGCCCTGGAACAGGACCTGGATGAAGCCGGACACCTGGGGCACCAGCACCCCGCCGGCCGCGCCCTGGAACAGCCGGGCCAGCACCAGCCACTCCTGGTCCTGGGCCGCGCCGGCCAGCGCGCTGGCGGCGGTGAACAGGGCCAGCCCGGCGAGGAAGACGGCCCGCCGGCTCCGGGCGTCACCGAGCCGCCCGGCGGGGACGAGCACCAGGCCGAAGGCCAGCGCGTAGCCGCTGAGCACCCACTGCAGGCCGCTGTCCGACATGTGCAGCCCGACCCGGACGGTGGGCAGCGCGACGTTCACGATGCTGACGTCCAGCAGGGTCATGAACCCGGCCACCAGGCAGACCGTCAGCGCCCGCCAGCGGCGCGCGTCGGCCCGCCCGCCGACGGCGGAGGCACCGGGCGGCTGCGGGCGCGGGTCCTGCGCGTCAGGGGAGGTGGGGGCGGTCATGGGGAGCCTCTTCCCGGGTCCGGGTCCGGGGCCCGGGGCCCGGCGGACAGGCCCGAGGACAGGCCCTAGTCCTGGCTCTGCTCCGGCTCATCCTCACCTGGGCCGTACCCCGCCGCCACCCGAGCCCGCCCGGCGTCCGGCGCACGTCCGCTCTCTCATCCGGTCGCTCCTCCGGCTCACGCCCGGTCTCACGCCCGGTCTCACGTCTGGCTCACTCGAACGGACGAACCGGATCGCGACCGGCCAGCCCGCCCCCGAGGCTGGCCGCATGACCGTCGCCACCGAGACCCCGCCCTCCGCCCCGCCGGTGCTCGACGTGCGGCAGCGGAACGTCGTCTTCGCCACCATCGTGCTCGGCATGCTGCTGGCCGCCCTCGACCAGACCATCGTCGGCACCGCGTTGCCCACCATCGTCTCGGACCTCGGCGGCGCCGCCCACATGTCCTGGGTGGTGACGTCCTACCTGCTGGCCGAGACGGTGGCCACCGTGCTGGCCGGCAAGTTCGGCGACCTGTACGGGCGCAAGCTGATCTTCCAGCTGTCGGCGATCGTCTTCGTCGGCGGCTCGTTCCTGTGCGGCCTGTCCACCAACATGACCCTGCTGATCGCCTGGCGGGCGGTGCAGGGCATCGGCGCGGGCGGGCTGATGGTGACGGCCATGGCGCTGATCGCGGACGTCATCCCGCTGCGCGAGCGCGGCAAGTACCAGGGTGCGATCGGCGCGGTGTTCGGCCTGGCCACCGTCATCGGGCCGCTGCTGGGCGGGCTGTTCACCGACCACCTGTCCTGGCGCTGGGCGTTCTACGTGAACGTCCCGCTCGCCGTCGTGGTGGTGATCGCGGCGGCCCGGACCATCCCGTCGGTGCGCTCGGCGGTGCGGCCGGTGATCGACTACCTGGGCATCGCGCTGGTCTCGGTCGGCGCCAGCGCCCTGATCCTGGCGACCAGTTGGGGCGGCAACCAGTACGCCTGGGGCTCCGGGGTGATCATCGCCCTGTTCGTCGGCGGCGTGGTGGCGCTCGGGCTGTTCTGCTGGGCGGAGACCCGGGCGGCCGAACCGATGCTGCCGATGCGGCTGTTCCGCAACCCGGTGTTCGCGGTCTGCTCGGTGCTCAGCTTCATCGTCGGCTTCGCCATGCTCGGCGCGCTGACCTTCCTGCCGACCTTCCTCCAGTACGTCGACGGCGACTCCGCGACCGTCTCCGGCGTGCGGATGCTGCCGATGGTGATCGGCCTGCTGATCGCCTCGATCGCCAGCGGCAACGTGGTCAGCAAGACCGGCCAGTACCGGCTGTTCCCGATCGCCGGGACGCTGGTGATGGCCGTCGGCCTCTACCTGCTGTCGCGACTCGAACCCGGCACCGGCACCGCGCTGGCCTCCCTCTACATGTTCGTGCTCGGCGTCGGCATCGGGCTGAGCATGCAGGTGCTGACCATCGCCGTGCAGAACACCGTCGACTACGCGGACCTCGGTACCGCCACTTCCGGGGTGACGTTCTTCCGCACCATCGGAAGCTCCTTCGGCACCGCCGTGTTCGGCACCATCTACGCCAACGGCCTCAAGACCGAACTGGCCAAGGGCGTCGCCTCCGCCGCCCAGCTCACCGGCGCCGACCCGGCCGTACTGGCCCACGCCGCCGAGAGCCCCCAGGGCCTGCACCGGCTGCCCGCCGACCAGGCCGCACCGATCATCCAGTCGTACTCGGACGCCCTGCACACCGTGTACCTGTGGACGATCCCGGTGGCCGTGGTCGGCTTCGTGGTCGCGCTGTTCCTCAAACAGGTGCAGCTGCGCGACACCACCCGGGCCGGCTCCACCGACATGGGCGAGGGCTTCGCCCAGCCGACCACCAGCGACTCCGACCCGCACCTGGAGTACGCGGTGTGCAATATCGTGCGCGGCGTGGACCTGGACACCGTACGGACCATCGTCGGCGACGCCGACACCCGGGTCGACCTCGCCGGCGCCTGGGCCCTGATGGAGGTGGCCGGCCACACCAAGGCCGTCGGCCACGCCTCCCTCGACCTCATCGCCACCCGCAAGAAGCTGCCGCCCGAGGTCCTGGAACCGGTCTTCGACCGGATGGCCGCCGAGGGCTACCTCACCCGCGACGGCGACCGCCTCGCCCCCACCGACGCCGGCACCCGCGAGGTCCGCGCCCTCGGCCGCGCCTGGTCCGACTGGCTCAACGACCGCCTCGACGCCGACGCCGGCCGCCCCCGCAGCCCCCGACTGC
This sequence comes from Kitasatospora sp. NPDC036934, assembly GCF_055608425.1. Taxonomy (NCBI): domain Bacteria; kingdom Bacillati; phylum Actinomycetota; class Actinomycetes; order Kitasatosporales; family Streptomycetaceae; genus Kitasatospora; species Kitasatospora sp. NPDC036934. The sequence goes on along the minus strand of NZ_JBVJQR010000018.1, from coordinate 98,817 downwards.
GCACCGCCGCCGACGCCATCGCCTGGCGCCTGCTCACCGAGGACCTCGCCAACGGCCTCCCGGCCGGCGCCCGCGCCAAGGCCGGCGCCAAGGTCTGACGCCCGGAAACGGACGCCGCCCGCCCCGACTACAGCCGGGTGGTGTCGAGGTCCAGCCCGAATGGCGCCGGGAGGCGGACCCGGGGTCCGCATCAGCCACCACGTTGCCACCACTGGCCGCGTGGCCGCGCCGCCGAACGGGCTACCGGCCTGGCCGGCGCGACCGGCGTGCCCGGCCGACCGCCTCCAGGAGCAGGGTGACCGCGGCCGTCGCGAGCAGCAGCCACCCCAGGTTGCGCGCATAGGGCAGCGGCAGCGCGGTCGGGTTGGCGCCTTCGCCCGCGTGCAGGACGGCCGGCAGCCCGACCGCGGTCAGTGCGGTGGCCACGATCAGGCCGCCGCGCACCGTCCAGGACAGCCGGGGCAGGGCCGCCCCGGCCAGGCAGACCAGGGGGAGCCACAACCCGTCGTGCAGCACCACTCCCCCGGCCGCCCAGATCCCGACGTCCAGCGGGTCGCGGAGGTCCGGGTCAGCCAGCAGCCCGTGCCCGCCGTAGCCGATCACGCCCACCGCGACCAGCCCGGTCACCGTCCGCAGCACCCTCGCCGCGTTCATGCGATCACCTCGATCCGCGCCACCCACTTGGTCTGCAGCACGCCCGGTCGGCCCGGCGCGATCACCCGGGCCGGGAAGCCGTGGTCGGCGTCCAGGACCGCGCCGTCGACCCGCAGCGCCAGCAGGGTCAGCGGGTCGGCGGCATGGGCGGCCTCCATCTCGGTCTGCCGGTAGGGGCCGTCCGCCTCCAGGGAGGTGATCCGCAGCCGGGCGGTGGCCGGGGCTCCGGCGCGGGCCACCAGGTCGCGGATGCGCACCCCGGCCCAGTGCGCGGAGGCGCTCCAGCCTTCGACGCAGGAGATCGGCAGCACGGCTTCGTGCTGGTCCATGGCCAGCAGTTCGGCCATGGACAGCTGGTACGGCCGCGGGCCGGTGACGGTCAACCGCCAGTCGGCGGGCGGTAGTTCGGTGCCCGCCGCGGCCGCGGTCCGGTTGACCGGCAGGCCCTGGGGGCCGTCGCCCGGGCGTCGCGGCGCCAGCAGGTCGATCCGGCGCAGCCACGGCACCGTCTGTCCGGCGGTGACCGCCGTCACCGCCAGGACGGACGCGGTGACGGCGGTCAGGAAGCTCCGGCGCTCCGCCGGGCCGGGCCGCCCGCGCCGCCAATGGGCGGCGATCTCGGGCGACTTGACGGCCAGGTGCAGCAGCAGCCCGCCCACCGCGATCCACGCCAGCCAGAAGTGCGTCTGCCGGAACGGGAACGGCCACACGTACCACTGCAGGGTGTTGAGCAGCCCGGTGAACAGTTCCAGCACCATCGACGCGACCAGCAGCAGGATGCCCAGCCGCTCCAGCGCGTGCCGCACACTGCGCGCGGGGGGCCATTCGAACAACCTCGGGTAGACGGTCCACAACTTGGCGCCCAGCAACGGGATCGCGGCGATGCCGCTGATCACGTGCGCCCCCTGGGTGGCCTGGTAGAGCCCCACCGGTCGGGTGGGCAGGTGGTCGCGCAGCCAGCCTGGCGGCTCCTGCAGCGCGTGGCTGTACAGCCCGGTGAGGAAGCAGAGCAGCAGCGCCGCGCCGAGCCAGCGGCCGATCACCACGGCGGTGCGGGAATCGTGGAGCCGGGAGCGGAACGCACCTTCGCGCAGCGGTCCTTTCCGCAGCGCCTCGGGCGGCGTCGGCGGCGGCAGGTCGAAGTGCCGCCCGGAGAACGGGGAGGAAGGGGTTCGTCGCACCCTGCCATGACAGCAGCCGCCGGGCCCGGGCCGGTGGAGTCGGCCGCTTACGGAATTCGTACGGCCGGCGGATCCGCGGCTCCGGCGGGTCCGCGGCTCCGGCCGATCGCGCGGCCGAGGGCGTCGCGGAGGTACCCGGCTCGGCACGGGGGCGCGCCCAGCGGTCGACGCCGCCCGGTCAGCCGGCCAGAGGCGGGTCGAGGCGGGCGAAGCCGGCCTGGCGGCGGTAGGGGAAGTACGGGTAGGGGGCGGTGCGGGTGCTGGCGGCGTCGAGGCGGGCGACCTGGTCGGGGGTCAGGGACCAGCCGATGGCGCCGAGGTTCTGGCGGAGCTGGTCCTCGTTGCGGGCGCCGATGATGACGGAGGAGACGGTGGGGCGGCGCAGCAGCCAGTTGATCGCGATCTGCGGGACGGTGCGGCCGGTTTCGGCGGCGATCTCGTCGAGGGCGTCGACCACCCGGTGGAGCAGGTCGTCGTCGACCGGCGGGCCGTAGTCGGCGGTGTCGTGCAGTCGGCTGCCGGCCGGGAGCGGTCGGCCGCGGCGGATCCGGCCGGTGAGGCGGCCCCAGCCGAGCGGGCTCCAGACCAGGGCGCCGACGCCCTCCTGCTCGGCGAGCGGCATCAGCTCCCACTCGTAGTCGCGGCCGACCAGGGAGTAGTAGACCTGGTGGGCTGCGTAGCGGGGGCGGCCGTGCCGCTCGGCCAGGTCGAGGGACTTCATCAGCTGCCAGCCGGAGAAGTTGGAGACGCCGGTGTAGCGGATCTTGCCCGCGCGGACGAGGTCCTCCAGGGTGGCCAGCACCTCCTCGATCGGGGTGGCGGCGTCGTAGGCGTGCAGTTGGAAGAGGTCGAGGTGGTCGGTTTCGAGGCGGCGCAGCGCGTCGTCCACCGCGCGGATGAGCCGGGCGCGGGAGGTGCCGGCCTGCTGGGGGCCGTCGCCGAGCGGAAGGCCGGCCTTGGTGGAGATCAGCACCTGGTCGCGGCGGCCGCGGAGGGCCTGGCCAAGCACCTCCTCGGAGGCGCCGTCGGAGTAGACGTCGGCGGTGTCGAAGAGGGTGACGCCGGCGTCGATGGCGATGTCGAGGAGGCGGCGGGCCTCCTGGACGTCGGTGGTGCCCCAGGCGCCGAACAGCGGGCCGCGGCCGCCGAAGGTGCCGGTGCCGAGGCTCAGGGCGGGGACCTTGAGGCCGGATGCGCCGAGTCGGCGGTATTCCATGCCGGTGGATTCCACGGTGGTTGACATGAAGGCACTCCTCCCGGAGCCCCTAATGGGACTCTCGTTCCGTTAGGATGAGTCGAAACTAGCAGACTCCACCCAGCTAATGGAACAGGAATCCCGTTAATGGCCGACGAGCCCTCCACGCCCGGAACCGTCCGTCCCGGCGGCCGCACCGCCCGGGTGCGTGCCGCCGTCCTGCGGGCCGCCGAGGACGCCCTGGTCGAACACGGCTTCGGCGGTCTCGACCTCGGCGACCTCGCCCAGCGGGCCGAGGTCGGCCGCACCACCGTCTACCGCCGCTGGGGCAGCACCACCGCCCTGGTCGCCGACCTGCTCGCGGACATGGCCGAGCAGTCGCTGCCGCGCGCCCGCAGCGGCTCGCTCGCCGAGGACCTCCGGGCCAACGCCCGACTGGTCCAGCAGACCCTGGCCGACCCCCGGCAGGGCGCGCTGTTCCGCGCCGTCCTCGTCGCCGCCAACGGCGATCCGGGCACCGCCGAGGCGCTGCGGCACTTCTACCGGCGCCGGGTCGAGGAGTGGGCGCCGTGCGTCACCGAGGCCGTCGAGCGCGGCGAACTCCCCGCCGGCACCGACCCGTTCGAGGTGATCCGGGCCGTCTCGGCGCCGCTCTACTACCGGATGCTCACCACCGCCGAGCCGCTCGACCGGGCCGCCGCCGACCGCGCCGCAGCGGCGGCCGAGGCCGCCGCCCGGGCGGGGGCGTACCGGCGCGCGGAGGACTGAGGAGCGAGGGGCGAGTACGCCGACGGCCTGGGGGCCGGGCCCACCGGAACCGACGAAGAGGTACGCCCCGTCACCTGATCGCCCCTCACCGGCTGCGGAGCGCGACCGGCCTTCGTAGCGTCATGGCCATGACGATTACCGCACGCGCTTCCCTACTCGCCGCCCTGACCACCGCGACCCTGGCGCTGGGTGCCACCCCCGCCCCCGCCGCCGCTACCGTCCCCTACTACCACCAGCAGCTCAGCGACGACTGCGAGGCCGCCGCACTGCGCATGGTCCTCGCCGCGCGGGACGTGACGGCCGACGACCAGCAGATCCTGGACCGGATCGGCGTCGACCGGGCACATCCCGAGTTCGGCCACTCCGGCCCGCGGTCCGGCGACCCCTACGAGGCCTTCGTCGGCGATCCCGACGGCTCGGAGACCGGCGGCACCGGCTTCGGCGTCTACTCCCCTCCCGTCGCCGAGGCCGCCCGCTCGTACGGGCTCACCGTGCTCCAGGACGGCTCGGGCATCTCGGTCCAGCAGCTCAAGGACCAGCTCGCCGCCGGCCACCCGGCGATCGTCTGGGTGGACTACCTCTGGCGGCACCTCAAGAGCACCACCTACACGGCCTACGACGGCCGGAGCGTGCTGTACGCCGGGACGGCCGAACACACCGTCGTGGTCACGGGGTTCAGCGGCGGCAAGGTGTCGGTCAACGACCCGGCCCGCGGCCGCACCACCGTCTCCGAGCAGGACTTCGCCGACGGCTACGCCACGTACGGGCACATGGCGGTGGTCATCCGCTGACCCTTGCCCCGGGAGCCGCTCGTCACCGCCGGGGGATCCGGGGCAGCCGAACACGAAACCGCCGGCCCGGAGCCAGGGCAGTAGCCCTTCCAGTGCCTCCACGCTCTGCGCCCGGTCGCCCCGCCGTCGTGCGGCGGCACGGTCGGGCCGGAGCGCGGCCGGGCCTTCGCGGTCTCGACGACCCGCTCCGCACCCGGGCGCTCGAAGTCCCGGGTGTCGACGTTCCAGCGCGGCGGGCGCATGCCGTGCGCGGCGGCGACCACCTGCCGGGCGAGGCCGGGGCCCAGTGCCCACCTCGGTGCCCACCTCGGTGCCCACCGCCCTCGCCCGCCCGCCGCGTGAGCCGCGTGAGCCGCGTGAGCCGCGTGAGCCGCGTACGAGCGTTCCGCAACAGCCCCGCCCCCGCCCCACCCCCGGAGACGCGTCCCCGCAGGTCAACCCGGATACTGGCTCACATGGCACGGCTGCTCCTGATCGAGGACGACGACTCCGTACGCGAGGCACTGGCCCTGGGCCTGCGCCGCCAGGGCCACGAGGTGCGCACGGCGGCCTCCGGCGAGGCGGGGTTGGAGGCCGCCCACCGGGAGCCGCCGGAGCTGGTGGTCCTGGACCTGATGCTGCCCGGGATCGACGGCCTGGAGGTCTGCCGGCGGCTGCGCCGGGCCGGGACCACCCCGGTGATCATGCTGACCGCGCTCGGTGACGACGTGGACACCGTGCTCGGCCTGGAGGCCGGCGCCGACGACTACGTGGTCAAGCCCGCCCAGTCCCGCGTCCTGGACGCCCGGATCCGCGCCGTCCTGCGCCGCGCGGGCGGGCCGGGCCCGGAGGCGGACCGGGAGACCCATGGCGACCTGGTGCTGGACCGCTCGGCGCTGACCGTCACCAAAGGCGGCGCCCCGCTCCCGCTGGCGCCCAGCGAACTGCGCCTGCTGCTGGAACTGGCCGCAGCCCCCGGCCGGGTCCTCAGCCGGGAGCAACTCCTGCAGTCCGTCTGGGGGCTCGGCCGCCAGGACGACATCCGCCTGGTCGACGCCGGGGTGAACCGGCTGCGCGCCAGGATCGAGGACGACCCCGCCGCGCCGCGCTACATCCAGACCGTCCGCGGCTTCGGCTACCGCTTCGGACCGCTGTGACCGCCCCCGGCCCCGCCCACGGCCCCCACCCGACGCCCGCCCACGACCCCGCCGGCGCTCCCGCCGGGCCCCCCGCCGACGCGCCCCGCCGGACCGAGGAGCCCCACCCGCCCCGGCTGCTCCGGCTGCGCCGTGCCGTCGCCGGCCTGCGCCCGCGCCTGCTGGTCGCCTTCGTGGCCGTCGCCGCCCTGAGCGCCCTGGCCACCGCCGCGCTCACCTACCGGGCCGCCACCACCTCCACCCTCGACCTCACCAAGGACACCGCCCTGGACGAACTGCGCCGCCGCGTCGACGTCCTCGCCCCGGCCCTGCCCTTCCCGCCCACCCAGGGCGAACTCGACCGGTTGGCCGGCCAGCTGTCGGGCACCGGCGGCTTCCGCGACTGGCGGGTGCTGGCCTCCTACGGCACGGCCCGCTCGGAGTGGACCCAGCCCTTCGCCGTCCCGCCGGCGCTCCAGCACACCGTCGGCAGCGGCCATGCCGCCTTCCAGCGCTTCACCGACGACGGCCACCCCTGGCTCGCCGTCGGCGTCCCCGTCAGCTACGCGAAGGGCGCCGCCTCCACCGGGCCGTCCGGGCTCACCGTCTACGCCGCCCTCCCCCTCGACCGCGAACAGGGCACCGCCGACTCCCTGCTCGCCGGCGCCGCCGGGGCCGGGGCGTTCGCCGCCGTGCTGGCCGCCGGGCTCGCCCTGCTGGCCGCCCGCCAGGTCCTGCGACCGGTCCGGGCCCTCGGCGACGCCGCCCGGGCCCTCGCCCAGGGCCGACTGGACACCCGGCTGACCGTCACCGGGCACGACGAACTCGCCCAGCTCTCCAAGACCTTCAACCACACCGCCCGCACCCTCCAGGGCACCATCGAGGAGCTGCGCGCCATCGAGTCCCAGGGCCGGCGCTTCGCCGCCGACGTCTCCCACGAACTGCGCACCCCGCTGGCCGCGATGCTCGCCGTCACCGACATCCTCGACGAGGACGCCGAGCAGCTGCCCGCCGACACCGGCACCGCCCTGCGCATGATCAGCAGCGAGACGGTACGGCTGACCCGCCTGGTCAACGACCTCATCGAGATCTCCCGCCTGGACGCCGGAGCCGCCCCGCTGCGCACCGAGGCCGTCGACGCCGCCACCGCCGTGCGCGAGACGCTCGACCTGCGCGGCTGGAGCAAGCGGGTCGACCTCGACCTGCCCGCCGCCCTGCCCGTCCGCCTGGACCCGCGCCGCTTCGACGTCATCGTCGCCAACCTGGCCGGCAACGCCCTGCGGCACGGCCGCCCGCCGGTGCGGCTGGCCCTGCGCGGCTCGGCGGACGAACTGGTGCTCACCGTCACCGACCACGGCGCGGGCATCCCGCCGGCCGACCTCCCGCACCTGTTCGACCGGTTCTACAAGGCCGACAAGTCCCGGGCGCGGTCCGAGGGCAGCGGACTGGGGCTGGCCATCGCCCAGGAGAACGCCCGGTTGCACGGCGGCCTCGTCCGGGCCGCCAACTCCCCCGACGGCGGTGCGGTGTTCACCCTCGTCCTGCCCCGCGGGCTCGACCCGGAGGAGGAGCTGTGACCGTCCGCCGCCTCGCCCGGCCGGCCGCCCTGGCCGCCGCCCTGCTGCTCGTCTGCGGCTGCTCGATCTCCACCACCGGCGCCGTCCGCAGCGGACAGCCGGCCACCGGCGTGCAGCCCGGCACCCGGCTGTACTTCCTCGACCCGCACGGCATCCGCCCCGCGATCCGCCCGACCGCGCAGCGCGAGGACCTCCAGCAGACCCTGGACACCCTGCTGGGCGGGCCCGACAAGACCGAGTACCACCAGGGCCTGTACAGCGACCTCCCGGCGAACGGCAGGGTCCAGGCCACCGCAACTCCCGGGGTGGTCACCCTGCGGCTCTCCTGGCCGGCCGCCTCGCTGTCCGCCCCCGCCATCCAACAGCTCGTCTGCACCACCGAGGACGCGCCCACCGCCGGGCCGGTGCCGAAGGTCGCCATCGTCAGCAGCGACGCCCCCTCGGCCATCCAGCAGCAGTGCGACCTGCACCGCACCGGCTGACCGCGGAGGCGTCGACGACCTGACGGTTTAGAAGAACGAGTCGTCGTCCTCGTAGTAGTTGTTGACCACCACCTGCGGCTCGTCGTCACTCAGCGCCTCGTTGAGCAGCATGCCGCCGACCAGGCCGGCCGCACCGGCGCCGATCATCGCGCCGGTGCCGAACCGGCGACCGCCCTGCTCCTGCTGGGCGGGCACCTGCGCCTGGACCGGCTGCGGGTAGCCGGCCTGCGGGTAGCCCTGCTGCGGGGTGTAGAACGGCGGGACGGTGGTCTGCACCCGCTGGGCGCAGGCGGCGCAGGTCTCGACCTGGCGCGGCACGCCCCACTGCGGCTGCCACAGCACCACGGCCGAGCCGACACCGTGGGTGGGGTCGAAGAAACACGTCACGGGTGAACTCCCTGTTGCTGGCTGGGTCTTCGGAACAGCGGGGACGGCCGGGGCCACGGCGGGCGCGGCGGGCACCGGAACCGGCGCCGCGGGCGTCGGCGCGGGCGTCGCCGCGGGCTGAAGGACGTCGACGCCGAAGTCGGTGGCGATGCCCGCGAGCCCCGCGGCATAGCCCTGCCCGACGGCCCGGAACTTCCAGTCCGCGCCGTTGCGGTAGAGCTCGCCGAACACCATGGCCGTCTCGATGCCCGCCTCCGGGGTCACCTCGTAGCGGGCCACCTCGCCGCCGCCGTCCGCGTCGACGAGCCGGACGTACGCGCCGCGCACCTGCCCGAAGGACTGCCGGCGCTGCGCCGCGTCGTAGATCGCCACCGGGAAGACGACCTTCCGCACCTCGGGCGCCACGTCCGCGAGCCGGACCTCGATCCGCTCCCGGTCCTCGCCCGCGCCGCCCGCGCCGCCCGCGCCGAGGTGGCGGACCGCGCCGTCCGGGCTCTGCAGGTTGTTGAAGAAGACGAAGTGCCGGTCCGAGAGGACCTTTCCGTTCTCCCCGCAGAGCAGCGCGCTGGCGTCCAGGTCGTACTCGGCTCCGACCGCCCAGCCGAGGCACACCCGCACGGACCGCACACCGGGCGCCTGCCGGTTCAGGGAGACGTTGCCGCCCTTCGTCAGGGCCACGCTCATGGGGTTCCTCCACGTCCGATTCCTGCTGTTCGACCACGACAACGCTGTAGAGGTCACACCGGTTCCCGCCCGGTCCGGGCCGGACCGGGCGGGATTCCGGCAGGCACGCGCCTGCCGGGCGGGCACCCTGGCGGGGTGTCGGCCCGCCGCTTATCGTCGGTGTCCATGACAAATACCCACCGTGACGCCGGGCGCACCACCGGCCGCACCGCCCGCCGCGCCGCCGCGCTGGCCACCGCCCTCGCCGGCACCCTCGCGACCCTCCTCGCCCCGGCCGCCGCCCAGGCCGCACCGGCCGACTGCCGGACCGTCACCACCGCGCCCCTGGACGCCGAACAGGCCCGGCTCCAGGACCCCCGCACCACCGCCTTCACCGAACGCTCCGGCCTCGCCGACCTGCTGCACGACTTCCCCGCCGCCCTCTGCTCCGCCCGCACCGCCCACCGCGCCGAACGGGTGGTCGACGCCTGGGGCCGCAAGCTCTGGCAGGCCGGCCTCGACCGCGCCCAGGGCCGGCGCCCCAGCGGCGAACTGCCCGCCCTGGACGACCGCCCGCTGTACTGGGCCCGGCTCGCCATGACCGTCCGGATCGCGCAGTGGCAGCCCCGGTTCCGCGTCGACCACGCCGCACTCCGGGCCCGCTTCGAGGACGCCTCGCGCGGCCTGGACGACGGCTTCTCCGCCGGATCCGGCTCCGGGCCCGGGAGCGACGTCCGGCGGATCTTCGTCAGCGGCTTCGACCCGTACGGTCTGGACACCGAACCGCGCCGCGCCAACCCGGCCGGCGCGGCCGTGCTGCAACTCCACGGCCGGCGGATCACCCTCGCCGACGGCACTACCGCCGAGGTGCGGGCCGTCGTCCTGCCGGTGCGCTACGGCGACTTCGACCACGGGATCGTGGAACGCGCCTTCGGCCCCCACCTGCGGCCGGACGGCCCGCAGTCCGCCGACCTGATCACCAGCATCAGCCAGGGCTACCCCGGCACGTTCACCCTGGAGGCCTGGGCCGGACGCGCCCGCTCCGCCGACCCGGCAACCGACAACGTCGGCGCGCTCTCCGGCGGCACCACCACCCACCCGGTCGACGCCCCCGGCCTCGCCGACGGACCGCAGTTCATCCGCACCACCCTGCCCACCGACGCCATGACGGCCGTCCAGCAGCCCTACCCGGTCCTGCTCAACACCCCCGTCACCGAGATCCCGGCGGGCGCCGCCGCCCCCGTCCAGCGCCCCGACGGCCCCACCCCCGGCTCCCGCGCCGTCGCCGGCGGCGGCGGGGGCTACCTCTCCAACGAAGTCGCCTACCGCTCCAACCGGCTGCGCCTCGACCTCGACCCCGACCTCCCCGGCGGGCACCTCCACACCCCCGTGCTCACCGGCCTCCCGGCCCAGCAGGACCGGCTCACCGCACCGGAGTTCGAGCACAACGAGGCCGCCATCGCGGACGAGGTCGGCGCCATCCTGCGCGGCGCCCGGCTCTGAGCAGACGGCCCTTGTCCGGCACCACTCCCGGCCCCTCGCCCGCCCGACCCGGCCCGCCGCAGTCGGGCAGTCCGGGTCGGGCCGGACGCGCCTACGCCGGGCGGGCGAACCGGGTGCCCGCCGCCCGGGCGCGGGAGCCGGTGATCTCCGCGTAGGCGGCGTCCCGGCCGGCCCAGTGCGAGCCCTCGACCGCCTTGCCGCGTTCCAGGGCCTTGTAGACCTGGAAGAAGTGGGTGATCTCCAGCAGGTCGAACTCGGGCAGGTCGCCGATGTCGCGGAGGTCGGCGTAGCGCGGGTCACGGGCCGGAACGCAGAGGATCTTCTGGTCCGGGCCGCGTTCGTCGCGCATCACCCACATGCCGACCGCCCGGCAGGTGAGCACGCAGCCGGGGACGGCCGGTTCGCGGCCGAGGGCCAGGGCGTCCAACGGTTCGCCGTCTCCGCTGAGGGTGCCCTCGACGTAGCCGTAGTCGGTGGGGTAGCGGGTGGCGGTGAAGAGCGTGCGGTCGAGGCGGATCCGGCCCGCCGCGAAGTCCATCACGTACTTGTTGCGCGACCCCTGGGGGGTCTCGATCATCACCTCGAACTCGGCGGGTTCCACCGCGGCCTCCTCCTCGGCTCCTCGGGCCGGTCTTCAAACCCGCTGCTGCAAGGCTGCGGCCTTGACGGCGTTCGAGCTGGCCATGGCGCCCATCCTGCCTGATCCGCCCCCCGGCGACGGCACGCACCACCCTGACGGTCAGCTGATCTCGGGGCGGGGCGATGCGGCCGACCAGATCGTTCAGGACCGAACCGACCCAGGCCGAGCGTGCGGTGCTCGAACGCCTGGCAGACTCGCGCACCGCACCGCACCGCACCGCACCGCACCGCACCGTTCGAGCAGGTGCCGCGGCCGGTTCGCCTCCCCCGACGAACCGGCCGCGGCCATCGACACCTTCGTCCTGGCCTGCGACGAACACGACGCCAAGCCCTGACACCCGAGCTACGACGGCAGCCCACTCGAAGCCGCAGGAACCTGCGACGGATCAACGCTAGGGCTGGAAGAGTACTTCCGGATTGTTCGGCGAGGGACCGTCCAGCAGCGGACTGCGGATCCCCTTCAGCGTCTGGTCGAAGAACGCCGTCACGTACTCGCGGGTGATCTCCACCCCGCGTTCCGGGGAGAGGGGCGGCGTCGGGAACCCGGCCTGCTCGTGAAGCAGGTCCAGGTCGCTGAAGCTGAAGTGGTCGGCGCCGGCCACCGTCAGCCACTTCTTGTAGCCGCCGAGGGCGGCCCAGGCCTGCCCCCACGTGGTGTCGTCGCCACCGACCGGGTGGTTCTCGGCCGTACCCAGCATGAGGAACGGCCGGTCGATCTGGCCGGGCACCGGGGCCGGCTTGAAGGCGCCGTCCATGTTCACTCCGGCCCGTACCCGCGGGTCGGCGATCATCGTGTCGGCGGCCGACGCTCCGCCGAGGGAGTGTCCGGCCATGCCGATCTCGTGCTTGTCGATGAGGTGTGCCAGGCGCCACGCGGTATTGCCGTGCGTCAACCGGTCGATCACGAAGGACACGTCCAGCGCGCGGCTGGCGGGGATGGAGTCGATCCGCGCCCGGTCACCGCAGATCGCGCACGGCGTCGTCCGGCCGTCCGCCAGCGTCTCGCCGCTGTCCTCGTAGGTGTCGCCGACGAGCGCGACGACGTAGCCGTGACTGGCCAGGTCGGTCGCGAGCGAGGTGAGCGTCATGCGCGGGTCCTCGTACGCGGGTGAGAGGACCACCAGCGGATACTTGCCGCGCTGCGGCCGCGCGCCGTCGAAGGCGTGCGTGGTGACGCCGGCAAGGGTCTGCGGGGTGACGCCGGAGCTCGCCGGCAAGTTCTGCCGCTGGACGATTCCGGCTGCCTCGCCGAGGGTCATGTAAGGGGCCGGGGTCCCGGTCCCGGGGACGGCCGGGTAGACCATCGTGACGGCCAGTTGGCGGGGACCGGACGACGGCACCCACGGGTCGGGACGGCTCGCGTCGGTGAGGTGGATGACGTCCTCGCCGGCGGCGTAGGGGCCGGTCGGCGCGGGGAGCGCGCCTTGGAAGGACCGCGCGGTGGCCGTGGCCGTGGCGGGTGCGGTGCCGAACGCGTGCGCGGCCACCGGTGGGGCCGACGGTTCGGTCGTGGCGGCGAACCCGGTGCCGGTTCCGGCGACGAGGGCGGCGAGCGCCAGCACCGCGACAGCGCCGATACGGCGACTGCGTTTCACGGGGCCGACGGAGCTGCTGCCGGGGGCGCCCCGGTGGCCGGTGCTCGACGGCACCGCGAGGTCCACCGCGCCGTCGCCGGTCGTCATGGTGCACCGTCGGGCGGTGCGGTGTGAGGTATTGATCGTTCCACTCCTCGTTCTCGGGAAGGCCGGTGGCCTTCACCGGTGGTTGGCGGTGGCGCTGCGGGGCGGCGCACCTGCGCGGCCCGCACCGACCATCTGCCGTCCAGCCAACCGCAGTTCGGCCGGGGCGGACACATGGCCAGCCCACCGGACCGGGGTAGGGATAACCCACCTGTCGGTCCCGGCCGTCGTTGTCGGGCGGGGTGGTGGTGCCGGTGGTGCCGGCCGGGGTAGCGGCCCGGGGCTGCGCGGCGGCGCCGACTCCGGAAGCGATGGCGGGCGTGACGAGGGCGACGGTGAACCCTCGAAGGGTCAACGCGGCGCCGCACCGGGGCGGTTGTCCGCGGTCCGGGCCCCGTGGGCACCCGTCGGAACGCCCTCCGCCGCCCGGCCCCAGCCGATAGCATCCGGCCCATGGGGAGCTGGCAGGTCACCGTCCTGGACCACCGTCACGAGCCCGGCGGACGCCCGCAGGGGCGCCCGGCGGAGCCGCTGGCGCGGCGGGACGGCTGGGAGGTGCACGGCGGGAACGGCTGGCTCAGCTGGGTCGGCCCGGACGGCGGGGTCCGCTGGCGCCGGCCCTGCCCGGGGCGGCCGAACGCGGCACACCTGTCCGCCGACCGGGTGCTGGTCACCACCGACTCCTTCGAGTACACGGCCTGGGGCCACCTGGGCCCGGCCCTGCTACTGGACCTCGCCACCGGCTCCCTGGTCGCCGAACTGCGCGGCGAGCGCGGCGCGGCGCTCGGCGACGACGGCCGGTTCGTGCTCGGGCTGGAGGGCTACGGCGCCTTCCACACCCGGGCGCACGCCCGGGACGGCGCCGTCACCGACAGCTGGCCCAGCTACGGCCACTACGTGGTCGACGGCGGGCTGCGCGTCGTCGAGGCGGACCGCCGGAACCCCACCGGCAGCCGGGTGGTGCGGCTGCTGCCCGGCGGGGTGGTCGAGCGCGGCCCGCGGCTCTCCGACGCCCAGGCCCCCGCGCCGCTGGTGCTGCCCGACGGCACCCTGCTGGTGCTGGACGCGGGGGTGCTGCGCGCCGTCGGGCGGGAGCTGGACGACGCGGTGCTCGCAGAACTGCTCCCGCTCGCGCCGGACCAGCGGCACCGCTTCACCGGCGCGCTGCGCCGGACGGCCGAGGGCCTGACCGCGACGCTGGTTGAGCGCCATCCGACCCGGATGGGCCGCTACCACCACCACGTCTGGACCCTCGGCCTGCACACGCCGTAGCCGGCGCTGCAACTGCCTTCGCGCTACCGGCAGTTGCCGCACCAGGCCCGGCTCATCGGACGGTCGCCCTCCAAGGGCCGTCCTCGGGGTGCGCCTCGGTGTCCGTCCCCGGCCAGGGCGGCATGGTGACGGCGGTGATCCGCAGCCCGTCGCCGTCCGGGTCGGCCCGGAACTGGAAGGCCGTGCCCAGCGGGATCGACACGGCCGTGCCGGGGTCGAGCCGGTGCACCTCCTCCCGGCCGTCCTGACGCCGCCACAACTCGCCGCCGCCGCCGGTGACCTGCCACAGCTCCTGCACGGTGGCGTGCGACACCGCGTGGGTGACCTGCCCGGGGGCGAGCTCGAAGACGGCTAGGCTGCCGAGCCCGTCCAGGACCAGCAGCGGGCGGACCACGGCGCCGTCCGGGGCGGTCACCACGGGGGCGTCGGCGGCCTCGGCGCTCTCGAACGCCTGGTGCCGTGCTGAGACGGACTGCTGCACTGACTGATCGTTCATCCGACGACCCGGCCTCTCTCGTACGACGGAGTTCCCGGGATCGTCCCCCGTCGCCGATCGGACCACGCCCACCGCTTGGGCCCGCCTTCGGCACCGGCCGACGTCCGACCTCGGGACGCCCGCGCAGCCGCTACCCCGGGACGCCCCCGAACTCGCGCACGGCGTCGGTGACGATCGCCTCCAGCCGGGCGTGGTGGGCGCCGCGCCAGTAGGCCTGGCCGCACTCCGTGCACTGGGCGAAGGCGTCGTAGGAGCGCTCGGTGCCGTCGTGGAGCTGCTCGCGCACGGTGGTCTTGCTCACCGTGCGCAGGGTGCCGTTGCAGGTGGTGCAGCGGCTCCAGGGGGCGAGCGGCGGGGCGAAGCGGGAGAGCACGTCGCGCAGCTGCTCGGCGGGGCGGTGGCTGTAGACGTAGGCGCCGGCCCACAGCTCGCGGCGGCGCAGCAGGCCGCGGTCGCGGGAGAGCATGATGCGCTGCTCGGCGGCGGAGCGGGCGGCCAGCGCGGCGTCGCCGATGTCCGGGTTCTCGTACGCGGCGTCGAGGCCGAGCAGGCGCATCCGGCGGGCGAGGGTGCCGAGGTGGACGTCCAGCAGGAAGCGCGGCGCGGCGGGCGAGGGCTGCGGCCGGGCCACCGCCTCCACGCTGACGTGCTCGTCCTCGGCCGGGACGTACGAGTCGGGCACCGGCCGGCCGTCCACCCGCAGGGTGCCGACCTCGGTGAGCGGGACACCCAGGGACTCGACAACGTGGCCGAGGCTGGAGGAGCCGTCGGTACGCAGCGCGGTGCGGCCGGCCCGCCGGGGCGCGGAGACGAAGAGGTGCAGCTCGGGGGCGAAGTCGAGCCAGATCTGGGGTCTTTCCACGCGGCCAGCATGCCAGCGGACGGCGGGCCGGGGCCACCGGTTTGCCCGGCCCCGCCCTGGGCCCGTCCGGCGGACAGGCCCGGACTCGCCCTACGAGGCGGCCGCCGCCGCTGCCAGCGGCGCCCGGTCGCGAGCCGCCCAGCGGGCCACCGGGCCCATCGCGTACCCGGCGGCGAGGAACACCGCGCCCAGCACCAGCCAGCCGGCGAGCCCGCCGTCCAGCAGAAGGGCGGTGAGCAGCAGCGGTCCGAGGGTGCGGGCGACGGCCACGCCGGTGCCGAAGAAGCCCTGGTACTGGCCGATCCGCTCGGGCGGCGCGAGGTCGAAGCCGAGCTGCCAGGAGCCGGCCGACTGGCGCATCTCGCCGGCGACCTGGAGGACGGCCGAGGCCACCAGCAGGGCGGCGAAGGCCCACAGCGGGACGTCCAGCACGGACAGCCCGCAGACCACGCAGGAGGCGAGCAGCAGCACTCCGGACGAGCGCACCGCCCGGACGGCGGAGTCCAGTCCGCTGACGTCGCGCGCCGCCCGGACCTGGAAGGCCAGTACGGCCAGGGTGTTGAGCACGAACAGTACCGAGCCGAGCCAGCCGAGGCCGGGGGCGCGTTGGGCGATCCACAGCGGCAGGATCAGGCTGAGCATCGGCATCCGCAGCAGCAGCACCGTGTTGACCAGGGTGACGGCGGCGTAGCGGCGGTCCCGCAGCACGGCCAGGCGTGGGCCGGTGCCCGACTCCCTTGGCGCGGGCGGGACTTCCGGCAGCCCTCGGAGGACGAGGGCGCCGGCCAGGAAGCCGAGCGCGGTGACGGCGAAGGCGCCGAGGTAGGCCGTCCGGGTGCCAACGGTGAGCGCGATGCCGCCGATGGCGGCGCCAACGGCGAGTCCGCCGTTGAGGGTTGACTGCAGGTGGGCGAGCAGTCCGGTGCGTTCGGCGGGCGGCACCAGGCCCGCGACGAGCGCCTGCCGGGCGGCGGTGAGGCCGGACTGCGCGGTGGCGTAGAGGCAGACGGCGAGCAGGAAGGGGGCGTACGAGCGGACCACCAGGAGGACGGCGACCACGGCGGCGGTGGCGAGCGCGAGCGTCACGGCGGTGCGGCGCGGGCCGCGGCGGTCGGCGAGGTGGCCGAGCGGCACGCCCGCCAGCGAGCCGAGCGCCCAGGCCACCGCGAGGCCCAGACCGAGGGCGGTCGGCGACATGCCGACGACCCGGGTGAAGTAGAGCGCGGAGCAGGTGTAGTAGGCGCCGTCGCCCACCGCGCTCGCCAACTGGGCTGCGGCGAGGGTGCGCTGGGGGCCGGCGGGGGGCAGCAGGGCGAGCCGGGCGGCGCTCTGGTTCGGCACGTGTCTCCTGTCGGACTGCGGACTGCGGACTGCGGACTGCGATTCGGGACGGCGGACTGCGGACGGGCGGCGCGCGGGCCACCCGTTCACAACCGCTCGGGGCGGTCCGTGGTGGGGCAGCGCCCAGCCTAGGGAAGAAGTGGACCATCCGACAGATCCATTGATCTTGCATCCACCTGGGCCACTTCCACACCGCTCCCCACCACCCACGGCACCACCCACCGCGCCACCGGGCGCACCGCCGGGCGAGCCGTGAACTCCCGTACGACTGCTGTCCGTTGGCCCGTCGACCGGATCCAGCGCAGTCCGACGCCGCCCCCGCCCGCCCGGCCGAAGCGCCGTCCGTACCCGCTCGGACTCCCCCGCCGGAAGCGAACCGGACACCTCCACCAGCCGACCGGAGGGCCAAGATTGACCGTGTTGACCCGTCAGTAGCGCCCTCCTATGCTCGACGGCGTTCGCGATCCGGCTCCGGGGCCGGGGCCGTCCGTGCCCGCCCGATCCGGCGCCGTCCCCGGTTCGAAGGGTTTCCTCCCATCAGCACCTCCATCGCGCCCTCGGACACCGCCGACCACCCGGACGAGCCGGCCCGCCCCGCCGACGACGACACCGGCCGCCGCCGCTTCCTCACCTACCTGCTGGCCGCTCCCACCCTCACCGTCGCCGCCCGGCTCGGCCTCGACGCCGCCGCACCCGCCACCGCCCGGGCCGCCGTCCGCACCGCCGAGGCCGCCGAGGCCACCCGGGGCGCCTCCGCGCCCCCGCAACTGCTCGGCCTGCCCGGCATCCCCGACGTCCTCGACCTCGGCGACGCGATGATCCTCGCCGGGCTGCCGACCTCCCACCTGCTGGTGCTCGAAATCACCCCCGCCGGGCGTGCCGCGCTGTACCTGCCCCGACTGGAGGTCGGCCAGGGCCTGACCACCGCGATCGCCATGCTGGTCGCCGACGAACTCGACGCCGAACTCACCGACGTGGACGTGCCGCTCTCCGACGGCCGCCCCGAACTGCTCTTCAACCAGCTGACCGGCGGCTCCAACTCGGTGCGCTCGCTGTACGACCCGGTGCGCGCCGCGGCCGCCGCCGCCCGCGCCCGGCTGATCACGGCCGCGGCCCACCGCTGGAACGTTCCCGCGGGCGGCCTGCGCACCGCCGGCTCAGCGGTGCTCGCCCCCGACGGCCGCCGGCTCGGCTTCGGCGAACTCGCCGCCGACGCCGCCGCCGTGATCGTGCCCGCCGTGCCCGCCACCCCCAAGCCGGCCGACCAGCGCCATCTGGTCGGCCGGCCCACCGGCCGGATCGACGCCCGCGACATCGTCACCGGACGCGCCGAGTACGCCGGGGACCTCCGGATCCCGGGCGCCGCGCCCACCGTCGTCGCCCGCCCGACCACCGTCAACGGCACCCTCAAGTCGCTGGACGCCTCGGTCGCCCGCGCCATGCCCGGTGTGCTCGCCGTGGTGCAGGTCCCCACCGGCGTCGCCGTCCTCGCCGAGACCTTCGACCAGGCGCTCAAGGCCCGCGACGCGCTGCGCACCACCTGGAACCCCGGCCCGGTCGCCGACCTCTCCACCGCCGACGTCCAGGCCCGGCTGCGCGCCGCCCACGCGCCGTTCCTGCTGCCGCCGCTGCTCACCCCGTACCTGGACGGCGAGTTCGACTTCGCGTTCGTCAACCACGCCCCGATGGAGGTGCTGACGGCCGTCGCCGACGTCCGGCCCGGCCGCGCCGAGCTGTGGTTCGCCGCGCAGAGCCCGGTCATCGCCCAGCAGACCATCGCCGCCGAACTCGGCCTGCCGCAGAACGCCGTCACCGTCCACGTGGTGCGCGGCGGCGGCTCCTTCGGGCGCCGGCTGTTCTTCGACGCCGCCCTGGAGGCCGCCCAGATCTCCGGAGCCGCCGGGCGCCCGGTCAAGCTGATGTGGACCCGCAACGACGACATGCGCCACGGCCGGATGCGCCCCGCCAGCCACCACCGCATCCGCGCCACCTACGGCCTCGGCCGGATCCTCACCTGGGAGCACCGCGCGGCCACCGTCCGCACCGACCTCTCGCACGGCCTGGGCGAGGCCCTCACCGGCGCCGGGTTCAACCTCTCCGTCGCCGGGATCAGCCTCGCCCAGGCCTTCTTCCTGCTCACCGAGAAGAACCCGTACGACGTCGGCATCCCCACCCAGCTGCTCGCCGAGGTGCCGCTGCAGGTGCACACCGGCAGCTGGCGCTCCGTCTACTCGGGCATGGTGCGGGTCGCCGACGAGATCATGATGGACGAACTGGCCCGCCGGATGGGCCAGGACGAGGTCGCCTTCCGCCGCGCCCGGGTGCGCGACGCCGCCGGGCGGGCCCTGCTCGACACCGTCGCCAAGGCCGGGAACTGGGGCCGCCAGATGCCCGACGGCCAGGCCCAGGGTGTCGGCTACCACGACGAGAACGGCGGCCGGGTCGCCTATCTGGTCGAGCTCGACGCCACCGACCGCGCCAACCCCCGGGTCACCAAGGCCGTCATCGCCGCCGACGTCGGCCAGGTGATCAACCCCCGTGGTCTGGAGGCCCAGTTGACCGGCGCCCTGATCGACGGCATCTCGGTCATCCTGCAGGCCGGCAACCATCTGGACAACGGCGCCTTCCGGGAGGGGAGTTACGCCGACTTCCGCTACGCCCGGCAGCGCAACAGCCCACCGACGGTCGAGATCCACCTCATGCCGCCCAGCGGATCCCCCGGCGGCGCGGGCGAGTTGGGCGTCCCGGCCGCCTCCGCCGCGGTCGCCAACGCCTACGCCCGCGCCACCGGCACCAGCCCGCGCTCCTTCCCGATCGACTTCTGAGGACATCGACTCCCCATGCCCACCCACACCTTCGTCCTCAACGGGCAGCCCGTCAGCGTCGACGCCCCGGACGACATGCCGCTGCTCTGGGTGCTCCGCGACAAGCTCGGCGTCACCGGCCCCAAGTACGGCTGCGGGGTGGGCGTCTGCCGGGCCTGCACCAGCCACCTCGACGGCCAGGAGTTCCAGCCCTGCACCCGCGCCGTCAAGGACTGCGGGGGCCGCACCGTCACCACCATCGAGGGCCTCGCCGACGGCGACACCCTGCACCCCGTGCAGGAGGCCTGGATCGACTGCGACGTCGCCCAGTGCGGCTTCTGCCAGCCCGGCCAGATCATGACGGCCGTCGCCCTGCTGCGCCGCACCCCCGCGCCGACGGACGCTGACATCGACCAGATCCAGAACATCTGCCGCTGCGGCAGCTACCCGCGCATCCGCGAGGCGATCAAGCGCGCGGCGGCGACCCGGGCGGCGCACTGACGCGGCTGTGCCCCACCCGTCCGCCGGGCGGGGCACAGCCGGGTCAACCGACCGTCAGCACGCGCGCAGGCCGTTGTGGAAGTACCAGTTGCCGTCGGTGTAGGCGCCGTAGGTGTACGCCGTTCCGAAGAAGTTGCCGTTGGTGCCACCGATCTGGTACCAGACGTTGCCCTGGTTGTTGATGTCCTCGCCCCGGGTCCAGCACTCGATGTAGATGTCGTCCGAGGACCACGAGTACGAGTACACGTCGGCGGCGACCTTGGCCGACCAGGAGTTCGGCTGCGAGTAGACGCCCACGCCGTGGCCGCTGGCGTGGTACTGGAGGTAGTACCAGCCGTCGGCGGACGCGCTGCCGGCCGAGATGCCCACCGCGCCGGCCGCCAGTGCCAGCACGGCCGCCGTGGCCGCCCCGCGCCGCCCGATCTTCTTCATGATGTTCTTGACCATGAGGGTCCTCCTGTCCGGCCGGACGCCTGGTCCGGCCGATCCGTTGCCAACCCCGTCGACCTCGACGGCGGAGCCAGCTGACCCGATCACCGGCACTGTTCGGTACCGCCTGACAGGAACTGACAACAGCTGACACGTCCGCCGAACACGCCTGCCGAACACGCCTTCCGCCGACCGGAGTCGACGAATCGCCCCTTCGCCGCCGTCACCCATCGCTATGATCCGTACGCGACAAGCAAGCAGCGGCACCGAAGGATCTGACAGCTGACAACAGGGGGCCGTCATGGCGGAACACCAGCAGGAGCCGCGAGCCACGCGAAAACCGCCGACCGCCGCCGAGAACTTCGCCGGTCAGCTGCGCACCCTCCGACTGGACGCCGGCCAGCCCTCGTTCCGCACCATGGCCAAGGCCGTCGGCTCGATCTCCCACACCACGCTCTACGAGGCCGCCTCCGGCTCCCGGCTCCCCTCCTGGCCCACCACCCGGGCCTTCGTCAGCGCGTGCGGCGGGGACGAGGAGGAGTGGCACCGCCGCTGGCGGGCCGCCGTCAAGGGGGAAGCACCCGCCGAACTCGTCATTCCGGCGCCGCCGGCCGCCCCCGCGCCGCCGGATCCGACACCGGTCCCGGTCCCGGCACCGGTCCCGACTCCGTCCGGGGCCGTACTGATCGCCCCGCCCGCCGCGCCGGCCCGGCCGCCGCGCACCCGGCTCTGGACCCACGCGCTCAGCCTGCTCCTAGGGCTGGCGCTCGGTGTCCTCGGCACCCTCGGCCTGCTCGCCGACCGCGCACCCGCTGCCCGGTCCCCAGCCCCAGCCGGCGCCCAGTCCGCCGCGCACGACTGCCCGAGCACCGACCCCGACCTCCCCGCCCCCGGCGAACACCCGACGCCGGGCCCGACCGGCCCCGGAACGCCGCCCCCCGCCTGGGTCGCCCGGACGGCCTTCGGCCAACAGGCCGCCACCAGCACGGACTTCGCCCTGCCGGTGCTGGCCCCGGTCGCCCGCGGGGACGCCCTGGTGGTTTCCGTACTGCTGACCGGCACCTGCCCCGGACCGGTCACGGTCACCGACAGCCACGGCGACCGCTTCCAGCTCCTCGGCGACGTCACCGACGCACTGCGCCACCGCGTCCTGGTGCTCGCCGCCTTCGACGCCGCCGCCCTCACCACCGCCGACTCGATCCGCGCCAGCTATCCGCGCTCCGAGGACTTCCACGTCGCCGTGGACGAGTTCCGGGGCGTCAGCACCCTCCGCGCCTTCTCCCCCGCCTCCGGAGACGCCGGCGGGTCCGCCTTCACCACCGCCGGCAGCTCCGGCTGCGAACCCGGCGACCTCCTGGTGGGCGCGGTCGGCAGCAACGGCGGCACCGCCCCCGAGTTCGCCGCCGGCTGGACCGCGCTGCCCGTCCTCCAGCTCTCCCCCGACCGCCTCACCACCGCCCACCGGATCGCCACCGGCACCGATGCCGATGCCACCCACTGCACCGCCACCGGCCGCACCACCGCCCAGTGGGACGCCGTCCTCGTCGTCCTCCGCTGAGTGCCCACCCCACGGCCGGGCTGCACCGACCCCGGCCCTCAGGCGCGGCTCAGGGCCGGTCGAACACCCCTACCGAGCGCCCCCGTCGCAGGCCCAGCCGAACGCCCCCGTCGAACGCCCCCCAGCGCAGCGTGCCCCTACCGGCCGTCCAGCCAGGTCGCGATGCCCTCCAGCACCTCCGCCGCCACGTGCCCGGGCCGGGCGTACTCGGCCGGGGTGGCGGGGCCGTCACCCGGGAGGAAGAGGTGGTTGAGCTCCGGGTGGATCCGCACCGTCACCCCGGGCCGGTCGGCGAGGGCCTGCCGCCAGCGCGTCAGGTCGTCCTCGACGGTCACCTGATAGTCCCGGCCGCCCTGGAGGATCAGCATCGGGACGGACAGGCCGGCGGCCGTGGCCACCGGGTCGTAGTCGCGCAGGTCGAGCCAGTACGCGGCGGAGAGTCCGAACGGCAGCGCGTCCGCCGGGGTGTCCGGGGTCAGCTCGGGGCCCTCCACGACCGCGGCCTGCCCGACCAGGGTCTCCACCAGCTGCTCCAGCTGCGGTCCGGGCATCAGCGCCGCGAGGTACCGGGCCACCCGGACGGCCGCCTGGTGCATCGGCTGGGCGTCGGCGGCCAGCAACACCAGTCCCGCGACCGGGGGTTGCGCCGCCGCGGCGATCCGGGGCGCCACCTTGCCGCCCATGCTGTGGCCGAGCAGGTGGAGCCGGTCGGCGTCGATCTCCGGGCGGGCGCGGAGCAGGTCGAGGGCGGCGAGCGCGGCCGGCAGGTACTCGTCGGCCATGGTGAAGCCGGCGGGCAGCCGGTCCGGGTGGGTGAAGGTCGGCTTGTCGAAGCGCAGGACGGCCGTCCGCCGGGTGGCGAGCCCCCAGGCGAGGTCCTTGAGCGGCTTGTTGGGGCCGCTGCTCTCGTCGCGGTCGAAGGCGCCGCCGCCGCTGAGCAGCACCACGGCGGGCCAGGGGCCCGGTCCGACCGGCAGGGTGAGGGTGCCGGGGACGGCGAGCGGTCCGCTGCCGAGCAGCACGTCGGTCTCGGTGAACCGCGCCGGGTCCGCGTACGGCGGCGGCTGCCAGGCGGCGTCGTCGCCAGGGTCCAGCCGCAGTCCGTGCAGCAGGCCGTCCGGGCCGACCGAGGTGACCACGGTGAAGCCGCCGTCCGCACAGCTCACCGGGATGCGTACGCGCACCGGCTCGGCACCGGGTTCGGCCACCTCATCGGCCCCTTCCCCGGCCACCTCCCCGGCCTCCGGTTCGCCGATCGCCGTCACCCCGCCGCGCCCGTCGGTTTCGGTCGCCCAGGCGAGGCGGAGCGCCTCGGCCGGGACAGCGGCCCGCAGCGGCGGCGCGAACAGTTCGACGGCCTCGGCGAAGTCCTCGGCCCGCAGCAGTGCGGCGAACGCGCGGGCCGCCTCGGTCACTCGTCCCTGATCATCCCCCATGGTCAGGAACCGTATCAGGAGCGGGATTTGGCTCCGCCGACCGCCGGCTCACGCCCCCGGGTCGCGGCCGAAGAACGCCGCCAGCCGGTCGTACGCCGGGGCGTCCGCCGGCGCGGGGACTTCAGGGCCGAAGGCCTCGCCGCGGTACTCGGGTTTGAGGGCGCCGTGCGCCCAGTCGAGCGCCGCATCGGCCACCTGGTGGTCCAGCCCGTCGGTGGACTGGCCGGTCGCGTGCGCCAAGTCCCAGGCGTGGACGGCGAATTCCGTGGTCTGCTGGTCGACCGCGAAGCGGGCCGGGATGGTGCCGCCGCCGGGCCCCGGCACGGTGCCGGTGAGGTCCCCGGCGGCGCGCCAGGCCTGGACGAGCCGTTCGGCGCCGGCTTCGAAGGCGTGCAGCCAGTCCTCCTCCACCCGGTCGAAGGGCTGTGACCAGTCCGGTCGGCCGCCCTCGGCCCGGAGGGTGAACTGCCACAGGTCGTGGAGGAGGTGGCTGATCAGATCGCCGACATCCCAGGCCTGGCAGGGGGTCTGGTGGCCGGCCAGCTCGACACCGGTGCCGTCGATCAGCCCGGCGGTCTGGGCGAGAGCCCGGGCGAGCAGGTCGATCGGGTCGTCCACCGCGGTCATGGCACACCTCTCGGTCGGGGTCTGGGTCCTGTCCGGCGGATCGTGTCGATCGGCGCGCGGCAGGATCCGCCGGACAGGGCCCGGGGCGCACGGGTCGTGCCGGGCGATCGTAAGCGCGGTCACCGACGACCGCCCGGCACGACACCGCCGCCCCTGCCGGACAGGCCCTGGGCGTCAGGCGGCGAACCCGCCGTCCACCGACAGTTCGGCGCCGGTGACGTACCGCCCGTCCTCGCCCACCAGGTAGGCGACGGCGCCCGCCACCTCCGCCACCGTGCCGTAGCGGCCGAGGGCGACGAAGCCGCGCTGGAAGTCGGCGGAGGGGCCGTCGGCGGGGTTCATGTCGGTGTCGATCGGGCCCGGGTGGACCAGGTTGACGGTGATCCCGCGCGGGCCGAGCTCCCTGGCCAGCGCCTTGGTCAGGCCGATCAGCGCGGCCTTGCTGGTCGCGTAGAGCGCGGCACCGGGGAAGACCACGCGCTGGGCGATGCAGCTGGCGATGCTGACGATCCGCCCGCCCTCGGCCAGGTGCGGGACCGCCGCCTGGGCGTAGAGGTACGGCGCGCGGACGTTCACGTCCAGCACCCGGTCGATCTCCTCGATCGAGGCCTCCTCGATCGGCCCGCCGGCGCCGGCGCCCGCGTTGTTCACCAGGACGTCCAGCCGCCCGAACCGCTCGGCGACCTCCGCCACCGCGGCGCGCACCGCCGCCGGGTCGGCGCTGTCGGCCCGCACGGCCCAGCCGGTCCGGCCCATCGCGGTGATCTTCGCGACCACCTCCTCGGCCCGCTCGGCCGAGCCCTGGTAGGTCAGCGCCACATGGGCGCCGTCCTCGGCCAGCCGCAGCGCGATGGCCGCCCCGATCCCCCGGCTGCCGCCGGTCACCAGGGCCACCTTGCCGTCGAGCGCCGCCGCACCGTTCATCGTCATGTCTTCGGATCTCCCTCGTTCACCGTGTTCCGATCGCGCCCCCGCCGGTGTGTCCGGCCGGTGTGCCGCTCTCGAGGTACGGGTCGATCCTGATCCGGATTCCTTGACGTCTCCGGCGGTATTCAGACGTTGCGTTCAATCTTCAACTACGACTCCGCACGCCCCGGTGGTGCGACCACCGGCAGTACGACCCGGCCCACGAACGCGCCGGAACGGCCACCCCCGCACAGGGGTGGCCGCCGGTGTGGAGCCGCGTCAGACGGTCAGCGTCTGCCCCGGGAAGATCAGGTCCGGGTCGGCGCCGATGGTGCGCACGTTCTTGCCGTACAGGCTGTCGGTGTCGACGCCGAACTTGGCGGCGATGTCGCTCAGCGTGTCACCGCTCCTGACGGTGTAGCTGCCGCCGGAGGTGTTCCGCTCCGCCGCCGGGGCCGACTGCGCCGGCTTGGCCGACGGACGGCCCTGCGGGGCCTCCGCGGCGGGCGACTTGGCCTTCGGGGTGGCCTTGGGAGCGGTGTGCTGGGCGGCCTTGGGGGCCGCCTTGGTGGAGCGCTGGGCCGGCTTGGCCGCCGAGGAGCCCGCGTCCGAGCCGGTGTCGACGGCGGCCGGGGCGCCGCCCTTGCTCAGGCCGGCCTTCTTGGAGCAGACGGGCCAGGCGCCCGGCCCCTGCGAGGCGAGCACCTTCTCGGCGACGGCGATCTGCTGCGCCCTGGTCGCCTGGTTGGCCTGGGGGGCGTACGCGGTTCCGCCGTACGCGGCCCAGGTGGAGGGGGTGAACTGCAGTCCGCCGTGGAAGCCGTTGCCGGTGCTGATGCTCCAGTTCCCGCCGCTCTCGCACTGGGCGACGGTGTCCCAGGCCGAGGAGGGTGCGGCGGAGGCCGAGGTGGCCGTGACGAGGCCGGCCACCGGCAGGGCCGCTATGGCGGCGCCCGCGATGACCGCCAGCCGCAGGCGGTTGCGCTTGACGGTGGCGGTGGTGTCGGTGGCAGCGGCGGTCTCGTGACGGGAAGTCATGAATGTCCTCTCGACAAGCCCCGGGCGGGCAGGCGGAACCGGGCCCGGGACACGGGCCGGTCGATCGCACTCACCTCACTCGTCGGGCGGCCGGACACGTGTCGGACGTGCCGTGCCGCCCCGGTCACCTCCACTCGCCGACGGCCTGTTCGAGCCGGTCTCGTCGGCGGGCACCGCCCTCGCGCCGGGGGTCAGTCGGCGGGCCGTGCGTCGGGGTGAACCCGGGTGGCGCTCGTTGCGCCGCCAAGAAAGCTAGGGGCATGTCCGGGGCGCAGCAAGCAATTCTTGGTCATCGCAGGTCAGTTGACTGTTACCGGCGGTATCGATCAAGAAATGGTGCCCGGTTCGACCGGGTTTGACCGCATTTTAAAGATCGAACGATCAATTTCCGTGCTCGCACTCACATCTGTCCATCCGTGAAGTGCCGCACACCGTCGACGGCCCGTCACCGATCACTGACGGGCCGTCACCACGACATCCGGAGTTCCCCGTTCGGCAAGGCGACCGAGTGGGATCCGTCACCACCGACACCTTCCGCGATCGCGTGAAGACGCTCAGCTACGACTGTCGAGCTCCGCGTCCCGCGCCAGCAGCGCCGCCTGGACCCGGTTCTCGCAGCCCAGCTTGGCAAGGATCCGGCTGACGTACGTCTTCACCGTCGCCTCGCTCATGTGGATCCGGGCCCCCGCGTCCGCGTTGGACAGCCCCTCCCCGAGCAGCGCCAGCACCTCCAGCTCGCGCCCGGTGAGCACCTCCAGCCGGCGCCGCGCCTCCGCCCCGCGGGCCGCCGCCGAGCCGCTGCGCCCGGAAGCCAGCGAGTCGACGATGTGCCGGGTGGCGGCCGGGGAGAGGAAGGCGTTCCCGCCGGCCGCCGCGCGGACGGCCTGGATCAGCTCGTTCGGCGCGGTGTCCTTGAGCAGGAACCCGGCGCCGCCCTCGGTCACGGCGCGCAGGACGTTCTCGCGCTCCCCGAAGGTGGTGAGGATGATCGCCCGCGCGCCGGGGGCGACCCTCCCGAGCTCCCCGAGCGCCGTCAGCCCGTCCATCACCGGCATCTGGATGTCCAGCAGCACGACGTCCACCCGGTGCGCCCGGGCCAGTTCCAGCGCCTCCCGGCCGTCGGCGGCCTCCGCGACCACCTCGATGTCATCGGCCGACCCCAGGATCATCCTGATCCCGGCCCGGATGAGCGGCTCGTCGTCGGCGACGAGGACTCGGATCACGCTGGTCATTCCCCTCGAACGGTGGTGCGACTTGAGCACCATCCTCACATCCCCGCCCCCGCCGTCCCCCGCCCGGGCCGCCCCGGCCCGACGCGCCCGGCCTCGGCGGCCGGGGCGGACGGTGTCAGCTCTTCTTGACGTACTCCACCTTCTCCACCAGCACCCCGCCCTTGAAGCAGAACCGCGCCGCGTGGTCGTCCGACCAGGAGTCGCCCGTCTCCGCCTTCGCCAGCGAGTACCAGCGGCAGTGCGAGTCCTCCGGCTTGGGCGGGCCCGCCTGCTGGTAGTCGGAGGTGAAGAAGTCGTTGCCGGGCGGCAGCTGCCGCATCACCTCGGACCTCGACTCCCCGACCCTGATCTGCTCGTAGAGCGACTGCGACACCGTCGAGTCGCTGGCGCCCCGGACGAAGGCCACCACACCCCAGGCCACCAGGCCCGCCACGATCAGCGTGACCGCGCCCACCCCGGCCGCACAGCCGAGCGCCGGGCGGCGCCGGCCGTCCTCCGCCCCGTCGGCCGGCGGCAGACCGGACATCCAGTCCTCCTCCGCCGTCAGCGCGGCGGCGCCCTCGGCCTCCGCCCCCTCGTACGGGAGGACGGCCGCCAGCCGGAAGCCCCGCTCGGGCGTCGGACCGGCGTGCACCATCCCGCCGACCAGCCGGGCGCGCTCCCGCAGGCCGGTGAGCCCCTGTCCGCCGCTCACCACCGCCCCCGCGCCGGCGCGCGCGCCGACCAGCTCCGGCGCGCCCGGGTTGGTGACCTCCACCACCAGCGCGTCCGGCTCGTACCGGAGCGCGACCGCGATCGGTGCGCCGGGGGCGTGCTTGTGCGCGTTGGTGAGCGCCTCCTGCACGATCCGGTACGCGGCGTGGTCGACCGCCGCCGCGAGCGCCCGCCGCTCCCCCTCGGTACGGAACACCACCTCCGCCCCGGCCGCGCGGGAGGACTCCACCAGCCCCTCGACGCCGTCCACCCCGCCCCGGGCGGGCGCAGGGCCGGGGGCGCCTGCCGCCGGCGGCAGGGCCGTCGACTCGTCGTGCAGCACCCCGACCACCTCGCGCAGCTCGCGCATCGCGGCGACCGCCGCCTGCCGCAGCACCCCGACCGCCTCCCGCTGCCGGTCGCTGAGGGTGCGGTCCACCTCCAGCGCGCCCGAGTGCACGGAGATCAGCGCGAGCTGGTGGCCCAGGCTGTCGTGCATGTCCTGGGCGATCCGGTGCCGCTCGCGCAGCCGGGCCTGGTGCACCACCATCGCCCGCTCGCGCACCAGCTGGTCGTTGCGCTCGCGCAGCGCGTCCAGCAGGGCCCGGCGCTGCGCCCGGTAGCGGCTGTAGAGGGCGGGCAGCACGGCGAAGACCAGGAAGACGCCGAGCGACAGTCCGATGATCAGCTTGGACGAACCCGTGGCGCCGTCCTTGAGCATCCCGAAGGTGGAGAACACCAGGTAGCTCAGCACGAAGGCGCCGACCAGCCGCCACACCCGGCCGATCCGCGCCCCGGCCACCCAGCCCGCGCACACCAGCAGCAGTACCGGCCCCACCGACCAGCCCGCGATCGCCCCGGTCAGCACCAGCACGGTGGCCGGGAAGCCGCGCCGCAGCACCCACAGCACCGCGACCGCGAGACCGAAGGGCCAGGCCAGACCGGTGCCGGCGACCAGCTCCAGCAGCCCGGTGAGCACGGCCAGCAGCAGCGCCACCACCGCCTCGCCCACCACCCGCCGGGGCCGCCACGGCCCCGGGAGTGCCGTCCGTACCACCTTCGACCAGGCCCGTGCGATTGCGTCCACCCGTCGAGGCTAACCGGGCGGCCGTCCGGGCCGCGGTCACCCTTCGTCGTCGCCGGGGCCGACGAAAGTCGCCGCTCCGGGGCCGCTGCCCGAGCCGTCGGCCTCCCCGAAGACCGTGAGCAGCAGCGCCACGTCGTCCACCCGCCCAGTCGAGCCGACCTCCCGGATCAGCCGCTCGGCCAGCTCCTCCAACGCCTCCCCGGGCCGCCCGTGCGCCAGCGCCGCCCGCAGCCGGTCCACCCCCTGGTCGATCGCCAGCGCCGGGTCCTCCACCAGCCCGTCGGTGTACAGGGCGAGCAGCGAGCCGGGCCGCAGCCGCAGCTCGGTGACCGGGTACGCGGCGCCGTCGTCCACGCCGAGCAGCGGCCCGCCCGGGACGTACAGCGCCTCGGCCCGCCCGTCCGGGTGGCGCAGCACGGGCGGCAGGTGCCCGGCCCGGCCCATCCGCACTGTGCCGTCGGCGGGGGTGAGCCGGACCAGGCAGCAGCTGGCGAGCAGCCCGGGGTCGAGGTCGAGCAGCAGCCGGTTGGTCCGGGTGAGCACCCGGTCGGGCGGCTCGCCGCCGCTGGCGAAGGCCCGGACGGCGCTGCGCAGCTGGCCCATCGCGGCGGCGGCGGCGACGCTGTGGCCCTCGACGTCGCCGATCACCAGGGTGAGGTCGGCGCCGGTGATGATCGCGTCGTACCAGTCGCCGCCGATCTCCATGCCCTGGGTGCCGGGCAGGTAGCGGGCCGCCGTCCGGATCCCGGGCACCTGCGGCAGCCGGTGCGGCAGCAGGGCCTGCTGCAGGCCGCGGGCCAGGGCGAACTCGGCGTCGTAGAGCCGGGCGCGCTCCAGCGCCTGGGCGATGAAGCCGCCGAGGCCGGTGAGCAGGCCGCGCTCCTCGACGGTGAAGGGGTGCGCCCGGTCGAAGCCGAGGATGCAGCTGCCGACCGGCCGGCCGGAGGCGATCAGCGGCAGGAAGGCCCAGGCGCCCATCTCGTCCAGGGCGAGGCCCGGGTAGGCGGCGGCGAGTTCGTGCACCGACTCGAAGAAGATCGGGGTGCCGGTGCTGAGGGTCTCGGCGCCGGGCACCCGGGCGTCGAGCGGGGTGCCCTCGAAGCCGTCCAGGAAGCCGTCGGGGTAGCCGCTCTGCGAGACCAGGTGCAGCCGCTGCTCGCGCACCCCGTAGATGGCCAGCTCCTGGCCGCCGAAGGCCGGGAGGATCTCCTCGGCCACCGCCCGGCACACGTCGCGCACGGTGGCGGCCTCGGTGAGCGCACTGGCCAGCTGGAGCAGGTGGTGGGTGCCGCCGACGCCCCCGACACCGCCCGTGCCGGCGCCGGCGGTGGCCGGGGAGAGCACGGCGGTCGGCGGCTCGGCCGTGCCCGGCGGGGCCTCGGCGGCGACCACCCGGGCGGTGACGCCGTGCGCGTCGGGGAAGAGCGAGAAGGCCAGCCAGCCGTCCGGCGGGCGGGCGGCCAGGAAGGCGGTTGGCTGCTGGGAGAGCAGGGCGGCGCGGTAGCGGTTCTCGTAGAAGGGGTCGGCGAGCCAGGGCAGCACCTCCCACGGGTGGTGGCCGACGAGGTCCGCCGCCCTCGCCCGCAGCAACGGCTCGGCGGCCCGGTTGGCGTAGCTGATCAGGCCGTCCGGGTCGAGCGCGAGGACGCCCTCGTGCAGCCGCTCGACGGCGGCTGCGGCGGCGGTCAGGGTGCTGACGTCCAGGACGGCGCCGACCAGGTGGGTCCGGCCGTCGGAGATCGCGCCGGGCACCCGGGCCCACAGCTCCACCGGGTGCGGGTGGCCGGCCGGTCCGAGCACCCGCACCCGGGCGGCCAGCACCTCGCCGCGCTCCAGGGCGGTCCGGGCCGCGGCCCGGAACCCGGGCACGTCCCCGGGGGCGATCCGCCCGGTCAGGCAGCCCACCGTGCCGTCGAACTCGCCGGGCGCGAGGCCGAAGATCTCCTGGAACCCGACGTCCGCGGCGAGCGCGCCGGTGGCCACGTCCCAGTCGAACAGCCCGACCCTGGTGCTCGGCGCGGACGCCGACGGCAGCTCCACCACGGCGGCGTCCCCGGCCGGCTCCACCGGCTGCCCGGAGGCCGCCAGTTCGGCCAGTCCGGCGCCCAGTCGGGAGGTGATGGCGATCAGCTGCGGGCCCTCCCGGGCCGGCCCGCCCTCGTCCGCGGCCGGCCACAGCACGCTGAGCACCCCGAACCGCTCCCCGCCGTGCCCCACCGGCACGCAGGCCGAGACGAACTCGTACGGCAGGCCGACCGCGAGCTGGGGGAAGCGCCGCATGGTGTCCTCGGAGTCGGACAGCTCGATGCTCCGGCCGCTCCGGAAGCAGACCGCCACCGGCAGCGGCCCGGCCGCCGCGATCCGCCGGAACGGGCTCATGATCGACAACGGCACCCCGGCCAGGGTGCGCAGCACCAGCGACCGCCCGTCCCGCGCCCGCAGGTACACCATCGCCGCGTACGCCCCGGTCGACCCCAGCGCCCCCCGGACGGCCTCCGCCAACAGCTCGTCCCGCCGGTGCTCCGCCTCCGGGCCCGTCCCCCCGACCGGCTCGCCGGCCCCACCGGTCACCTGCGGATGGCGCATGCTCCCTTGCTACGTCCGCCCCGGAACCGTGTCAAGGCGAACCCCCACCGCCGCCGGTCCACCTCCGCCCCCTCCGGCACCAACGCGGACGCCCTCACCGGCCTCGTCGACCATCCGCCGGGAGGGTGAACCCCTACAGCTCGGTGAGGTCGATCTCCACGGGATACGGGACCACGGCCTTCACCACGCCCGTGAACAGGTCACCTGCCCGGTACGACCGGCTCCCGACGTGATCTGCCGGTGCACCCACTCGGGTGCGATCACCTCGGCCGTCACGGTGTACCTCCCCGGTGTCCTGCGTGGGCCTGTGCCGTGTGCCACAGCCTGGTGGAGCACATCGACACCCTCGGATGGTTCGGGGACCGTTCGATATCCTCGCGGCGGGTGGTGGCGCGGTGGCCGCCGGGGGTGGAGGCGAGGGCCGCATGAAGTCGTCCGAGGGGCCCGCGCGGGAGGCGGCGTGGCAGTGGGACGGGCCGGTGGACGGGGCCGGCGGGGTGTCCGGGGACGTGATCGGCCAGGGCCCGGACGGGGGCGGGCCGCGGCTGAGCCGGCGCGGGCTGCTGGCCGGGGCCGGGGCGCTGGCGGTCGGCGGGGCGGCGTGGGCACTGAGCCGTGCGGGCAGGGGGCCGACGCCGGGCCCGAGCAGGCCGCAGCCGACCGGGGTGTCCGGGCCGGCGCCGCTGTGGACGTACCGGGGCGCGCAGGCGATGACCCCCGAGCGGCTGCTCGCCCCGCCGCCGCGCCCGGTGTTCCTGTCCAAGGCCGGATTGCAGGTCCTCGACCCGGCGGGCGGTGATCCCCGGCGGCTGCTGGTGTTCGACCCGCCGCGGCCCACGGACTGGCCGAGCGATCTCGAACTGCCCGGCGGGAAGGTCGCGATCGGGCCGGAGCACCTGTTCAGCACCGAGTCGAAGGGCCACCTGGACGCGCACCACCTGAGCGATCCGGCCGGCGACTGGAGCCTGCCGCTACCGGAGGAGCTGCAGGGCCAGTGCAAGCTCACCGGCATGGACGGCGGTGTCCTCTTCGGTTTCGCCTGGGGCCGCGGCCGCCCGGAGCAGACCTCGGCGGAGAACCGGGTGTTCGCCCTGCGACCCACCGACCGCTCGCTGCTCTGGTCCCTGCCCGCCGTCCAGCAGGAGCTGCCGGTCACCCCGCTCGCCGCGGACGGGAAGTACCTCGCCTGCGCCCGCTCCCTCGGCGACCACTCGCTGCTGGTGGTCCGGCGCGCCGCCGACGGCCAGGAGCTGTGGACCGCCCCCGGCCAGGAGGACCTGCGCTGGTGCGCCGCCGACGCCGGGCGCCTCTACCTCCCGGACGGCACCGGCGGTGTCCGCACCCTGCGGGTCTCCGGCGAGCCGGACTGGACGGCCTCCCCCGCCCGTGGCGAGTCCTGGCGGGCGCTGCCGCCGCTGCCGGACGGCCCCCAGGTGTACGTCCCGCGCGACGACGGCGTGGTCACCGCGCACGACACGGAGACCGGCGCGGTGCGCTGGACCTGCCGGGTGCCGTTCCTGCTGGACCGCCGCAGCCGTCCGGTGGTCACCGTCGGCACGCTGTTCGTCCCGGGGCCCGCGGCGGGCGGGGTGTGCGCGATCGACACCCGGTCAGGCCGAATGCTCTGGACCTTCCGCGACTCCGGCCCCGGCCGGGACGTCTGGGCGGTCGCCGTCGACGACCGTCACCTCTACGCGGGCCACGACGACGTCCTGCACGCGCTCCCGCTGCTCTGACGCCTGCCCCGGCCGTCCGGTCCGGCGCACCCACCCGCCCCCGGCCGCCCCGCCCGCACCGCCGCCCACCCGGCCCGGCAGGATTGGTCTGGTGAAGGTACGCCCGATCTCCCCCGACAAGCTGGCCGAGCTGCTCACCGACCGGATCACCGAACTGCCCGGCGCCGGCGAGCGGTGGCTGCGGATCGCCGTGGACGGCGCCGGGCCCGCCCGGCCCGAGCTGCTCGCCGACGCCCTGGTGGAGCCGCTGCGGCTGCGCGGCCGGCCCACGCTGCGGGTGTCGGCGGCGGACTTCCTGCGCCCGGCCTCGATCCGGCTGGAGTACGGCCACCACGACGCGGACGCCTTCCACGACCTCTGGCTGGACGACGGCGCCCTGCTGCGCGAGGTGCTGGACCCGCTGGAGCCGGGCGGCACCGGCCGGGTGCTGCCCTCGCTGCGCGATCCGGCCACCGACCGCTCGACCCGCGCCCCGTACGTCCGGCTGCCGCCCGGCGGCGTGCTGTTGCTGGACGGCGCGCTGCTGCTCGGCCGCTGGCTGCCGCTCGACCTGACCGTCCACCTGGCGCTCACCCCGGCCGCGCTGGCCCGCCGCACCCCGGCCGACCGGCAGTGGACGCTGCCCGCCTTCGCCCGCTACGAGGCGGAGACCGGGCCGGCCGAGGCCGCCGACCTCACCGTCCGGATGGACGACCCGCGGCACCCCGCCCTGGTCGAGCGGCCGTGACCGCGGAAACCGCGGGGGCCGGTCCGCGCTGGCAGTAGGGGCACCAGAACACCGCCCGGTCCCGGGGAGCCTCGCCCTGGCGGCCGGCCAGCACGGGTGTGACGCAGCGCGGGCAGGGCCGCCCGGCGCGGCCGTAGACCCAGTGCCGGTAGCCGGGCCGGGTGTCACCGGTGGTGACGTGGCCGGGGCGCAGCTTGTTGGCGTCGAGCATCTGCCGGGCGCGCTCCACCAGCCGGTCGGGGTGCGGGACTTCACCGACCTCGGTCCACGGGGTCACCCCGGCGACGAAGCACAGCTCGTTGGCGTAGACGTTGCCGATCCCGGCCAGGTTGCGCTGGTCGAGCAGGGCCTCGACGAGCGGCCGGGTGGGGCGGGCGGTGAGCCGGTGGACGGCCTCGACCGGGTCCCAGTCGGGGCCGAGCAGGTCCGGGCCGAGGTGGCCGACGGCCCGGTGTTCGTCGGTGGTGCGCAGCAGCTCGACGACGGGCAGCCGGTAGCCGACGGCGGTGCCCTGCTCGGTGCCGAGGACGGCGCGGATCTGGTGGGCGGGGCCGCCGGTCCAGAGCTCGCCGGGGCGGTAGACCTCCCAGTGGCCGTCCATCCGCAGGTGGGTGTGCAGGGTGAGGCCCCCGTCGAGGCGGGCGAGCAGGTGCTTGCCGCGCGGGCGGACCTCCAGCACCCGGCGCCCGGCGAGGGCGGCGGTGGCGTGGGCGGGCACTCGCAGCTCGGCGCTGGTCAGCAGCTGTCCGGCGAGGGCCCCGTGCAGCCGGGCCGCCACGCGGTAGATGGAGTCACCTTCTGGCATGACTCCATTCTGATCCGCATGGCGGCCCGGCGCGGCACGGCCCTCGGCCGGACGGACCCTACTCCTCGGGCGCACCGTCCGCCGTCCGGCCCTCGCGCACCACGACCACCGGGCAGGGCGCGTGCTCGGTGACGTGGCGGCTGACCGAGCCGAGCAGCACGCCGGAGAAGCCGCCGAGGCCACGGCTGCCGACGACCAGCAGCGCGGCGCCCTTGGCGGCCTGCAGCAGGACACCCGCCGCGTTGCCGGGCAGCACGTTCTCGGTGACCGCTACGGGCGGGTCCGCGCCGACCACCTTGGCGACGCTCCCGGCGAGCGTCTGGCCGGCCAGCTCCTCCGGGTTGAAGGACACGTCGGTGGGGGCGGCCGTCCCGCCCCAGCCGTAGAAGGCGGGGTACTCCCAGGCGGCGACGGCGTTGACGGTGCCGCCGACGGCCTCGGCGTAGTCGACGGCCCAGCGCAGGGCCTGCTCGGAGGCGGGCGAGCCGTCCACGCCGACGACGATCCGGGGTTTGCCACTCATGTGGGTGCTCCTTCGCTTGGTCCTGGTCTGCCCGTGCCGGGTTCCGGCTGTGCCGTGTACCGGACCGCGACAGGTCTCACTGCTGAGCCCGACCGACCTGGGTGAAGCCGTGGGGTGGAACACCGTCAGGGCCGACAGGGCCGGTCGCAGACCGGGTTCGAGTCAACCACCCGTTCGCGCCCCTCGCC
Organism: Kitasatospora sp. NPDC036934; assembly: GCF_055608425.1. Lineage (NCBI taxonomy): Bacteria > Bacillati > Actinomycetota > Actinomycetes > Kitasatosporales > Streptomycetaceae > Kitasatospora > Kitasatospora sp. NPDC036934. The sequence goes on along the minus strand of NZ_JBVJQR010000018.1, from coordinate 63,336 downwards.
CGCTCGGCGCACCCGCTCCAGCACAGCCCGGCCCGGCCCGGCCCGGCCCCACCGTGGCCAGGGTCTGTGGAGCCGGGCCACGGTGGGGCCGGGGTCCGGAGCCGGGGTCAGTTCACCGTCCGGGCGAGCCACGTCCGGATCGCATCCGCCGTCGTCGCCACGTGCTCGTCGAGCATCGAGTGGTGGTCTCCCGGGACGTCGCCGGGGCGCAGGTGCAGGGTGGGCTCGACCGTCTCCTCCGGCCGGCCCAGGAAGATGCGCACGTACGCGCCCATCGCCGCGAGCGCGGGCTCGTCCAGCCTGACCGCGGTACGCGCCGCCAGTCCGGTGAGCCGTTCCTCGTCCCTGACGGGGTGGGTGTCCAGCAGCACCACGGCCTCGGCGCCGACCCGCTCCGCGACGGCCTGGGCGACCAGGCCGCCGGTGGAGCGGCCCAGCAGCACCACCGGCCGGCCGAGCCGCCTGATCGAGGCGGCGTGCGTCCGGACGAGCGCCTCCACGTCCTCCGGCACCTCGCCGCCCTCGTACCCCGGGTGCGGGAGCAGCCACAGGCCCGGGAGGTGCCGGGCCAGCTGGCGGTACTCCCCGGGAGGCGAGGTGAAGGCGGGGAAGCAGACGATCGCCGGGCCCTCGCCGTCGCTGTCGCCATCGCCGGCGCTGAGTCGCGTCGGGGCCGCCGGCGGGAGCGTCGCCGCCGACGGCAGCGCCCACGAGGCGGAGACGAGCAGGTGCATGGCCTCCTGGTGGCGGCCCAGCCCGCACAGCCTGTGGTACAGGAAGGCGAGCGTTCCCGGGGCCGGTGGCGGGCGCAGCTGCTCGGCGATCGCCCTCGGCGTGGGGGAGTCGAACACCACGGTGGCGGGCAGGCGCAGGCCGGTCCGCTCCTCCAGCCTGTTGCGCAGCTCGACCGAGGTCAGCGAGTCGAAGCCGAGGTCGGGGACCGGGGTGTCCGGATCTACCTCCGGGTAGCTCAGTACGGCGGCGATCTCGGCGCACACCAGTTCCAGCAGGTTCGTCGGCCGGGCCGGTTCCGCCGCGCGCCGCGGTTCCCGCCGGGGAGTCCGGTCGAAGGCGATCGGCACCAGGACCGGTTCGTCGCTGCCCAGCGCCGCCTCCAGGAGCGCCACGCCCTCCGCCGGGGTGAGCGGCACCGGGCCGGGACCGGCGGTCCGGTCGGCCATCATCCCGACCGTCCACGGGCCCCAGGCCAGGGAGAGCGCGGGGAGCCCCGCCCGCCGCCGGTGGCGGGCGAGTTCGTCCAGATAGCTGTTGGCCGCCGCGTAGTTGGCCTGTCCGGCGTGGCCGAGCACGCCGGCCGCCGAGGAGAACAGCACGAAGGCGTCGAGGTCCCGGTGTGCGGTCAGCTCGTGGAGGTGCCAGGCGGCTTCGGCCTTGGGGCGCCATACGGACGCCAGGCGTTCCGGAGTCATCGAGGCCAGGATCCCGTCGTCGAGGACCCCGGCGGTGTGCACGACGGCCCGCAGGTCCTCGACCGAGTCGACCAGTGCGGCCAGCGCCGCCCGGTCGGTGACGTCCAGGCGGGTCTCGCCGCTGCGGCTGGCGACGACGACGCGCACGCCCTTGTCCCGCAGGTGGTCGGCGACCGCCCGGCCCAGCGCGCCGCCACCGGTGACCAGGACGGTCCCGCGCCAGGCGAAGGCGCCGCCGCCGGCCACGGGGACCAGCTCCGCGCGTTCGGCGACGGTCTCGGGCCCCTGGTCACCGAGTTCGGCCAGGGTGAACCTGCCGGGGTGTTCCCGCTGCGCGACCCGGACCAGGCCGGCCACCGCCGCTCCGGCGAGGTCGTCCGGCCGCACCAGGACGGTCAGGTGCTCGTGATCGGCCTGCAACTCCCGCAGGACGAGTGCCAGGGCGGCGGGCGCGTCCCCGGCCGGTACCTCCAGCAGCTTGCCCCGCGGGGGTTCCGGCACCCGCTGCCACTCCGGGCGGAACAGGGAGCCCCGGCCGGTTCCGGTCGTCCGCGCGGTGAGCGACTCGACGCACGCCACCGGTCGGCCCGTCCGGTCGGTCACGTCGATCCGCCCCGCGCGGATGCGCACGCGCAGGGCCGTGGCGCCCCGGGCCAGCAGGTGCACGCCGCGCAGGACGAACGGCACCCCGCCGGTGAGCAGCCGGGCCGGGTGCAGGGCCGCGTCGAACAGGGCGGGGTGCAGGGCGAACCGTCCGGCGTCGGGGAACTCCCCGCGCACCTCGCCGAAGAGTTCGTCGCCGCGGCGCCACATCCGGCTCAGCCCGCGGAACGCCGGACCGTAGTCGGCGTGCTCGACGTCGAGCTCCTGCGCGCCCGGCGGGGGCCACTCGCCGGTCTCCACCTGCGGGGGCGGCCCGGAGTCCAGTCGGCCGCTCGCGCAGCGGACCCCGTTCGCGTAGACCTCGAACGGCCGTGCGCCGTCGGGCTCCGCGGGCCGGACGATGACCTCGGCCCGCCTGGTCCGGGGCAGCGGCATCGCGGTGTGCAGGACCAGTTCCCCGACGCCGGCGCACCCGGCCCGCTCCCCGGCGTACAGCACCAGTTCCAGGATCGCCGTGGCGGGCACCAGCGCGGTCCCGTCGACGACGTGGTCGAGCAGCCAGGCGGGGCTGAGGTCGGCGAGGCACACCACCTCGCCCGAACCGGGCACGACGACGGTCGACTCGATCAGCGGATGCTCGGCGCCCCGGTCGAGCCAGTAGCGCCGGCGTCGGAAGCCGCGGGTGCCCCGCAGCCGGGCCGCCGCCCGCTCGGGGTCGGTGGTGGGGACGACCCCTTCGACGAGGGCGCCGAGGGTGTTGCCCGGGCCGAGTTCGACCAGGGTGGCGCCCTCGACCGCGGCCACGTGGTCGGCGAAGCGGACCGTCTCGCGCAGGTGTCGCACCCAGTGGCCCGGATCGTCCGGGCGGGCGCCGATGACCGGGATCGTCGGCGGACGGTACGTCAGGCTCTCCGCCACCCGGGCGAACTCCGCCAGCACGGGGTCCATCAGTGGCGAGTGGAAGGCGTGGCTGACGGTCAGCCGGGTGGCGTGCTCGAACCCGGCGGCGATGGCGAGGACTTCCTCCTCCGGCCCGGACACGACGACCGAGTCCGGGCCGTTGACGGCCGCGATCGCGGTGCGGGGGGTGAGCCGGACCTCGCTCTCGGCGGCCCGGAGGGCGACCATGGCCCCGCCCGGCGGCAGCCCCCGCATGAGCCGTCCGCGGGCGGTGACGAGCCGCGCGGCGTCGGGCAGCGACAGGACGCCCGCGACGTGGGCGGCCGCGATCTGCCCGGCGGAGTGCCCGATCAGCGCGTCCGGGCGGTACCCCCAGGACTCCAACAGGCGGAACATGGCGACCTCGTAGGCGAACAGGGCCGCCTGGGCGATGTCGGTGCGGTGCACCAGCTCGGTGTCGACCTCCTCCCGCACCGCCGGGTCCAGGTGCGCGCAGGCCTCCTCGAAGGCCGCGGCGAACACCGGGTGCCGGGCTGCCAACTCCCGCCCCATCCCGGGCCGTTGCGCCCCCTGCCCCGGAAAGAGGTACGCCGTCCGCAGCTGCTCGTACTCCTCGACGATCACGTGCGCGTTGGTCCCGGAGATCCCGAACGCCGACACCGCGCCACGGCGCGGACGGTCCCGCGCCGGCCAGGGCGTCGGCTCGGTGACCAGGCGGACCCGGCCGGCCGTCCAGTCGACCTCGCGGGAGGGCTCGTCGATGTGCAGGGTGGCGGGCACCGTGCGGTGCCGCATCGCCATCACGGTCTTGATCACCCCGGCGACCCCGGCGGCCGCCTGGGTGTGCCCGAGGTTGGACTTGACGGTGCCGACCAGGACGGGGGCCGGCCGGTCCTGGCCGTAGGTGGCGAGCAGCGCGGCCGCCTCGACCGGGTCGCCCAGGGCGGTGCCGGTGCCGTGGGCCTCGATCACGTCCACGTCGGCGCCGTTCAGTCCGGCGTCGGCCAGCGCCTGCTGGATCACCGCGGCCTGGGCGGGGCCGCTGGGCGCCGTGAGGCCGTTGGAGGCCCCGTCCTGGTTGACCGCCGAGCCGCGCAGCAGGGCCAGGATCGGGTGGCCGTTGCGCACCGCGTCCTCGACCCGTTCCAGGAGCAGCAGTCCCGCTCCCTCCGACCAGACGGTGCCGTCGGCGGCCGCGGAGAACGGCTTCACCCGTCCGTCGGGGGCGAGGCCGCGCTGCCGGCTGAAGGCGACGAAGCTGTCCGGGCTCGCCATGACCGTGGCGCCCCCGGCCAGGGCCAGGTCGCACTGCCCGCTGCGCAGCGCGTCCGCCGCGAGGTGCATGGTGACCAGGGAGGAGGAACAGGCGGTGTCCAGGGTGAGGGCCGGCCCGTGCAGGCCCAGTCCGTAGGCGATCCGCCCGGACGCCACGCTGCCCGCCGAGCCCAGGGCGAGCTGGGGCAGGAGCTCGTGGTCGGCGCCCCGGAACCGGCCGGCGTAGTCGTTGTACATCAGGCCCACGAAGACACCGGTGTTGCTGCCGCGCAGCGACTCGGGGGCGATCCCCGCCCGTTCGACCGCCTCCCAGGCCGTCTCCAGCAGCAGCCGGTGCTGGGGGTCGGTGGTCAGGGCCTCCCGCGGTGACATCCGGAAGAACGCCGCGTCGAAGTCGGCCGCGTCGGCGAGGAAGCCCCCGCGCGTCACGTAGCTGGTGCCGACGTGGTCGGGGTCGGGGTGGAACAGCTCGTCGAGGGGCCAGCCGCGGTCCGTGGGAAAGTCCGTGATGGTGTCCTGGCCGGCGGCGACCACCCGCCACAGGTCCTCGGGGCCGGCGATCCCGCCGGGGTAGCGACAGGCCATGCCGACGATCGCGACCGGCTCGGTGGCACTGCGGGCGGGCGGCGGCCCGCCGTCGGCCCCGCCGGTCAGATGGTCCGCCATCGCGCGGGGCGTGGGGTGGTCGAACACCAGGGACGGGCGCAGCGCGACCCCGAGTCCGGTGCCCAGCCGGTCCCGCAGCCGTACGGTGCCCAGCGAGTCCAGACCGGCCTCGGCGAACGGCTGGTCCGGCTCCGGTGCCCGACCGGTGATCCCCTCGGTCTCCCGGCGGACCAGGTCCAGCACGTACTGGAACCGCAGCCGTCGCCGGGCCGGCTTGCCCGAGGACGTCTGCGGGATCCGGCTGACCGGGCGGATCGCCTCCGGTACCCGGTGCGGTGGCAGCTGCCGACGGCAGAAGGCCAGGACCGCCGCCGGATCGGCGTCGCCGACGACGTAGCCGACCGGCACCTCGCCGAGCACCGCGTCGGCCTCCCCCGCCACGGCCGCGTCCCGGACGTCCGGGCAGCGGGCCAGCACCTGCTCGATCTCGGCGGGGTGGATGTTCTCCCCTCCCCGGATGATGATCTCGCTCGCCCGCCCGGTGACCACCAGCCGGCCGTTCTCCTCCCGGCCGAGGTCCCCGGTGGCCTGCCAGCCGACGGCGCCGGGCATCCGCAGCTGGATCTCGCCGTCGACGAACCGGGTCTCGATCCCGGGCAGCACGACGCCGTCGACGGCGACCTTCCCGGAGGCCTCCGTGCTGCCGTAGCCGTCGTGCAGCTCGTGGCCGGACGCCCGGCGGAACCGGTCCCGCAACTCCTCCGGCAGCGGAGCGCCGGCCGACAGGCAGCGGGGCGGCAGCGGGGCCCCGGCTTCCAGGAGCTGGGTGAAGACCGTCGGTACGCCGCCCAGTGCCGTGAACGGTGTCCGGCGGAGGAGCTCGGCCGCCGCCTCCGGCGTGAAGCGGTCCATCACGTGGGCGCTCGCGCCCAGGGCCAGCACGCCCACCACGCACATCGAGTGCCCGAAGGCGTGGAACAGCGGCAGCGGCCACAGCAGGTGGTCCTCGGCGGACATGCCCAGCAGTCCCCGGTAGGCGTGGTCGGCCGACCGGAGCCAGGCAGCCTGCGTCGACAGCACGCCCTTCGGGTCCCCGCTGGTCCCCGAGGTGTAGTGCAGCCAGGCGGGCGCGTCCGGTTCGAGGTCGTCCCGGGCCGGCGTACGGGTGGGGGCGAGCAGGTCGTCCACCGTCACCACCCGGACACCGGACATCCGTCGGGCCCGCGCCAGGTGGGCGCGGTCGGTGATCACCAGGTCGGCTCCGCCGTCGGCCAGACGGAACCGGAGGTCGTCGTCACCGATCCGCGGGTCGAGCGGAACGCCGACCGCGGCGGCGCGGGCGACGCCGAGGGTCGCGGTGATCGCGGGCACCCCGCCGGCCAGGTACAGCGCCACCCGGCTGCCGCGCTCGACCCGGAGGTTGCCCGCCACCAGGGCCGTGTGGCGGGCGAGGTCGCCGTAGCTCAGCGCGCCGCGGGCGTCGGCGAAGGCGGTCTTGTCCGGATGCTCCGATGCGCGACGGAGGATCAGCTCGTGCATCTGGCACCCCTGCATTCCGCGGTGTGGTGAACGGGTTGTCGCAACGGTCACGCGTGGCGTGATCGTTCGTCAAATCCGCTCCGCCTCCGCGCGGCGGCACCACGGCCCTTCTCCTGGATTCCGCGGACCCGCGCCCCGCCGGGTCCGAGTCGGCAGCGGATGGCCCTCCGCCCCGGAGAGATGCCGGGAGATGCCGGAGCGGAGCCCTGACGCCGTTCTCGGGTGAGTCTCCTCTCTCACCTCAACTGCGGTAGGCTGACCAGGAGTTCGACATCCGCTCGGCCTGCCCCGGGGTGAACTGGGTCATGCAGGAGTCGTAGCTGTAGTCCATGAAGTTGTGGATCGGGTCGAGTGTGCCGCCGGGGCAGCTGTGCCGGCCCTCCGGGCAGCCGTAGGCGGCGCTGCGCTCGGGCGGGGTGTCGTCCACGTAGTCGCCCGGGGTCAGGCAGCCGCCCTGGAAGGTGTGGAAGAGGCCCAGCCAGTGGCCGGTCTCGTGGGTGGCGGTGTTGCCCTCGTTGTAGTGGGTGGCGGGGCCGCCGGGCAGCGAGTCGTCCAGGACCACCACGCCGTCGTCGGCCGGGTTGGAGCGGTAGGCGTTGGGGAAGGTCGACCAGCCGAGCAGGGACTGCCCGAGGTGGGCGGTGTAGAGGTTGAGGACGCCCTGGTCGCCCTTGCGCAGGGCACTCTTCATCGCCCGCTCGGCGCCGGAGCCGGGTGTCATGCCGGAGTACCAGCCGGCGTTGTCGGTCCAGTCGGTGCCGGCCAGTTCGAAGTGGAACCGGGTGGGGGTGTTGCCCGCACCCTGGCCGCCGTAGGTGGCGTTGAGGTGGTCGATCTGGGCGGCGACGACGCTCCCGTCCAACCGGCCGGCGTCCCCGGAGTGGATCACGTGGACGTACACCGGGACGGTGGTCGGTGCGGCGGCCAGCTGGACGTGCGCCGGGCCGAGCTCGGCGAGCCGGTGGTCCAGGTCCGCCTGCATCGCCCGGGCCTCGCCGGCGCTCACGGCGTTCGGGTCCCGGCCCGCCTGGCTGTCGGCCGGCTTGCGGGCGGCGGCGTCCGCGTCGGCGGTGCCGTCGCAGACGGCCGCCACCGCGCGGTGCGGGGCCGGGGCGGCGACTTGACCCAGACCGGCCGCCGCGATCAGCGCGGCGGCACAGGGGAACAGGCGGGGTGCACGCGAGCGCACCCGGGCAGTACGGCGCATCAGCGCTCCTGACGGGGGAGTTGACGGGGGGGGTGCGACCGCGCCCCGGGCCCGCCCACCGGCGACCGGCGCCCGGCGCGGACCCGCCGAGACTACGACGCGGGGAAGTCGATCTCCCGCAGGGCGCGCGCGGCGCCCCGGTCGAGTACCACTGCCGACGCACACCCCGTCGGCGGCCGCCCCGCCCCCAGCAGCAGTCCGCGCAGCCTGGCCGCCGCGCCCCGGTGCCGGGCGAAGGCGTAGCGCGAGACCCGCCGCCCGCGCCGCCGCTGCCCTGCCCGGGCCTCGGCCGGGTCCGCGTCCAGCAGCAGCAGGTGCACCCGGCGCCCCTGCCGGGCGGCGGCCCGGACCAGCCAGCTCCGGACGAAGGGCAGCGTGCCGCAGTCGTGCACCGCCAGCGGGCCGCCGTCCAGCACCGCCCGGCGCAGCCGCCGGTAGTGGGCGAGCCGGGCGAGCGGCCGGTACAGCGCGTACGGGAGGCGGCCGGGCAGCCGGGCCGCGTACTCCTCGCGGACCAGCTGGGAGTCGACCAGCGCGGCCCGGACGCAGCGGCGCATCAAGGTGCTCTTGCCGCTGCCGGGAAGTCCGGTGACCACCAGCACGTCACCGGCGGGGTAGTGCAGGGCGGCCGGGCCGGGGCCGCGCAGCTCGTGCACGCCGGTGCGGACCACCCTGGCGGGCCGGTCCCCGACCTGGCGGCCCGCCGTGGCGCGGTCCGTGGCGGCACGGTCCGCAGTGGCGCGGTTCTCCGCAACGCGGGGCGGCGGCACCGGTGGTGCCGCCGCCCGCGGTATTCGTGTTCCCGTCACCGGCCCTCCGCTCCCGCCGCCGTTCCCTCCCCGTAGCATGGCGGATTCCCAAAAACGAGTAAAGAGACGTGGTCAGGGCGGGTGTGGAGGGCCGGTGCCGGAGTTCCCTCAGCCCAGCTGCGGGGCGACCCGGGCGGCGACCAGCTCCAGGTGGTCGAGGTCGGCCAGGTCGAGCACCTGGAGGTAGACCCGCTCGCTGCCGACCGCCGCGTACCGGCCGAGCTTCTCCACCACCTCGTCCGGGGTGCCGGCCAGGCCGTTCTCCTTCAGCTCGGCCACCTCCCGGCCGATCGCGGCGGCCCGGCGGGCCACCTCGGCGTCGTCCCGGCCGACGCACAGCACCAGGGCGTTGGAGTACACCAGCTCGTCGGCCGAGCGGCCGGCCTGCTCGACCGCGGCCCGGACCCGGCCGAACTGGGCCGCGGTGTCCTCCACGGAGGCGAACGGCAGGTTGAACTCGTCGGCGAAACGGGCCGCCAGCGCCGGGGTGCGCTTCGGCCCGTTGCCGCCGACCAGCACCGGGATCCGCTCCTGGACGGGCTTGGGCAGCGCGGGCGAGTCGGCGAGGGTGTAGTACTCGCCGGCGAAGTCGAAGGTGTCGCCGAGCTTGGTCCGCCACAGGCCGGTGATGATCTCCAGCTGCTCCTCCAGCCGCCCGAACTTCTCCTTCGGGAACGGGATGCCGTAGGCGGTGTGCTCGGCCTCGTACCAGCCGGCCCCGAGACCGAACTCGACCCGGCCGCCGCTCATCGCGTCGACCTGGGCGACCTGGATGGCGGTGACGCCCGGCAGCCGGAAGGTGCCGGCCGTCATCAGGGTGCCGAGGCGGATGGTGCTGGTGTCGCGGGCGAGGCCGGCCAGGGTGATCCAGGCGTCGGTGGGGCCGGGCAGGCCGTCGACGTCGCCCATCTTCAGGTAGTGGTCGGAACGGAAGAAGGCGCTGAAGGCACCGAGCTGCTCGGCGGTGCGGGCGACCGTGAGGAGGGTGTCGTAGCTCGCGCCCTGCTGGGGCTCGGTGAAGATGCGGAGATCCATGCGGGCCATTCTGGTACGGACCGCCGGTTCGGGAACGCACGGAACCGGCCATGCCACGGAAAGTCCCGAAGGTGGCCAAGGTCTCAGCACGGAACCGTCACGGCCCGGCTCGCCCCCTCGGCGGCTCGCCTACCGTGGACGGATGTTCGCGACCCCCGACGAGTCCTTCCGGCGCTCCCCCGACGAACCGGCCGGCTGCCCGCTGCCCGGCATCGTGGCCGCCTTCACGCCCCGGCTGGCCGAGTTCGCCTTCGAGCCCGGCTTCGTCGCCGCCGTCGACCAGCACGCGGCGATGCTGCGCGAGCTGCTGTACGCCCAGGGGCCGGAGCTGGCGCCCCGGCCCCTGGACCGTGAGGAACTGTCGGACTACGCGCTGGGCTTCCTCGACGCGCTCACCGAGATCGGCTGGCGCGAGCCGGTGGGCTACGACTACGCCGTCACCCGGCTGACCGCGATCTGCTGGCTGGTGCGCGACCAGGGCCTGCTGGAGGCCTGAGCAGCCGTAGCAGCCCTACCGCGGCTGGTCGCCCTCGATCCCCGGCGGGTTGCCCGGGCCGGCCTGGGTGGTCGGCCTGACCGGCTGGTTCGTCAGCGCGTCCGAACGGCCCGCCTGGTACGCGGTGCCGCGCAGCCGGGCGGTCTCCTGCTCGGCGTTGTCCAGCCACCGCTCCCAGCGCTGGCGCATCGGCATGATCAGACCGCCGCCGACACCGACCACCAGCACACCGGTGATGGTGGCGAGCGCGGCGATCAGCACCGGGCCGGTGATCGCGGTCGCGATCCCGGCCTGGCCGAGCGCCGCGATCACCCCCAGCGCCACGATGAACGCCCAGGCCACGGTGGAGACGGTACGGCCGTACGAGGCGCCGGAGAGCGCGTTGCCGACGATGTCGCGCACCCCGTTGGCGATGGCCATCGCCACCACCACGATCGCCACCGCGACGATGCCCCGGGGCAGCCAGGCGACGATGCTGTGGATCATCACGCTGATCGGGTTCGGGCCGAAGACGCCGAACGCCAGCTGCAGCGCCATCAGCAGGATCGCGTAGTAGACGATCTTGCAGATGATTCCGGTCATGTCGTACTTCGAGCCGCTCAGGTAGCGGGCCATCCCGGCCCGCTCGGCGACCTTCTCCGAGCCGACCCGGCGCAGCACGCGGTCCAGGACGCGGGCGATCGCCTTGGCCACGATCCAGCCGATGGCCAGGATCACCAGGAAGGCGATGAACTGCGGGATGAAGCTGGCGATCTTGCCCCAGGCCTGGGTGAAACCCGACCCGAAGTCCACGGAGAGTGCGAGCTGCTGAGCCACGAAGTCCTCCACTCGGTGACACGGCGCCACGAGCGGCGCGGCGACCCCCACCCTTCGTGGATAGCAGCACCCCGCCCCGCCCGCGCGCGCCCGGATGTCCGGGATGGTCCCGTCGGGTGAACACCCCCGCCCTCCGCACGCGTACAGTGGCGGTCCAGACCGAGAGGTGAGGGGTCGCGGTGACGGAGCCGGACGGTGCGCAGGTGATCGGGGACAGCACGGACACGGCCGCGCACCGGGCGCTGCGGTGGCGGGTGCGGCCCGCCGCTCCCCGGGCCGCCGTCCTCGTCCTCCACGGCGGCGAGGAGCACAACCTCGCCCGCCCCCGGCGCCTCAACCTCCCGCTGCTGCGCATGCACGGCTTCCTACGCGCGCTCAGCAGGGAGACCGCGGCCGAGGCGATCGCCATCGGCACCGTCCGCTACCGCCACCGCGGCTGGAACGGCGCCCGCGCCGACGCGGCCCGGGACGCGCTCGCCGCCCTCGACGAACTCACCGGGACGCTCGGCCCGGTGCCGACCGTCCTAATCGGCCACTCCATGGGTGGCCGCGCCGCCCTCCGCGCCGCCGGCCACCCCGCCGTCACCGGCCTGGTCGCCCTCGCCCCCTGGTGCCCCGCCGAAGACCCCTGCGACCACCTCGCCGGCCGCGACGTCCTGCTCCTGCACGGCGACCGCGACACCGTCACCGCACCCGCCGACACCCGCGCCTTCGCCGCCCGCAGCCGCGCCGCCGGCGCCCGGGTCTGCGGCTACACCGTCACCGGCAGCGGCCACGCCATGCTCCAGCGCATCCCGGACTGGCACCGCGCCACCACCCGCCTCACCACCGCCCTCCTCGGCCTCCACCCCCTCCCCGCCGAGACCGCCTCCGCCCTCGCCCTCCCACCCACCTCCCCCGAAGCCCTCGCCCTCCCCCTCCCCCACCAACCCCGCACCGGCCCCGCCCGCGCCTGAGCTCGCCCAAGGGTCGGCCGCGCGGTGCCAGTAGTACTTCTAGTGCCGCCGCATCAGCCGCTACCTGCGCTCGCTTCACCCCATCGACGTGCGCATCGCGATCGTGGTCGACGACTACTCGCCGCACCTGACCACGAAGCGGTGCCAGCGGGTCGGGACCCGGGCGACGGCGGGCGGGTGTAGGCCGCCCGTCGGCGGGGGCGAGGCTCCCGGTCTGGATCCTTGGCTTCCCGCCGCGTTCGACCCACTGCCAGCCGGGGTGGGGCTGGAGGTTGAGCGGCCGAGACGCCCTCCTCGCGGAGCATGATGCGCAGGCCCTCGTGGCTGATGTCCAGGTCGAGAGCGGCAGGCCGTGCTCGGCCGGCTCGGACTTGGCGATCTTCTTGATCTCACGGCGCTCCGGCAGCGTGGAGGTCCTGGGCCGGCCGCGCTCGTACTTCGGGCAGAGCGCCTCGAAGCCGTCGGCGTCGAAGTTGTGGATCACGTCCCGGACCCGGTCGCTGCTGGTGAACGTGACCTCTGCGATCTTCGCCACCGGAATGCCCTGCGCGGGCAGCAGCACAATCTGGGCCCGCCGCCAGGTCACCACCGGCCCGGTGCCCCTGCGGACGATCCGCAGCAACCGCCTGCCCTCGTCGTCATCGATCTCCCGGACCCGCACACGTTCAGCCACGCGATCATTCCGGTCGTCCGGTGCCGCCCGGCAAGGCGCTTACGCACGTGCCCTGGCGCCGCTCGGCCCGTCCATCCGGCGCCAGGCCGGGAAGATCAGCGGGCATAGCGTGATCAGGAGGCAGGCCCCTCCGAGAAGCACGAGGGCTGTTGTCAGCCCGGCCCGGTCCACCAGGTAGCCGCAGGCAATGCTGCCGAGCGGCGTCGCCATTAGACCCCGTCGGGGTCGGGGGCCGGGGTGGGGAGGTGGCCGGTGAGGAGGGCGTGGCCGAGGGGGGTGGGGCGGTGGGTGACGGTGCGGCCGGTGCGGTCCTTGGTGGTGAGGCCGGAGTCGGCGAGGACGGTGGCGTGTTCGCTGGCGGAAGCGGTGGAGATGCCGAGGTGGGCGGCCAGGTCCTTGGTGGAGCACGGGCCGTGGGCGGCGATGGCCTCCAGGGCGGCGGCACGGGTCTGGCCGAGCAGCGCGGTGAGGGTGCGGCTGGGGGTGGGTTCGGACTCGGGCTGCAAGGGACCGCCGATCCTCGCCGGGTAGAGGAGGACCGGCTGCTGCCGCGGGTCCTCGAAGCGGGCGATGACCGGCCGGCGGGGGCCGAACACGCAGGGCTGGAGCAGGAGTCCGCGGCCGTCCAGCCGTAGGTCGTGCCGACAGCCGCCGGCCAGCGGGAAGCTGAGCACCGGGCGGCGCCAGGACAGTGCCGGGTGCAGCGAGCCGAGCACCTCATCCGGCCCGGTGGTCCGGCGGCGCCGGCCGTGCTCGGTGGTGACGATGGTCTCGATCTGCCGCCGGTAGGGGTCGATCGCGCGGGTCTGGTAGTCGGCGGTGACGTTGCCGAGCAGTCTCCTGGCCCGCCGGTCGCCCGCCGCCACGCCGCGTGCGAAGGCGCTCAACTGCCGCTCCCCGCCCACCGATCGCAGGTGACCGCGGAGCGGCTCCTCGGGTGCCTCGGCGGTGGCGCTCTCGGTCGCGCCGGGGTCGCGGCGGACGGTGAGGAACTCGGGGATCGCCGTGGAGGTGTAGAGGTCGAAGAGCAGCGAGGTGCGCGGGTTCCAGGAGGCCCGCAGGCGGTTGCGCCAGGCCTGGAACCGCGGGTCGCACCGGCCGCTGATCAGGGCGTGCACGCTGAGGGACAGTTCCATCGACATGTCCGGGCGCTCGGCCACCCGGGTGCGTTCGAGGTCGTCCGTACCGAAGAAGATTCGCAGCACGGACAGGATCGTCACCCCGTCGGCGGCCGGACCGCAACACCGTTCGGCGAGAACCGAATCCATTGCCCCGCGCCCGCGGCCCGGGCAGGCTCGGTGGGGCCGGCCGGTCCCCCGGGTGACGGACCGGGGCACCTCGCCGGGGAGCGGGCCCGGGGCCCCGCGCCCCGGGCCCGGGGCCTGACAGTGGCGGATGGTGGCAGGCCGTCAGCCCAGCTCGGCCGCGGACTCCACGACGACCCCGTAGAGGTCCCCGATGGTGGCGAGCGCGCCCCGGTGGATCTGCTCGGCGGTGAGCTCCGCGGTGCCGGTGCCCAGCGGGCGGGTGGCGCAGGCCTCGGCGACGACGGTGGGGCGGTTGCCGCGCAGGAAGGCTCCGGCGGTGGTGAAGGCGACGCACATGTGGGTCATGAACCCAGCGATCACCACCTCCTGGTGGCCGGTCGCGTCCAGAAGTTCGCCCAGCCCGGTGCCGACGAAGGCGTCCGGGACCTGCTTGACCACCACCCGCTCGCCCTCGGCCGGGGCCACGCGCGGGTGGATCTGTCCGATCTCGGCGCGGACGTCGTACGGGGTGCCCTCGCCACCGTCGTTGATCACGTGGATGACGGTGGTACCGGCCGCTCGGGCCCGGGCGAGCAGGTCGGCGGCCGCGTCCAGGGCCTCGCGCCAGCCGGTCAGCTCCATCACGCCGCGGGTGTAGGTGTTCTGGTAGTCGATCAGGACGAGGGTGGCCGCGGCGAGCGGGGCGGGCGCGTCGTCGAGGCCGTTGAGGGTGCGCAGGGTGGTGCTGGGCATGGCTGTGCCGCCTTCGTCGTTCCGGGGGTGTCCGGGTTCGAGGGTTCGAGGATTCGAGGAGTGTCCTGGCAGGTCACGCGTGGTGCGGCCTGCCTCTGGAACGCTACGGGCGTGCCCGCCATGGCGGCAATGCCGTCTAACATGCAGATTCCGACATCGGGGTTCGGCGCGGAGAACGCCCGGCACAGAGCAGGCCCGGCACAGAGGGAGAGCCCGTGGAGAGCCCGCAGCGGCTGATCGTCATCGTCCTGTTCGAGGGTGTCGACCTGTTGGACGTCACCGGCCCGCCGGAAGTGTTCTCGCTGGTCCGGCGGGAGAGCGAGGAGGCCGCCGGCTACCGGGTGGTGCTGGCCGCCGAGACCACCGGACCGGTCACCACCGCCGCCGGGGTGCGGATCCTGCCCGACCTCACCTTCGACCAGGCCGCCGCCGCGGGCGGCATCGACACCCTGCTGGTGCCCGGGGCCGTGGAGGTCGACGAGGCCCGCAGGGTCCGGGCGCTCACCGACCCGGCCGTGGTCGAGCACGTCCGCACGCTGGCCGCCCGCTCGCGCCGGGTCGCCTCGGTCTGCGTCGGCGCCCACCTGCTGGCGGCGGCCGGACTGCTGGAGGGCAAGCGGGCCACCACCCACTGGTCGACCGCGGGCCAGCTGGCCGCCGAGTACCCGGGGGTCGAGGTCGACGCCGACCCGATCTTCATCCGCGCGGGCGAGGTGTGGACGGGCGCCGGCATCAGTGCCTGCCTGGACCTCTCGCTCGCCCTGGTCGCCGAGGACTTCGGCGAGGAACTAGCCCTGCGGGTCGCCCGGCAGCTGGTGATGTACCTCAAACGCCCCAGCGGCCAGAGCCAGTTCAGCGTCCCGCTGGAGCCGGTCTCCACCACCCGGCGGATCGAGGAGCTGCGCCACCACATCCTGCGCAACCTCTCCGGCCGGCTCACCGTGCCCGCGCTCGCCGCCCACGCGCACCTCAGCGAAAGGCAGTTGGTCCGAATCTTCAAGACCGAACTGGACACCACCCCGAGCGCCTACATCGAGTCGGCGCGGGTCGAACTAGCCCGCCACCGGCTGGAGTCGGGCGACGACACGCTCGAACGCATCGCCACCGCCTGCGGGTTCGGCACCACGGACACCCTGGTACGGGCCTTCCGCCGCCGGCTGGACACCACGCCGACCGACTACCGGCAGCGCTTCCGTACGGCCACCGGCCTGGGCGCGGCCCCGGTCACACCGCCGGCAGCCGCACCGTGAAAGCCGTCCGGCCGGGCCGGCTGACCGCCTCGACCGTACCGCCGTGCGCCTGGACCACGGCCCGGACGATGGACAGGCCCAGCCCGGTCGAGCCGGTGGCCCGGGAGCGGGCGCGGTCGCCCCGGACGAACCGCTCGAAGACCCGCCCGAGCAGCTCCGGCGGGATCCCAGGGCCGTCGTCGACGACGCTCAACTCCACGTGATCGCCGACGAGTTCGAGACTCAGCTCGACCGCCGTACCGGCCGGGGTGTGGGTGCGGGCGTTGGCCAGCAGATTGGCCGCCACCTGGCTCAGCCGGTGCTCGTCCCCGCGCACCAGCACCGGCTCCTCCGGCAGCACCAGCCGCCAGTGGTGGTCGGGGCCGGCCGCCCGGGCGTCGGCCACGGCGTTGAGCGCGATCCGGGTGAGGTCCACCTCGTCCCCGGCCAGTGGGCGGCCCGCGTCCAGCCGGGCGAGCAGCAGCAGGTCCTCGACGATCGCACCCATCCGCAGCGCCTCGGCGTCGATCCGCTCCAGCGAGTGCCGCACCTCGCCGGGCACCTCCCCGGGGTGCCTCAGCGCCAGCTCGGCGTGGCCGCGGACGGCCGCCACCGGGGTACGCAGCTCGTGGCTGGCGTCGGCGGCGAAGGCGCGCAGCCGCTCCTCCACCGCGTGCC
Organism: Kitasatospora sp. NPDC036934; assembly: GCF_055608425.1. Lineage (NCBI taxonomy): Bacteria > Bacillati > Actinomycetota > Actinomycetes > Kitasatosporales > Streptomycetaceae > Kitasatospora > Kitasatospora sp. NPDC036934. The sequence goes on along the minus strand of NZ_JBVJQR010000018.1, from coordinate 47,084 downwards.
GGCGGGCCAGCGCGTCGCCGACGTGGCCGAGCATCCGGTTGAGCGCCGCGCCGACCCGGCCGACCTCGGTGCGCGGATCGTCGTCCGGAACCCGCTCGGCCAGCTGCACCTCGCCGCTGGCCAGCGGCAGCGTACTCACCCGCTCGGCCATCCCCACCACCCGGCGCAGCGGGCGCAGCGACCAGCCGACCCAGATCGCTCCGGCGGCGCCGGCCGCGGTGACGGCGATCGCGAAGACGGTCAGTTCGAGGGTCTCCAGGCGCTCCACGGTCTCCTCGGCCGGGCGCAGCGGCAGCCCGCTGACCAGCACGTCGCCGTCCCGCCCGGCCACCGCCCGGACCCGGTAGTGGCGCAGGGTGCCGCCGAGGTCCAGGGTGCGGGCCGGGCCGCCGACCGGCAGGGCGGCCAGCCGGTTCTGCTCGTCGGGCGTGAAGGAGATCTGGTCGTCCGCGTCGTCGGGGTTGTCGACGTCGTCGGCGTCCCCGTCCACCACCCCGGCGGCGGTGACCTTGCCGCCGAGCAGCCGTACGCCCAGGGTGCCGGGGGTCTGGGCCCGGGTGTCCGGGCCGGCACCGGCGCCGGTGTGCTCCAGGCTGGCGGCGTAGCGGCCGCCGGCCTCGGCGAGCTGCTGGTCGAGCCGGTCCACCAGGAAGTGGCGCAGCGCGGCGGCGGTGGCGAAGCCGACGGCCGCGCAGGTGACCACCAGCAGCACCAGCAGGCCGGCGATCAGCCGGGCGCGCAGGGTGCGGGGCAGCAGCCGGCGCAGCGCCGTGGCGGCTCGGGTCGCCGCGCGACGCACGGCGCGGCTCACGGCGCGGCCTTGATCAGGTAGCCCGCGCCGCGCACGGTGTGGATCATCGGGCTGCGGCCGGCATCCAGCTTCTTGCGCAGGTAGCTGATGTACAGCTCCACGATGTGCGCCTGCCCGCCGAAGTCGTACGACCAGACCGCGTCCAGGATCTGCGCCTTGCTGAGCACCTGCCGGGGGTGGCGCATCAGGTAGGCGAGCAGCGCGTACTCGGTCGGGCTGAGCTCGATGGTCTCGCCGTCGCGGGTCACCTCGCGGGCCCGGTCGTCCAGGACGAGGTCGCCGAGCACCAGGGCGTGCGCGGGCGGACGGCCCGGCCCCTCCGTCGGGGCGGCCCGGCGCAGCAGCCCGCGCAGCCGGACCACCACCTCGGCCAGGCTGAACGGCTTGGTCACGTAGTCGTCGCCACCCGCCGCGATGCCCGCGATCCGCTCCTCGACGGCGTCCCGGGCGGTGAGGAACAGCACCCGCACCTCGGGCTGCCCGGCGTGCAGCCGGCGCAGCACCTCCAGGCCGTCGAGGTCGGGCAGCATCATGTCGAGCACCACCGCGTGCGGCCGCCACCGCTCCGCCTCCCGGACGGCCTCCAGACCGGTGGTGACGCCGCGCGCCTGCCAGCCCTCGTAGCGGACGGCGCCGCAGACCACCTCCACCAGGTCCGGCTCGTCGTCGACGACCAGGACCCGCCAGTCCGGACGGTCGCCCAGGCGGTCCTCCGCGCGCTCACCCGGGCGGTCCTCCCGGTGGTCGGCGCTGTCGTCCATGGTGCTCCTTCGGTTCGGCGGCGGACGGCGTTCATTGTGGCCCGTCGCGATGAGAAACCCGTGAGATCACCGAGACTGGTTCGTATACCTGAACACACCTTCTGAGCTGCGACGATTATGGTCCTGACAGGTGCCGGACCGAGCTTCCTCATAGGTGACTCAGAGCTTGCGCTGCCATCGTGGACCATCCCGGCGGGGCCGTGCCGCCGCCGGGAGTCAAGGAGGATCCGCGATGAGCACTGCCACCGTACCGAAGTCCCGGCAGGCGCCCGCCGGCCCGCGTCACCGGGCCGCCGCCCGCCCGCCGCTCGCCCTGCCGCCGGGCGCCGCGCTCGGCCTGATCGCCGCCGGCGCGCTCGGCGTGCTCGGGCTGTGGTGGGTGAACACCGCCGCAGTGGTCAGCCCGGCCGGCTGGCTGACCGGCGCCGGGCGGATCGCCGGGCTGCTCGCCGGGTACGCCGCGCCGGTGCTGCTCCTGCTGATGGCCCGGCTGCCGCCGGTGGAGCGCGGGGTCGGCGCCGACCGGCTGGCCCGCTGGCACGCCTACGGCGGCCGCTGGCTGGTCGGCCTGGTCACCGTGCACGTGCTGACCATCATCTGGGGCTACGCACTCACCGACGGGCGCGGGCCGGTCGGCGAGGGCGTCGAGATCGTCTTCCACTACCCCGACATGCTCAAGGCCACCGCCGGCACCCTGCTGATGCTCGGCACCGGAGCGGTCTCCGCCCGGGCGGCCCGCCGCCGGCTCTCCTACGAGACCTGGTACTACCTCCACCTGGCCACCTACCTCGCGGTCGCGCTCGCCTTCGCCCACCAGCTGACCACCGGCGCCGACCTCGGCGGCGGCCCCGGCCGGGCCGCCTGGTACGCGCTCTACTTCGGGACGGCGGCGCTGCTCGGCTGGTACCGGCTGCTGTGGCCCTGGCTGCTCGACCGGCGGCACGGGCTGAAGGTGGCCGAGGTGCGCCCGGAGGGCCCCGGCGTGGTGTCGCTGTTCCTGTCCGGCCGGCGGCTGGACGAACTCCGCGCCGAACCCGGCCAGTTCTTCCGCCTCCAGTTCCAGGCCCCCGGACTGCGCTGGGCCGCCAATCCGTACTCGCTGTCCGCACCGGCCCGGCCCGACTTCCTCCGGTTCACCGTCAAGGACCTCGGCGGGCACAGTGCGGCCGTCGCCCGGCTGCGGCCGGGCACCAAGGTACGGGCCGAGGGCCCGTACGGGGCCTTCACCGGACGGCAGCAGCGGCAGCGCAAGGTACTGCTGCTCGGGGTCGGCGTCGGGATCACCCCGCTGCGGGCACTGTTCGAGACCCTGCCGGGCGACCTCACCCTGGTGCAGCGGGCCCGGCGCGCAGAGGACGTCCTGTTCCGGGACGAGCTGGCCGAGGTCGCCCGCCGGCGCGGCGCGGTGGTGCACGAGCTGCTCGGCTCGCGGGAGCAGGTCGGGGACCTCGGTACGGCGCTCGCCCGGCTGGTGCCGGGGCTGGCCGAGCACGAGGTGTACCTGTGCGGGCCCGAGGCCGTCACCGCGGAGGCCGTGCGCGGGCTGCGGGCGGCCGGGGTGCGGGCGGGGCGGATCCACCACGAGTCCTTCGCCTTCTGAGCCCGTACGCCCGAGCGCGCCGAGGCCCCCCGCCAGAGCCCGCCGTCTGTCCGTAGTCCGAACTTCCGAAGGAGTTGTCCTGCCGATGCGCCGAGCCGTCGTCACCAGTGCCGCCACCGCCGCCGGGGTGGTGCTGCTGCTCTCCCTCAAACCGCACCAGGCCACCGGGTCCGCGCCGGTGATCAGCTCGGGGGCGGGATCGTCCTCGGGCTCTTCCTCGGGCTCTTCGTCCGGTTCCTCGTCCGGTTCCGGGACCAGCGGTACCGCCGACACCTCCGCCTCCCCCACGCCCGCACCCGCGTCCGGCGGCGGTGCCACCCGGAAGATCAGCGGGGACACCGTGAACACCCGGTACGGGCCGGTGCAGGTGCAGGTCACCCTCAGCGGGAGCCGGCTCACCGGCGTCGACGTGGTCAAGTACCCCACCCAGGACCGCCGGGACCGCGAGATCAACACCGACGCCCTGCCCACCCTCAACCAGGAGGCGATCTCCGCGCAGAGCGCCCAGATCGACGCCGTCAGCGGCGCCACCTACACCAGCGACGGCTACATCCGCTCGCTGCAGAGCGCCCTCGACCGGGCGAAGGGCTGATCGCCGGTGCTGCGGCACGCCGAGCCCGTGATGGGCACCGTCTTCTCCATCGCCGTCCGGGACCCCGGGCCCGCCCTGCCCGACGCACTGCGGCGGATCGCCGAACGGCTGCACCGGATCGACGCGGTGTTCTCCACCTACCGGCCGGACAGCGACATCAGTCGGCTCGACCGGGGCGAACTGGACCTCGCCGACTGCGATCCCGAGGTCCGTACGGTGCTCGATGCCTGCCGCGAGGTCGCCGCCGAGACCGACGGCTACTTCACCGAACGGCCCGGCGGCCGGCTCGACCCCAGCGGCTGGGTCAAGGGCTGGGCCGTCGAGGAGACCGCCCGGCTGCTGCGGGCCGCCGGCGCCCGGCAGTTCTGCGTCAACGGCGGCGGGGACGTCCAGACCTCCGGCGGGCCGTGGCGGATCGGCATCGCCCACCCCCGGCGGCCCGGCGACCTCGCCGCCGTGCTCGGCGGCCACGACCTCGCCATCGCCACCTCCGGCACCGCCGAGCGCGGCGCCCACATCCTCGACCCGCACACCGGCCGCCGCGCCGACGGCCTCGCCTCGCTCACCCTGGTCGGCGCCCCCGGCACCGGCATCGCCCGCACCGACGCCTGGGCGACCGCCGCCTTCGCCATGGGCCCGGACCGCGCACTGACCTGGGCCGCCCGACGCCCCGGGGTGGAGGCGCTCGCCGTCCTGCCCGACGGCACGAAGCGCTGGACCCCCGGACTGCCCGGCCACCTGCCGCCCTCCGGCCCCGCCGACTGGCAGCCCGCCGCGGCTCACTGAGCCCTCGCGGCAACTCGGCCTCCGCCACGCCGAGTTCACTCCATTAGGTGAACCCGACGATCATGTCCCGCTCGCACCGGCCCGGTCCGTCGATAGTGGGGGAACCACCGGGCGCCGAGGCGCCCCGCTCCCCGACGCACCACCCACCAGGAGCCGTTCATGCCGACCGAGGCCGCCCAGCCGGTCGAACTGGTCTTCACCCTCTTCGACGCCAACCGCAACGGCGTGATCGTGGCCGGCAACGAGTGGGCGGACATCATGCACGTCGTCCTGCTCGACCGGTACGGCCCCGAGCGGCAGGAGAACCGCTGCACCGAGAACGTCCATCTCCGCCTGGAGCCGGCCGAGTTGGTGGAGCACCAGACGGTGCACGGCTCCGCCGACGACCTCGCCGGCAAGGACACCGTCAACCCGGTCGCCACCCTACGAGCCGCCGCCGTGATCTCCGAGCGGCACGCGGGCCGCCCGGGCGCGGTCGCCGCCCCGGAGGCCGCCCTCGCCACCGTCGGTCGGCAGGGCATCAGCACGCCCGACCTCGGCGGGCGGCACTCCACCACCGAGGTCGCGGTCGGCGTCGCGCCTGGCACCGCCGTCGGCACCGCGGCCGACGCCACCGTCGGCGCCCACCCCGGACCGGCCGCGTGAACGCGCCGCCGCCCGGCCAGGTGAACGCGCCCCGGCCCGGCCGCACCGCCCTGGTCGTCGTCGACCTGCAGAACGACTTCTGCGCCGGACCGGTGGCCGCCGCCCGCTACCCCGGCGACCCGGCCCGGCTCGCCACCGTCGCCGCCAACACCGCCGACGCCGTCGAGACGGCCCGCGCGCACGGCATCGAGGTGGTGTTCGTCCGCTTCCTCGGCGATCCGGCACACCAGGGCGCGAGTTGGCGCCACCGGGACGCCGTGCTCGGCAAGCGGCCCAAGTGCCTCGACGGCAGCTGGGGAGCCGAGTTCACCGGCGTGGCCCCGCAGGACGGCGAGGCGGTGTTCACCAAGCACGCCTGCTTCGACGCCTTCCTCAGCCCGGGCTTCGAACGGCACCTGGTGGACGGCGGCGTCCGGCACCTCGCCCTGGTCGGCGTGTTCGCCGACGTCTGCGTCGACAGCACCGCGCGCACCGCCTTCCAGAAGGGCTTCCACATCACGGTGCTCGCCGACTGCACCGCGGCACTGCACCTGCCCGACGACGCCGTCCTCGCCTTCATGCGCCGGGTGTACGGCGCCCGCGTCACCACCCGCGACCAACCCGCCGTCTGGACCAGCCACCCCGAGCCCCCCGTCCCCGCACAGCAGGAGCGCGCATGAGTGTCGGTGCCGCCGAAACCCGCACCCCGTCCGGAACCCCCGGCACCCCCGGCCCGACCGAAGGCGCGGGACTCACCGCCCTGCTGGTCGCCGCCGCCCGGGCCGTCGAGACCCACCGCCCCGACGCCCTCGCCCGGGACCCGTACGCGGAACACTTCGTCCGCGCCGACCCCGCCACCGCCCACTGGCCCCGCCACCCCCGGGACGTCCCGGACGGCGAGGCCGACCCGCTCTGGGGCCGCCTGGGCCGCTACTTCGCGCTGCGCACCAGGGCGTTGGACGACCAGCTGCTCCGGGCCGTCCAACTCGGCGCCCGGCAGGTCGTGCTGCTCGGAGCCGGGCTCGACACCCGGGCCTACCGGCTGGACTGGCCCGCCGACTGCGCCCTCTACGAGATCGACCGGCCCGAGGTGCTCGCCTTCAAGCAGCGCGTCCTGGACGGCCTCGGCGCACAGCCCACCGCCCGACGCCACACCGTCGCGACCGACCTCCGCACCGACTGGGCCGCCGCCCTCACCGCCGCCGGGTTCCGCCCGGACCAGCCCACCGCCTGGCTCGCCGAAGGCCTGCTGCTCTACCTGCCCGGCATGGTGGAACGCGACCTCTTCGCCGTCGTCGACCGGCTCAGCGCCCCCGGCTCCACCCTCGCCTACGAAGCCAAGCTCGGCGTCGAGTCGGCGGCCGTCCGCGGCAACCCCGTCTACACCGCCACCCGCGAGCGGACCGGCATCGACCTGCTCGCCCTCTTCGACGCCGAACCCCGCCCCGACACCCCCGCCGACCTCACCGCCCGCGGCTGGTCCACCACCGCCCACACCCCCTTCGAGTTCACCCGCCACTACGGCCGCGGCCCCCTCCCGGAACCGGACGACGCCCTCGCCGCCAACCGCTGGGTCTTCGCCGTCCGGCCGTGATCCCGCTGCCGACCGAAGGCCACGCACCCCCCTGATCCCGCTGCGGCCGCCAGACGTCGGACGGTAGCCGTCCGTCGTAGCGGAGTTGCGGCATTGCCCGGGCTCCGTCTTGCTCAGGCGCCGGCGCCGCCGTCCACCGGCACGATCGCGCCGGTCACCATGGAGGCCCGGTCGCTGAGCAGCCAAGCGGCCGCCTCGGCGACCTCTCGGGGCTCGGCCATCCGGCCGAGCGGGGTGGCCGCGTTGATCGCTTCGACGATGCCGGGGGACGCCGCCTCCCATGCCTCGATCATCTCCGTGGCAGTGCCGCCGGGGGTGATGCCATTGACCCTGATCCCCTGCCGCCCCCAGGTCACGGCGGCGCTCTCGGTGATGCTGTTGAGCGCGCGCTTCATCGCGCCGTAGGCGGGCAGGGCCTGGTTCGCGCGGCGGCTGCCGATGCTGGATGTGTTCACGATCGCCCCGCCACCGTTCCGTCGCATGAGCGCGGCTTCGGCCGTCATGGCACTCCAGTGCGCCCGGAAGTTGACCGCGAACTGCTCCTCGATGTCCTCGTCGCTGGTCGTCTCCAGCGGGCCGGGCCGCTGGATCGCCGCGCCGTTGTTGAACGCGCCGTCGAGCCGCCCGTGCAGATCCTCGACGCGGTCGAGCGCCGCACGGATGCTCGCCCGGTCGGCGAGGTCCACCGTCACGGCATCCGCGACGCCGCCGTCGGCGCGGATCTCGGTGACGATCCGCTGGAGGGCGTCGGCGCCGCGGGCGGCGAGCACGACGGCGGCGCCCTCGCGGGCGAAGAGCCGGGCCGCAGCCGCCCCGATGCCGCGGCTGGCGCCGGTGATGAATACGACCTTGCCGGTGAGCAGGCCGCTGGGCGTGATGTCAGTGGTGTTCGTCATGCCGACAGTGTCGGATCGGCCTCCCCGCCGGATACAGGCACAGGCGGTACCAGGATCCGCCGACGCACGGCGTGCAGACTCGGGGTATGGACAAACAGGAGCTCGGAGCGTTCCTTCGCAGCCGTCGCGAGCGGCTCCGCCCGCAGGACCTCGGCCTACCCAGCGGACCGCGACGCCGGACACCGGGTCTTCGCCGCGAGGAGGTCGCGGTCCTCGCACACATCTCCACGGAGTACTACGTCCGGCTCGAACAGGGCCGGGCACCGCGCCCGTCGAGCGAGGTCCTCGCCGGGATCGCCGGGGCGCTCCGGCTCACGGACAGCGAGTCCGATCACCTCCACGTCCTCGCCGGCACCGCGCCGAACCGCCATCGACTGCACCGGCGCGACGTCCGCCCGAGCATCCTCGCGCTCCTCGAACGGCTGCCGCACACGGCCGCCTTCGTGATGTCCGCCGCGTTCGAGGTACTCGCGTGGAACCACCTGGCGGGCGCGCTCATGGGGGACTTCACCGAACTCGCCCCACCGGACCGCAATCTCGCGCGGCGGGCATTCCTCGGCCCGACCCGGCCTGGCACGACGCGGTACGGAATCTCCGACGTCGCCGAGTTCCGCCGCCACGTCGCCACGGGGCTGCGATCCGCCCTCGCCCGCTACCCGTCCGACCCGGCGGTGACCGACCTGGTCGACGAACTGCGCAACGCCAGCCCGGAGTTCGCCCGGCTCTGGGAGCAGCGCGACGTCCAAGCGGCGCCGGTGCTCACGAAGACCTTCCGTCATCCGGCCGTCGGGGAGATCACCGTCGACTGCGACTCGCTCACGCTCGCCGACCGCGACCAGCACCTCGTGCTCTACAGCGCGCCGCCGGACACTCCTGACGCCGAGGCGCTGGCCTTCCTGAACGTGCTCGGAGCCGCGAGCCTTGACCCGGGCGGATCGCTCTGACGGAGCCGGACACGGCGTGCTCGTCGGACCGGTCGGGTATCGAGGTGTCGGGGCGCCGGGCCCAGCCGTCGCGGGCCGGGCGCCGCGGCGAGGCTGAGGACGAGCAGGAAGAGCCGGGGCCGGGCCGCGCCGCGGCTCGGCCGGGCGCGTCGCCGTGTCCGCCGCTCCCCCGCAGGAACGGACCCGCGTCAGTCCCGGCCATCAGCCCGTCCCGGACGTCAGCCGGTGCCGGACGTCAGCCGGTGCCGGACGTCAGCCGGTGCCGGTCGGCATCCAGCCGACCTGGATCAGGGTTCCGGACGGGTTCTCCGGCGTCACCTGGATCCCCTCGCCCGGGCGGAGCGGCTGGGGGGCGACGGCGCCGAGCAGGGGACCCTCCTGTTCCTGGCCGGGAAGTACCACACCGTGGGGGCCCAGGTCGCAGACGGTGCGCAGGAACGGCTGGGAGGCGCGGGCTCTGCCGGCGCCCTCGCAGCGGCGGGCGATGATCACGCGCAGGCCCAGTTCGCCTGCCTGGGGCAGGAATTCGACCAGCAGGTTCAGCGGGTCCTCCTCCTCCGCGGCGAGGTCGGCGGCGATCAGCTCGTGGTCGTCCACGATCAGGAAGACGTCCTTGTGCCGCCGATTGCCCGGTGTACGGCTGTTCGCGGCGACCCGCAGGGTCCGGACCAGGGTCTCCAACTCCGGGACGCTCGAGGCGTGGAGGACCAGGTAGTCGGGCGGCAGCGCGTCGAGCAGCGCGTGGCGGCGGTCGAAGACCAGGAAGCCCGCCTGGTCCGGGGTGTAGCGCTCGGTGAGCTGCTTGACCAGGAAGCGGAGCAGGGCGGTCTTCCCGGAGCCGGCGTCGCCGAACACCGCGAACAGCGGGTCGGTCTCGAAGTCCACGAAGACCGGCGCCTGTTCGGCGACACCCAGCCCGATCGCCACGCCCTGCGGGGCGTCGCCGCGCGGGAGCCGGCCGGCGTCCACCCCGGCGGGCGCGGTCGTTCCGCCCTGCGGCACCACGAGCGCCTCGGCCCGGCCCGGGCGGTGGAGCTCGCGGTCGTCCTCCTGGATCATCCGGTGCAGCCTGGTCACCACCGGTCCCGGCTCGACGGCGAACTCCTGCCCCAACCGCGCCCGCAGCCGCCCGAAGGCCTCCAGGGCCTCGGCCTTCCGCCCGCACCGGTAGAGGGCGAGCATCAGCAGGGCGCCCAGCCTCTCGCGCAACGGGTGCGCGGCGACGAGCAGTTCGATCTCCGCGACGAACTCCTCGTGCCGCCCGAGTGCCAGCCCGGTGGCGTACAGGTCCTCGGTGGCGGCCATCCGGCGCTCGGTCAGCCGGGTCCGCTCCCAGGAGGCGTACGGACCGGGGACGCCGTCCAGCGCGGAGCCCTGCCAGAGGTCGAGCGCCGAGCGCAGCAGCTCGTGGCCTGCGGCCAGGTTGCCGGCCTGCTCCGCCCGCGCGGCCGCGGCCAGCCGCTCGGTGAAGACGGCCGCGTCGAGCGAGCCCCGGTCGACGGTCAGCCGGTAGCCGTCACTCACCGACTGGAGGAGATCGGCCGCACCGCGCGACCCGGTGCGGTCGCCCAGGGCGTTGCGCAGCCGGGACACATGGCTGCGCACCACCGCCCTGGCATCGGGCGGTGGCTGGTCGCCCCAGACCGCGTTGATCAGGCTGGCGATCGGCACGGCCACCGGGGCGTGCAGGAGGAGGGCGGTGAGGACGGCCTCCTGATGCGGTGAGCCGACGCGCACCGGCTGCTCGCCGCGCCGGACGCGCAGCGGGCCGAGCAGGGAGTAGGTGAGGCGGCCGTCCGGGCGCGCGGTCGGTGGCGCGGTTTCGAGGGTCAACTCCACCGCGCGTCGGTGCAGTTCGTTGAGGCGGGTCCGCTCCGGCTCCACCGAAGGCCCGGACAGGCCCGGCAGCGGTGTTCCCCGCCAGAGGTCGAGGGCCTCCTCGGCGTGGCGTCGGGCCGAGCCCGGGGCGCCGTCCGCGAGGGCGGCCTCGGCGCGTTCCAGGGCCCGTTCGAAGAGGACGACGTCGATCTGTTCGGCGGCGACGTTCAGGACCCAGGTGTGGCCGTCCGCCAGCTCCTCCAGCACGGCTCGCGGAGCCGAGGGCGAGTTGAGAAGTCTCTCCAACTCCTGGACATGGACCCACACTTCGTCGATCTCCTGGGCGGACGAGGTGTGCTGGGGCCGGACCGCGTCGAGCAGGACCTCGGCCCGGACGGGACGGCCCCGGTACCTCAGCAGGGCGGCGAGCACCGCCCCCCGCTCCTGCGGCCCGAGGTCGATCGGCTCGTCCCCGCGCCAGACCCGCACCTCCCCGAGCAGGGTGAACCTGAGCGGGGGCTCCGGTGTGCGGTCGGGCCGGCGCAGGGCGCCCGAGGCGTCGATCCGCCGGGCGGCCTCGGCGGCGGACGGCCGGCGGCGCGGGTCCGGGTGCAGCAGTTCGAGGACGAGTCCTTGCAGGGCCTGGGGGACGCCGGTCTGCTGGAGGAGGTTGCCGAGGGCGTGGAGGTCGTCCGCCCGGTCCGCCGGGCCGGCCCCCGCGAGGTCGATCCCGTAGTCACAGAGGACCGGGCGGCCGTCCGGGCGGATGAGGATGTTGGCGGGCTCGATCCTGCCGTGGGTGATCCCGCGACCGTGCAGGTAGTCCAGCGCCTCGGCGACACCGTGGGCGATCGCCGCTGCCTCGTACGGGGGCAGCGGCTCCCCGTCGAGCATCGTGCTCAGGTCGGGGCCATCGATGAACTCGAGTACCAGGTAGAGGCGTTCGGGGTCGATGCCGGCGGTCCGGCAGGCGACGATGCCGGGGTGGTCGAGGTCCGCGAGCCTCCCGGTCTGGTCCAGGAAGGGGTCCGCCCCCAGGGCGGCGGGCAGGCGCTCGCGGTCGAAGGACTTCACCGCGACGGTCGTGCCGTCCCGTTCGTCCCGGGCCCGCCATATCTCGCTCTGCCGGCCCTGGGCGATCCGCTCGATGAGGCGGAAGCGGCTGGCGAGTAGCGGCTGTTCGGTCTCCCCCCGCTGGTCGGCACGCCAGTGGCCCTCGAATTCCCAGATGTGGACGTGGGTGTCCCGGTCGCCGATCGAGGCGATCACGCAGCGGTTCTCGTCGCCGGTGATCCCGACGATGGTGCGCGCCCGGCCGGGGTCGATGACGGCGGCGGCGAAGGACTCGACGGTCGAGGGGTCATCGGGCCGCCAGCGGTGGAGGCGGCCGGTCGGGTCGACGCCGATCAGGAGCGAGGGACCGTCGGGCTGGGGCAGCGTGGTCATCGCCCAGGAGCGGTGGCCACCGGCGAGGCTCGGCAACTCCGCGACCAATGCGGTGCCTTGCGGGCGCCACAGGCGCATTCGGCCGTCGAGATTCGCCGTCCAGAGGTACCGCTGTCCGTCCGCGTGGTCGAAGGGCGCCATGGCCGTCGGCGGCTCGACCAGGGCGCGCCAGTTCGTCACGAAGGAGCCGTCGCCGATCTCCCAGTAGCGGAGACCACCGGCGGGATCCGCCGTCATCAGGACGAATGGCGCGTTGTCGGCCTCGGCCATGGCGACGATCTCCGAGATCTGCTCCTCCAGGGCCAACGGGGGCCGCGCCTCCTGCCCGGTCGTCATGTCGATGTAGCGGATCAGGCGGTCCGCCCCGCACACGGCGAGGCAGCCTGGGGGGTGCGACACCGCGGCCATCGCCAGCGCCGGACTAGGCAGCCGGAAGCTCCGGACGTTGGAGGAGGAGTCCCCCGCCCCGGCCCGGCCGACCAGGGCGGCCAGTTGCTCGTCCAGGTGCCAGGTGGCCAGTTCGTCCGGGCGCCGGGGCATCCGGTCCAGCAGGTGCTGGAACTCCTGGGCGTGCTCGATCCGTTGGTAGGCGTCGCCGAGGCGGTGGCGGATCTCCTCGCGCAGTTCGGCCTCGGTGAGGAAGCCGAGGGTGATGGTCGTCGCGGACTGGAGGAACGGCTTCTTCTGGCGCGTGTCGGTGGTGACGATCAAGCGGCCCGCATCGGAGTCGATCAGCTGGGCGAGTTCGCGCGGGTACAGGGCGCCCGATCCCAGGTCGTCGACGACGACCAGCCAGTTCGGGTGGTCCTTGACGGTCTCGCCGAGGGGCTCGGTACGGTCCGCGGCGAGAGCGGCCCGCAGCCGCTCGAATCCGTTCCCCACCGTGCGGGCCGTCCGACCGTCGATCCAGTGGACGAAGGCGTGCCGGCCGCCGTGGCGCTGGGCGTACTCCTGGACGAGACGGCGCCGGCCCATGCCGGGGGCGGCCTCGATCACCACCATCCGGGTCCGGGTGCCCCCGGGCTCGCAGGCCTCGGCGAGCACGCGGAGTTCGTGGTCCCGCCCGATCATCCGCGGTGGGTCCGGCGGGCTGACGATCGGCGGCGGCGGGGTGAGCAGCGCCCGGATCGCCCGGCCGGCCATCGCGCTGCCCAAATTCCTCGCGATCGCCGCGTGTTGGCCGCCGGCTCCGGCCAGCACCGTCGCCGCGACCTCGGCGAAGGGGCGGCTGCGCTCGGGCAGCCGGTGGCGGCCCTCCCCCGCGCTCGCCGCCAGGGCGCGGAAGTCGAGCGTCCCGCCGAAGGTGGCCGCGACCCGCCCCGAGACCTTGGCGAGCACGTGGTCCAGCACCCGTACCGACTCGGTGCGGGTCAGCTCGCCCAGCAGTTCCTCCCGGACGCCGTCGACGAAGTCGTACACCACCTCGTCCGGGTCGGCGGCCTTCTCCCGCACCTCGATCAGCCCGGACAGGAACAGCTCGGCCAGTTCCCGCTGCCCCGACTCCGGCACCGTGGCCCGCTGGACCAGCCGCATCACCGGCAGGCTGAGCGGTGCCGCCGCCAGGTGGCAGGCCAGGCGGTAGGCGTTCGGGGAACTGCCGGCCCGGAACGCGGCGACCCGGTCGGCGGCCGGGCGCGGGGCGGTGTCCCCGGCGCGGGGGCGGCGTGGCCGGGGCACTCCGCTGAGGGGTGCGGCGAGCATGGGCGTCCAGCCGGTGGTGCGGCCGGCGGTGAGGTCGGCCCAGGGGGCGAGCCAGTCGGCGTCGATCTCCAGCAGCGGGAGCCAGCCCACTGCCGCGCGCGCGGCTTCGCCGGCCCTGCCGCGCGGGATGCCGGGCAGGGTGGTGTCGGTGCGCAGGACGGGCACGGGGCGGCCATGGGTGGCGGCCCGGGCCTCGACGGGGGCGGGGCGCAGCGCGGTCCGGTGCCAGAGGCGGCGGGGCAGTACCTGGAGGGCGGCAGCCGGGCCGGTGGCGGCGGTGCGGGCGAGGAAGGGCACCAGCTCGGCGCCGTACCAGGCGGGGCCGACGCCGTCGGTGAGGACGAACAGGATGCGGCGCCGGTGCGGGTCGACGAGTGGGCGGGCCCAGTTGCGGTCGCGCCCGGCGGGCTGAGGTACGGCGGGCTGAGGCACAGCTGTGCGGCGGCGCCGGAAGGGGGTGAGGTGCGGGGTGTCCCGGTCGGTGTCGAGGGACCAGGTGCGCACCTCGTCGAAGGCGCCGTGGCGTTCCAGCAGGCTGGCGAGTTCGCCGGCCAGGTCGTGCCAGACGGCCATGGTGGCGCCGGTGTCGACCAGCAGGTCGACGGAGTACCGGGGCCGGGCCCGCCGCCAGACCGGCAGCAGGACGCCGGCCTCGGCGGTGGCCGCCGCCGTGGCCTCCTCGTCGAGGTGCAACGGCCGTCGGCCGCCGGGGCGTTGGGTGAGCGGTCGGCGCAGCGGGCGCAGGGCGCGGGCGATCGCCAGGGCGCCGGGCAGGGCGGTGGGCCGGGTGACCTGGACGACTTCGGCCGCGGGGGCGACGGCCTCCGGCCGGCCGGGGCCGGTGGGGGCGCTGCGGGGGTGGAGCCGGACCTTGGGGTCGGGCTGGGGGGTAATGGGCGCGGGCGGTTCGGGTTCGGTCGGCCGATCGGGCCCGGGGTCGGGGTCGGGCCCGGGGTCGGTCCGCTGCGGGGTGCCGGGCGGCGGGGTGACGGCCGTCGGTGGCGGGGGCCGGTCGGCGGGCTGCTCCGGGTCGCCGTCGGGCAGCGGACCCAGGCCGGCGAGGCGGGAGATCCACAGCACGTCGGCCAGGTCCTGCGGCTCCGCCTGCCCGCCGTCGGGGGCGACCAGCGCGGCCAGCGCCTGCCGCAGCACGGACCGCGCCGTGGACTCCCCGGCCGTACCAGGGCCCGTGCCGAAGTCGCTACTCACCCGACCGCCGCCTCAGCCCTCGTTGAGCGGGCGCAGCAGGACGTCGCGGATGACGTCGCGCCCCGGTCCGCTGCCCCACAGGCCGCGCTCGGCCATCAGCAGGGCGTTGAGCAGTTGGTCGTTGGCGAGGTCGGCGCCGTCCTCGCGCTGGCGGCGGAGGAACTCGCTGATCAGCGCGGCGCGTTGGGCGCCGTCGGCCGAACGGTCAGCGCCGAGGTGGGCGGCGACCATGGCGGCCAGCCGGTCCTCGGTGGGCGGCTGGATCTCCAGGCGGACGCAGCGGCGCAGCAGTGCCGAGGGGAACTCCCGTTCGCCGTTGCTGGTGAGGACGACCAGCGGGAAGTGGGCGCAGCGCACGTGGCCGCCGCGGACGGTCGCCCGCCGGCCCGGGTCGGCGGTGGCGACCTCCTGCGGGACCGGGCCGAGGCGCTGGAGTTCGGGGATCTCGAACTCGCCCTCCTCGAAGACGTTCAGGAGGTCGTTGGGCAGGTCGATGTCGCTCTTGTCGATCTCGTCGACGAGAACGACGCGCGGGGTCCGCCAGGGCAGCAGCGCAGTGCCGAGCGGGCCGAGGCGCAGGAACTGGCCGATGGCGGGCGGCTGTCGGTCCGGGCCCTCGGGGGTGCGCAGGCCCGCCTCGTGGAGCCGTCCGATGGCGTCGTAGGTGTAGAGGCCGTCACGCAGGGTGGAGCGGCTGCTGATGGGCCAGCGCAGCACCGGACCGAGGCCCAGCTCGTGGGCGACGGCATAGGCGAGGGTGGACTTGCCGACGCCGGGCTTGCCGGTGATCAGCAGCGGGCGGCGCAGGTGGAGGGCCAGGTTGACGAGGTGGATCTCGCGGTCGTCGGCCTGGTAGGCGATGGCCTGCTGGATGCGGCCGAGCCGGCGGGCGGTCGGGCCGGCGGCGTCGGCCGGGGGCGGGGGCAGTTCGTCCTCGCTCTCGACCCAGTCGCCGAAGGAGCGCCAGGCGGGGGCGGGCGGGAGCGCGGCGATGCCGCCGTGGGGCACGCCGGTGCCCCGGTAGATCCACCAGTTCTCGGGCATCGTTACCGCCTCGTCCTCGTCGTGCTCATCGTGTGCCGCTCCGTCGTTGCCGTCCGCATCACACCATCCCCGGAAAGCCGGCGTCCTGATCCGGGTCCATGCAGTTGGGGTCGTCCCAGAACAGCGTGACGCCGTCCTGGGCCGGTGCCGCCCTGGTGACCTTGCGGTGCCGGTGGACGGCCTCCGGCAGGTGGGCCAGGGAGCGTGGGCGGTCGCGGCGCAGGGCGTCGACCACGTCGGTCGGGGCGCCGGGCACCCGGCGCCACAACATGGCCGGGACGCCGTCGAGTTCGACGGCGTCGAGCACGGCCGCGCGCACCCGGGGGTCGAGCTCGTCGTACGGGGTGTCGAGGCCGAGGCAGGCCACGGTGGGCCGGCCGTCGAGCCAGCCGGGCAGGTCGGCGGCGCGTTCGGGGTGCAGCGGCGGCCAGCCGATCCGGTCGACGGCCTCGCAGTCGGGCGTGTCGGCGAGCAGGTGCTCCGAGCGCTCGTACCAGGCCGGGATCTGTAGCCAGGGGTTGGTGTAGCGGTCGAGGTAGCGGACCACCACAGGGTGCAGCAGTCCGATCCGGTGGCCCGCGGGGGTCGGGGACCACAGGTCGGCGCTGTGGCCGAGCAGGGCCCTGGGCAGCAGGAACTCGATCCGGACCGGGCTGCGCCGGTTCCTGGCCAGCTCGGTGAAGAGCGCCTGCCAGCCGGCCAGGCGGGCGCTGCCCTCGGAGACCAGGTCTTCCAGGGCGAGCGAGTCGGCGGCGACCAGGTCGTGGAGGCGCTCGATCGGCCCGCCGGCCGCCGGCTGGCGGTAGCAGGACGCCCGGAGGTGGTAGCGGGCCGCCTCGATGTGCTCCGGGGTCTCCGCTTCCAGCCGGATCTGCACGATCAACCGGCCGGGCGCCTCCTGTCGCGGCGCCGGGCGGGCGGCCGTGACGCTGCTCAACAACCGTGACAAGGTGCCGAGTTGTGGATGGCGAAGGGTCAGCTCACGGTCCCGCGCCAGCCCGTCGAGGAAGGACAGCGCATGCCCGGCGTCGGGCCCGCCGAAGCGGTCCAGCAGCCGGCCCAGGATCTCCGGCAGCGTCGTCCGTTCGTCGATCCGGTGGCGGCCGGGGGCCTGCGGGGGAACGTGGCCGATCAGTTGGTGGGGGCCGGGCGGGGGCGTCAGCGCGCGCAGCAGGGCGATGACGCGCAGCAGCAGCTCGGGAGCCAGGCCGGTGTCGGCGGTCAGTGCCAGCACCACCAGCTCCAGCCAGGGCAACGCACCGTCGTAGGGTTCGTGGGCCCTGAGCGCCTCGCCGAGCGAGCCGAGCACGGCCCGGGGGTCGGGGGCGCGGCGGATGCTCCGCAGGATCTCCCGGACGTGCTCGCGGGCGGTGTCGGCCTCCTTGACGTCCAGGTGGAACATCCGGGAGGACGGGGAGCGGCCCATCGTCTCCAGGACGCCCTGCCGGAACTCCCGCCGGGAGATCCCCTGGAACTCGAAGAGGATCTCGGTCAGCAGGCCCTCGGCCGCCTCGATCGGCGGCGCGGTGCGGCACCCCGGCTCGACGGCGGCCTGCGGCGACCAGTCGCCGTACGCCCCTGCGGTCATCGCTCTACCTGCTCCCCGGGCCGCCGGCCGCCGCCCGTTCCACCAGGGCCCGGAGCCGCTCCAACGCGCCGTCGTACGGGGCGAGTTCCTCCAGTGCCGTGGACAGCGCGCGAAGCGCCGCCGGGACGTCGCGATGGTGGCGGCAGCGGCGGACGATCCGGAACAGGTGGTCGCGGCGGTCGGCACGCTCCTCGACCTCGAACGAGTGCGGCAGGCCGAGGTGTTCGCCCATCCGCTCCAGCAGGTCGAACCGCCCGTCGGCGCGCGCCGTGTACGGGACGGCCATCAGGGCCGCCACCAACTCGGCGTCGGTGGGCAGTGGTTCGGACGGCTCCGGCGTGACCGATACGAC
The DNA here is from genome assembly GCF_055608425.1 of Kitasatospora sp. NPDC036934. NCBI lineage: Bacteria > Bacillati > Actinomycetota > Actinomycetes > Kitasatosporales > Streptomycetaceae > Kitasatospora > Kitasatospora sp. NPDC036934. The sequence continues at coordinate 29,318 of NZ_JBVJQR010000018.1, read as the reverse complement.
CGGCGTGATTGACATGACCGGCGTGACCGGCGTGACCGGCCGGACCGCCGGGCCGAGGAAGGCGAGCAGCGCCGCCAGCGGGACGTACCAGCCGCCCAGGTCCTGCTTGTCCGAGCGGGTGCCCTTGAGCACTCCGCGCACCAGGCCGTCCGGCCCGGCCAGCATGCTGCCGCTGAAGCCGGGCTGGACGAAGCCGGTGACGCCGACGAACTCCCCGGAGCGGCCGACGACCCGGAGCGCCGCGGTGTCGGCGCTGGCGCCGGGTGTGGGGGTCTTCGTGGAGTAGCCCAGGGCGGTCAGCCAGGTGCCCGGCTCGGCCTCGCCGTCAGCCAGCGACGCCACCGGGTGGCCGGTTCCGGCCAGCGTCGGGACGTCGAGCAGCGCGAGGTCGGGGAACGGTTCGAACGAGCCGCCGCCCATGGTGTCGGGCTCGGCCCGCACCGCCCCGGGCTCCACCGGGTGGGCGCCCGAACCGTGCCGGACGGCCAGCCCCTCGGCCGCCCCGGAGCGGTCCAGCACGACATGGGCACAGGTGAGCACCAGGCCGGGGGCGACCAGGAAGCCACTGCCCCGGAAGCCCTTCAACGCCTCGATCCTGACGGCACAGCGGTGCAGCGCCTCGGCCCGGGCGCGGTCGAGGTGCGGGCCGGTCACTCCGCGGCGGCGGGGGTGGTGGCCTCGGCACCCTCGGCACCGCCTACGGCCGTCGCACCGCCCGCCGGGCCGCCGCCCACCGCGCCACTGCCCGCCGAGCCGCCGTTCGCCCGCTCGCGCCGCGCCGCGAGGTCCCAGGAGAGCTTGACGGTCAGCCCCGCCTCGCTCCCGGCCTCCGCGATGATCCCGAGCAACTGCCCGGACTTCACCGCCAACTTGAGCCCGAACTCGACCTCGAAGGAATCCGGCGCCCCGGACCCGCCCTGGGCGATGGTCTCCGCCGCCCAGCGCCCGATGCCCTGCACCGTGCCGCGCACCTGGTCCAATGAGAGCGCCACCGCCGAGCCGACCCGGGCGGCCCGGTCCCGCAGCGCCACGTCGCCGAAGCCGTCCTCGTCCCCGGCCGCAGCGAAGCCCACCTCGCCGATCACCTCGGCCCGCACCGTGGTGCCGTCCCCCAGGTCGATCGTCTCCACCGTCACGTCCCCGGCCACGCTGCTCCCCTCCCGAACGTCCGAACCACGCGTCGGAGCCACCGGCCGGGCCGCACGCCCGAACCGCCGCCCCGGCCCGCAGCCTCCCCGACTGCGCGCGCCACAATACCGCGACCGCGCGGCCTGCTCGATCATCTTCTACCGGTCCGGGGCCTCCTGCTCCTGGTAGGTGACGGGTGCCCATACCCGGATTCGGGCGGAGCCCTCACGGGGTGCGGTCCCTCGCCTCAGCGGCAGCACTGCCGGGCTCGGGGCACCTGCCGGTCACCGTCCGACCTTGCGGGCCGCCGCCCGGATCGCCTCCGTGTACGGGGTGTCGAACGCCCGGGTCTCCGGAGGGAGGTCCTGGAAGGGGACCAGGGCGCGATGGGTGGCGTTCACCGACTGCATCCAGGCCGACCAGGCGTCGTGGACGTCTTCGTCCGTGACCAGCTCCCCCTTCGCTCGGAGCAGGACGGCATAGCTGCGGAAGAGGGCGTCGGAGTCGGCCGGGGGCACGGCGGTGGGCGGCAGGCACGAGCGGATGAGATCGGCGAGATCGTCAAGATAGGTCATTCGAGCAGTGTGCCCGTGAGGATGACCAGATAGACCGCGGCGAACACCCAGGGAACGAGCCGTTCGGAGATGCCGAGTTCCGCGTACCGCTTGTAGCCCGGGCGCGGGGTCTGTTTGAGGTGGCTCCACTCGTCGGTGAAGACCTTGGCCGGCAGGTTGTTCTCGATCGCGTTGATGACTTTGAACTTCGCGGTGTTGAGGTCCCGGTAGCTGCGCAGCTGGAGCCACCACGCGACGGACAGCGTGAGGCCCGCCGCGGTGACGGCGACCACCGCCCACCACGCCGTCTCCCGCAGCTGGGGAATCCCGAGGCCGACGACGGTGACCAGGGCGGTCTGCACGGAGAGGAAGAAGGCGTTGGCGGCGCCGCGGCGGGCGGACACCCGGTCGGCCATCTCCACCGCGAGCTTGTACAGCTCCAGGAGTTCCGGCGGCTGACCCGGCGGCTCCTCGGGGGGACGTGCGGATACCGTGCTCACCGCCCACCGCCCGCGGTCCCCGGCGCCTCGGTCTGCCAGGCGGTGACCTGCCTGATGACGGGGATGACCAGCACACCGGCCGCCAGCACCAACGCCGCGAGCAGGGTGGTCACGTACGCGCTGGACAGCACGTCCTGCTCGCTCTCCCAGTGCCCGGGGGAAGCCATGCGCCACTGGATCGGCTTGACGAGTTGGGCCAGGAGGTAGCACGCCCACCAGGCCTTGACCAAGGTGGCGGAGGCTCGCCGCCGAGGAGCGCTGGCCTGCCAGATGTCCGAGACGACCTGGTAGGGGTACCAGAGGTTGGCCACCGGGGACGTCCATGCCCCGACCACCCACAACCGGGCCCGGCGCTGCGAGTCGCGGCCCCCGATCGCCTCGGCGTTGACCCGCGCCCGCCACAGCCAGACGAGGAACGGCACCCCGGCCGCGATCCAGACCACGAACATCGCCGCCACCGACGACACCACCGTCGTGAGCACGTCCGCGTCGGCGGCCTCCAGATCCGCCTCCGTGGCCGCCCCGTTGAGGTAGTCGTGGATGAGCAGGTAGTCGCGCCAGCTGCTCACCGCGAGCAACACCTCCCGCAGGACGGCGACCGCGATCAGCACCGCCGCGGCGGCGGCCCAGCCGGCCAGCGGCCTGCGTCGATCCGTGCGGGCGTCGCTCGTGCGACCGGTGCCGCCGTACTGTGCGTCGTTCATGGTTTCCCTCCGTTGACGTCGCTGTCCTCGAAGTCACGCCGGACTCCCCCGCCCGGCGCCGGTTCCGGCTCGGCGCTCTCAGGGACCGGCGAGTTCGAGCAGCCGGAGCAGCAGGGCCAGGACGGCGATCGCCACCGCGCCCTTGCCCAAGGTGACGAGCATGTTGCTGTCGCTGCGCATCACGACCATCCGGCCGCGGACTCCCACCGCTGCCAGTGCGGCCTTCATCGCGCGGCCCGTACGACGCCCCGGTGAGGGTTCCCCGATCGTCTCCAGGCCCGTTCTGAGGCGACGCAGGAGCCCACCGCGAGGGGCCTCCGGGTCGGGAACCGGCTGGACCGCCCTCACCTGCGGTGTCCAGTCCGGGCCGAAGGTGACGGCGGCCGAGATCCAGGACGTGTCCGTTGCCACCCCCTCCAGCGGCAGCGGCACCGGCAGTCGGCCGTCCAGGCTGTCGATCGCCTCCCTCACCCGGCCCGGTGTCAGCAGGAGCAGCTTGCGGGCGGGTTGGGTGGCGATGACCTGCTCGATCTCCCACCGCAGTCCCTCGCCGACGCCCACCCGCAGCACGATGAGTTGAGCCAGGTCCATCAGCCGCAGGATCGTCGGTTGCCAGTCGTCCAGCGGCAGGTAGAACCGTGCGGCGCCGAGGAGCGGCAGGGGCTCGCCCGGTCTGCCCACCGCGATCACGGGGCCGAAGGCCCGCAGCGCGGCGGCGAGTTGTTCCTCACGAGAGTGGATGTTGAGCTCCTGTCCGTCGTCGATCTGTGCCGCGGTGCGGTCGTCGGCGAAGCTGCGGAGGTAGAGCACGGGCTGGCGGCCGTCGGCCCGCAGGGCCGCGATCGCGTTCCGGGTCGAACGGGGGCGGGTGTACCGCAGGACCAGGAAGCCCACGCCGAGCGCGACCAACCCCCCTGACAGCATCAGGAGTTCGACGGCCACGGGTGGAGCGTCCAAGCCCGTTCGCCGGGCCCCGCCGACGAGGAACATCCCGCCGACGAACAGGGTGTAGCCGAGGCCGCTCGCGATCAGGAACAGCGGCCGGCGCCACGGTGGATGCCGTTCGGCGAACCGGCCGACCGTACGAACGGCTTCCGCGCTCGCCGCCCTGCGCCGGCGGCGCAGCCGGAGCGAGGGCCCGGCGAGCGCCAGGGCGACCGCCGCGAGCCACAGCGTGGCCTGGGTCTGGGTACGGAGGTCCTGGTCGAGAGTCGCCCGGTCCCGCTCGACGTCCGCCGCGAGCGCGCCGGCCCGCTCCCGGGCGGCGGCCCCTTGGCGATGGCCCACGAGATCGGTGGCGGCGGCGACCGTGGCCCGGGCCCGGCCGGGCGGTGCGTTCTCCTCGAACCACGTCCGCGCCGCGCCGACTTCGGCACGGGCGGTCGGGTCGCCGCTCGCGTAGCGGTTTACCAGGGCGGTGAACGCGGTGGCGCGGGCAGGGCCGTCGTGGAAGCGGTCGTGGTCCTGCCGGGTCTCAACTGCGGTGATCGCCAGGTGGAGCGCGACGTAGGCGGCGAGGAGCGCGGTCCCGGTGATCACCCGGGCCAGCGTCCGCAAGCCGGAGGACATCCAGAGCCCCTGCGCCGAGCGCCCCCTCGTGCTCATCACTGCCCCCGGAAGAAGAGGTGGTGCACGTCCCGGACGCTTCCATGATGTGGCACAACTCACCAAGAGCTGAAGAGATTTGAGCGACATATGAGCCACGGGGCGACTCCCCCGACCCGCCGGGGCGACGGTTTGAGCGATTCTGCGCAGAGCGCCTTCGGCCTGCCCCGATCCGGGCGGCGGCATGCTCAGAACTGCGCCCAGGATTGACATGAACCACCCGAAGCAGCAAGCTGCTCTTTCGAAACTGCTCAAAACCTGTGTTCTTCAAGCATCTTGGATCATCCGATCAAGCACGCACGAAGGCGGTAACTGCGGTGGACAAACGTGTACTGGTCCTCGTCTCGGCGTGTGCCCTCGGTGCGCTCGCCCTCACGTCCTGCGGCAGCGGCGGCGGTGGGGGCGGCGGAACCGACGCCGACGGGAAGGTGACGCTGAAGCTGGTGGCCGCCGACTACGGCGACAAGGAGTCCAACAGCTCGAAGAACTACTGGAACAAGGTCGCCGCCGACTTCACCACGGCCAACCCCGGTATCAAGGTGGACGTCCAGGTGGTGAACTGGAACGACATCGACAAGCAGGTCAAGACGATGATCCAGAGCGGCAACGTGCCGGACGTCCTGCAGACCGGCGGCTACGCGGACAAGGTCGCCGACGACCTGCTGTACAAGGCGGAGGACGTGCTGTCGCCCGCCTCCCGGGCCGATCTGATCGACAGCTTCGCCACCGCCGGACAGGTCAAGGGCGTGCAGTACGGCATCCCGTTCGTCTCCTCGGCCCGGGCGCTGTTCTACAACAAGACGGTCTTCCAGAAGGCCGGCATCACCCAACCACCCACCAGCTGGGAGGAGTTGCGCAAGGACGCCGAGCTGCTGAAGGCGAAGGCGCCCGGGGTCACGCCGTACGCGCTGCCGCTCGGCCCGGAGGAGGCCCAGGGCGAGAGCATGATCTGGGAGCTCGGCGCCGGCGGCGGTCCGACCGGCAAGGACGGCGGGTACACCCTGAACAGCCAGGCGAACATCGACACCTTCCGCTGGCTCAGGACCAACCTGGTCGATCCGGGGCTGACCTACGCCAACCCGGCCACCACCGATCGCAAGACCGCGTTCGCGGACTTCGCGGCCGGCAAGGCGGCCATGCTGAACGGGCACCCGTCGCTGATCCAGATGGCACAGGCGGGCAAGGTCGACTACGGGGTCGCGCCCATCCCCGGCAAGGACGGCCCGCTGAGCTCCACCCTCGGGGTGGCGGACTGGACGATGGCCTTCAAGAAGAACGGGCACGGCGACCAGATCCGCAAGTTCCTGGACTTCGTGTACGCCAAGGACAACCAGCTCGCCTTCGACGAGACGTACAACCTGATGCCGGTCACCAAGAGCGCGCTGCAGGACCTCACCACCGGCGGCAAGCACCCGGACCTCGCACCGTTCTTCGCCCTGCTGCCGAACGCCGCGTTCTACCCGCTCGGCGACACCACCTGGGACGCGGTCTCCGCCGAGATCAAGAAGTCGATCGGCAGCGCCGTCTCGGGCGACCCGGCCAAGGTGCTGGGCGACCTGCAGAAGAAGGCCCAGGCCGCGGTCGCCGACAAGTGACGGCACCGGACGGACGACGCCCGTGAAAGGCGACCCCGTGACTCCCTCCCCCCCTGCCCGCAGCCGCCGTCGACCGGGCCCGCTGCCGTGGATCGCCCCGGCCGTGCTGCTGATCGCGACCGTGGTGCTGTGGCCGGTGTACGAGATGGTCCGCACCTCGTTCCTGCGGGTCAGCACCAGTGGTTTCGTCCGCGGCTCGGCCGGGCTGGACAAGTACCGCAAGCTGTTCGGCGAGGCCGACCTCGGCCATGTGCTGCTCGCCACGGTGGTCTGGACGCTCGCCGTGGTCGGCCTGACCATGCTGCTCTCGCTCGCCCTGGCCCAGCTGTTCGACCAGCGCTTCCCCGGCCGGCGGTACGCCCGTTGGGCGCTGATCGCGCCGTGGGCGGCGTCCGTGCTGATGACCGCGATCGGCTTCCGCTGGATGCTCGACCGGACGGCGGGCGTGCTGAACACCGCACTGACCGACCTCGGGCTGATCGACGGACCGCGGGACTGGCTGGGCGATCCGTCGACGGCCTGGCCGTGGATGGTGTTCGTCGCGGTGTTCGTCTCCCTGCCGTTCACCACCTACACCCTGCTGGCCGGCCTGCAGACCATCCCCGGCGAGCTGTACGAGGCGGCCCGGGTGGACGGCGCCTCGCGAGCGCAGGCCTACCGGCGGATCACCCTGCCGCTGCTGCGCCCGGCCTTCCTGGTCGGCGTGGTGATCAACCTGATCAACGTCTTCAACTCGTTCCCGGTGATCTGGGGCATGACCCAGGGCGGCCCGAGCAGTGACACGGCCACCAGCACGGTGTTCATGTACCAGCTGAAGGACACCGACATCGGGGAGTCTGCGGCGATGTCAGTGGTCAACTTCGCGCTCGTGGTGCTGCTCGTGCTGGCCTTCCTGAAGGTCAGCCGCTGGAACCAGGAGGAGAGTTGACGTCCAGTCGGATATCCCGAAAGCGGCGGCTCGGCCCGCGCACCCTGGCGCTCGCGGGGGCGGCCTGGCTGCTGGCGGCGCTCTTCCTGCTCCCCTACCTGGAGATGGTCGTCACCGCGCTGCGCCCGGCGGACGAACTGCGCGACGCGACCTACCTGCCACGGCACTTCGCCTGGTCCAACTTCCTCGGCGTCTGGCGCGACTCCACCCTCGGCGGCAATCTGCGGGTCACCCTGCTGGTGGCCGGCGGCTCCACCGTGCTGGCACTGCTGGTCGCGCTGCCCGCCGCCTACTACACCGCCCGGGTGCGCTACCGGGGGCGCAGGCTGTTCCTGCTGCTGGTGCTGGTCACCCAGATGTTCCAGCCGACCTCCCTGCTGGTGGGCCTCTACCGGGAGTTCTACCAGCTGGACATGCTCAACTCGGTCTGGACGCTGATCCTCTGCAACGCCGCCTTCAACCTGGCCTTCGCGGTCTGGATCCTCACCGCGTACATCTCCTCGATCCCGGTGGAACTGGAGGAGGCCGCCCTGCTGGACGGCCTGGGCCGGCTCGGGGCGCTGCGCCGGGTGGTGCTGCCGCTGTCCCTGCCGGGCGTGGTCACGGCGCTGATCTTCACCTTCATCTCCGCCTGGAACGAGTTCGTGATGGGCCTGACGCTGTCCACCGCCCCGACCGCCCAGCCGCTCACCGTCGGCATCAACAGCTTCATCGGCAACTACACAGTCCAGTGGAACTACCTGTTCGCCGGTTCGGTCGTGGCGATCGTGCCGGTCGTGGTGCTGTTCGCCGTGATCGAGCGGCACGTGGTCTCCGGGCTCACCGCCGGATCGGTCAAGTAGCCCGTCGGCGAAGTAACCCGCCGGTCAAGCACGTCATCAGTCATGTAGCCCGCAGAGAAAGACGATCGAGCCACCGAGTCGACAGGAGAACCCCCGTGCGCCTGCTCCGACCCCACCTCCGGCGGGCCGCCCTCGCGGCGGCCCTCACCAGCATCGCCGCCGTGGCCGGCCCCGTCCTGCCGGCCCGCGCCGCCGCCCCCGCCGCGGCCGTGCTGGACGGCGGCCACCAGAACGTCAGTTGGCAGAGCCCCGTCTACGCCAAGGGCACCATGGGCGGGGCGGGTTCCTGCCCGGCCGCCGCCCAGGACCCGGACGGCACGGTCTGCGGCCGCTTCGACCTCACGGTGAACGTCCCCGACGGCTACTGGAACGACAACCCGGAGGGGGGCGTGCCGATCTCCGTCCAGTGGCAGAACCCCACCGACGACTTCGACCTCTACATCTACGACGCCAACGGCAAGGAGGTCGCCGAGAGCGCCGGCACCGCCGACCCCGAGGCCACGGTGATCCCCAAGGCCTCCGGCACCTACCACGTGCTGGTCGTCCCGTACGACGTCCACGGCGGCTCCTTCACCGGCCGCGCCTACCTGCCGCAGACCGCCGACGCGGGCGCCCTCACCTCCTTCAGCGGCGGCCACGGCAGCTACGACATCACCGCGGGCGCCCTCAAGGCCAAGGTCGACTTCCTCGCCGACGACCAACTGCGGCTGCGCGCCGCCCCGGACGGCACCATCACCGACCCGGCCGACCTCACGATGATCCGCAAACAGCCCGAACTCCAGCCCGACACCTCCTCGTTCGACGCCGGCGACTACTACGGCATCCGCTCCGGCCACGTCGTCCTGCGGGTCTACAAGCACCCCCTGCGGTTCGGCCTCTACCAGGCCGACAACCGCACCGCGATCTGGCAGGAGGACGCCCCGCTGCGCTGGTCCACCAGCGGACTGCGGCAGAGCCTGGCCCGCGGCGCCGACGAGCAGTTCTTCGGCGGCGGCGAACAGAACGGCAGCTTCTCGCACCGCGACCAGACCGTCCACGTCTCCAACAGCACCAACTGGAACGAGGGCGGCTACAACAACTCCCAGCCGTTCTACGTCTCCACCGCCGGCTACGGCGTCTTCCGCAACACCTTCGCCCCCGGGATCTACGACTTCGGCTCGCCGGTGCGCACCGGGCAGCAGGAACGGCGGCTGGACGCCTACTACTTCACCGGCGACGTCAAGTCCGTCATCGGCCAGTACACCTCCCTGGTCGGCAAGCCCTTCATGCCGCCGGTCTACGGCCTGGAACCCGGCGACTCCGACTGCTACCTGCACAACGCCAACCGCGGCGAACGCCACACCACCGACGCCCTCAAGGTCGCCGACGGCTACGTGCAGAACCAGATGCCGCTCGGCTGGATGCTCGTCAACGACGGCTACGGCTGCGGCTACGAGAACCTCCCGCAGACCGGCGAGGGACTGCGCAAGGACCACGCCCAGCTCGGCCTGTGGACCCAGAACGGCCTGCCCAACCAGGCCGAGGAGGTCAAGGCAGGGGTCCGGGTGCGCAAGCTCGACGTCGCCTGGGTCGGCAACGGCTACGGCTTCGCCCTCAACGCCTGCGACCAGGCCAAGGCCGGCATCGAGGACAACAGCGACGCCCGCGGCTTCGTCTGGCTACCGGTCTCCTGGGCCGGCGCCCAGCGCTGCGGCGTGCTGTGGAGCGGCGACCAGAGCCTGTCCTGGGACTACATCCGCTGGCAGATCCCCACCTACGCAGGCGCCACCATGTCCGGCATCGCCTACGACACCGGCGACGTCGGCTCGATCTTCCGCCGCGACCCCGAGATGTACACCCGCGACCTGCAGTGGAAGGCCTTCCTGCCGACCATCATGACCATGGACGGCTGGGCCAGGGACATGACCGGCAAGGAGCAGCGTGACCAGCAGCCCTGGCTGGACGGCGAGCCCTACACCTCGATCAACCGCAAGTACCTGCAGCTGAAGGAACGGCTGCTGCCGTACATGTACACCCTGTCCGCCGAGGCCACCCGCACCGGCATCGGCGCGGTCCGCCCGCTCGCCCTGGAGTACCCGCACGACCCGGGGGCCCTCGGGCCGAACGCCAAGTACGAGTTCCTCGCCGGGCCGGACTTCCTGGTCGCCCCGGTCTACTCCGACACCTCGGTGCGCGACGGCATCTACCTGCCCGAGGGCACCTGGACCGACTACTGGACCGGACGCACCTACCAGGGCCCCACCACGATCAACGGCTACTCCGCCCCGCTCGACACCCTGCCGCTGTTCGTCAAGGGCGGCTCGATCGTCCCGATGTGGCCCCAGGGCACGCTGTCCTGGCAGAACCGCGACCGCACCGAACTCGACTACGACCTCTACCCCCAGGGCGACTCCAGCTACACCCTCTACGAGGACGACGGCGTCACCCGCCAGTACGGCGCGGGCTCCTCCGCCACCCAGCGCGTCGACGTCCACGCCGATGGACCGGTCACCACCGTCGAGGTCGGCGCCAGCGAGGGCGGTTACACCGGCAAGCCGGACGCCCGCTCGTACCGCTTCACCGTCCACGGCCAGTCCGCCCCGCACCTGGTCGTCACCCGCGGCGGCCCGCTGCCCCACCTCGACTCGGCCGCCGCCCTCGACTCCGCCCCCTCCGGCTGGTACCACGACGAGGCCACCGGCGTGACCCAGGTCAAGACCCCCTCCCTCTCCACCGCCGAGGCGTTCACCCTCCACCTGATCCACTGATCCGCAGATGCATGGACCCGTAGATCCGTAGATCCGTAGATCCGTAGATCCAAACCGACCACCTGACCGCCCCCACCTGTCCCGGGGCCACCCCCACGTGGCTCCGGGACGGGCGTCCGGCCTTCCCGGACGACACGCGGTGCGCGCAGCGCCGACCGTCCGGGCACGATCGTCCCAGCTTGTCGTCCACTGCAGCCGCTTCCCGCTCGACGGGCACTCCCGAGCGGCTTCCGCGCCGACATCCCCCGCATCGACGTGCCGGCCCTGATCGTGCACGGCACCGCCGACCGCATCCTGCCCGTCGACAGCACCGGCCGGCCCTTCCACCGCGCGCTGCCCTCCGCCGAGTACGTGGGGATCGAGGGCGCACCGCACGGCCTGCTGTGGACCCACGCCGAGGCGGTCAACGCGGCACTGCCGGCCCTCCTCGCCGAGTGACCGCGGGCCCGCCCCGCCCCTGAGCCCCGGCCTCCCCACGCCCTGCCCGGACGGAAGGACACCGGGGCTCAGACCGTCCGGAAGTCCGCCAGGGCGCACTGACCGGGCAGGAGCTGATTTCCGTCCCGGAATGCCGGGTATGCGACGAAGAGGAGGTGAGACGGCCCATGGTCACGAACAAGCGCACACCTTCAACGTCCGCCTCGGCCGCGGAGAAGCTGCTTCGTCCGATCGACACGGTCATGACGGCAGCGAGCCGTGTGCCCGGTGCCGACAGGGTCAAAGGGGCATTCGACGGCGTCCTGGACGCGGTCGGCGTCGTGTCACCCCGCTCGCGCCGGATCGCGGCCTATGCAGGTGTCGGCCTGCTGGGCGCGGCAGGTGTGGTCGAGTGGCCGGTGGCGGCCGCGGGTGCCGCGGTGGTGTGGCTGACCCAGTCGGGCCCGAAGGGCGCAGCCGACGCCGGCGCCTCGGAGGCCAGGACGGGCACGGCGCCCGCTCCGCGTGCCGAGGCGGCGCCGTCGGCCAAGCGCAAGGCGACGACGAAGCCGCGTACGGCGAAGACGACCACGACCAAGGCCTCCCGGAGCCGGACCGCAGCCGGATCACCGGCCCCGACGGCCGGCCGCTAGGGGCGTCGGTCCGGTCCCGTGAGGTGAGAGATGCTCCTGCACCTGGTCGCACGGCTGCCCGCAGCGGGTTTGGACCTCGCACTGGGGGCACCCGTCCGGGGAGCCCGTCGGATTCTCCCGGCGGTAGGGGCTGCCGTGCAGGGGGCGGTCGAGACTGCTGAGGCCGGCGTGCGCACCTCCGCGCGCGGGGCGGCGGCGGTGTCATCCGCGGCGGTGCGGGTGGGCCGGGTCGGCGTCAACGCGGTGACGCCCGGGCGCGGGTACTGGCTCGCCGGATCCCGGGTACAGCTTCCGCTGCGTCCCGGCCCGGGTGCCACCGCCCGGACCGTGGAAGCGGCGGCGAAGCGGGTGGCGGCCGGGCTGACCAAGCGGCCGGACGTGCTCGCCGCCTACTGGGACGGCGGGCTGGCCCGGCTGGTCGTGCAGATGACCCAGGACGCGGTCACCGACCGGGTGGTGGACCGGGCGACCGAGTTGGCCGCCGCACAGAAGCTGGAACGTCCCGACGAGGACGTCCTGGAACCGGCGCACCCCGGCCACACCGGGGGCATCCGGTCCGGGGCGCTCGCCGTGGCCTGCGACGCGGTCGGCATCGCCACGGCGGTCGCCGCGCGGACGGTCCGCCTGAAGAGCGCGCCGCACCTCGTCACCGCCGGTGTCACGCTGCTGCGCGAGGACCCTCACGTCCGGACGGTCATGCGGCGCCGGCTGGGCCGCTCGGCCACCGATCTGGTCCTGGCCGGCGTCAACGCCGCCGCCCACGGCATCGGGCAGTCGCCAACCGCCCTCGCGCTGGACGCCGCGCTGCGGCTGGGCCAGTTGACCGAGTCCATCGCCAGGGCGGCAGCCTTCGACGCCGCCCACGACACGGTCTGCGCGCCGGAGCGGCTGAGCCTGGGCGGCAGTCGGGTCGCCCGCCCGCCGATCCACCGCTACCCGGGCGAGGAGTACCGGGACCAGGCGGTCACCGGAACGCTGCTCGGCGCGGCCGGAGCGCTGCTGTTCACGCGTGACGTGCACGAGGCGGCCGAGGCGCTGCTGGCCGGGAACCCGAAGGCCGCCCGCTACGGCCCGGCCGCCTTCGCCGCGGCCCTGGGCACGGAGCTGGCCCGCGAAGGCGTCCTGGTGCGCAACCTCGACCGGCTGCGGCAGCTGGAACTCGTGGACACCGTGGTGCTGCACCCGCAGGCGCTGCGCAGCACCCGGCGTACCGTCCTGGACGTCAATCCGAACGTGAGCGACTGGGACCACGACCGGCTGTGGCAGGCCGCGACGGCGGCCCTGGAGTCGGACGCCCAACAGCCGGGCGCCGAACAGTCGGGCGCCAAACAGTCGGGCGCCCAACAGCCGGGTGGCCAGGTGTCGGGTGGCCAACGGTCCGGCGGGGAACCACCGGGCGGGGAAGTGGAGTTGGACCTGCGCCCGGTGCCGGACCAGGGCGAATCGGACACCGGACTGATGATCGCCTCGTCGGGCGGTGAGGACGTCGGCACCGTCCTGGTCGGCTGGGAGGTCGACCCGCTGGCCGAGGCGGCCCTGGATGCGGCCCGCCGGGCCGGCCTCCACGTCGTCGTCCAGGACGACGGAACACTGGGCGACTTCGCCGCGCTCGCGGACGAACTCGTGGGCGCGGAAGAGCCGTTGGCCGAGGTGGTCCGAGGGCTCCAGCGCGACGGCCGGGTGGTCCTGACGGTGGCTCACGTCCCGGGCGGTGACGCCGCGACGGAAGAGGAGCTGGGCCAGGCCGGCCGAGAGGTGCTGGCCGGGCTGCTGCGCAGCGACATCGCCGTCTCGCTCACCGACGAGCGCAGTGCGGTCGTCTGGGGCGCGGACGTCCTGCTGCTGCACGGACTGACCGGGGCGTGGCGGCTGCTGGCGGCGATCCCGGCCGCACGCGCGGTCGGGGAGCACTCCAAGGTCTTCGCCGAGGCGGGTGCGGCGCTCGCCGGGCTGATGGTGGTGACGAGGGGTGCGCGTTCCAAGCTCCTCACCTTCCCGCTCGGCTTCCGGGTCAGCCCGGTCAATGCCGCCGCTGCCGCCGCGCTCGTCTCCGGCTGGCGGGCCGCCCTCGGCGTGAGCGTCGATCGCGCGCCGCACCCGCCGCCCCGGGTGCCCTGGCACGCCCTGCTGCCGCAGGAGGCGTTGACCCGGCTGCGCGCCGGCGCCGAGGCGCGCGAGCCGACCGTACCGGCGGGCCTGCGGACGATGGCGGGCAGGGCCGCGCGGCTTCCCGCGTTCACCCCGGCGCGCCTGACGGTCCGTCTTCTGGTGGCCGTGCGTGCCGAACTGCGCGATCCACTGACCCCGCTGCTCCTGGTCGGGGCGGTGGCCTCGGCGCTGCTGGGGTCCACCGTGGACGCGCTGCTGGTGGTCGGCGCGATGGCCGTGAACGCGCTGGTCGGCGGCGTACAGCGGTTGCGCGCCGAGCGCGCGCTCGCCGGCCTGAAGCTGGGTGAGCGTCAAAAGGCCCGTAAGGTCGTCGACTTGGCGGCCGGGAAGACCAGGACGGTGGAGGCCGGGCGGCTGACGCCGGGTGAGGTGATCGAGCTGTACACCGGTGACGTGGTGCCGGCTGATGCCCGGCTGCTGGAAGCCGAGGATCTCGAGGTCGACGAGTCCTCACTGACCGGTGAATCGCTGCCGACCGGCAAACAGGTGGACGCCACGCCACAGGCTCCCGTGGCCGAGCGCCACTGCATGGTCTTCGAGGGCACCACGGTGGTCGCGGGACACGGCCGCGCCGTGGTGGCCGGTACGGGTGACCAGACCGAGGCCGGCCGAGCGGCGCAGCTGGCCTCGCGCGCCCAGCAGGCCCCCGGCGTACAGGCCCGGCTGCACGAACTGACCAGCGAGATGTTGCCGTTCACCCTGCTGGGCGGCGCCGCCGTGACCGGCCTTTCGCTGCTGCGCGGCCGGCCGGTGCGACAGGCGGTCCGCGGCGGACTGGCGGTTGCCGTCGCCGCCGTCCCCGAGGGTCTGCCTCTGGTGGCGACCGTCGCGCAGCTGGCCGCGACACGCCGGCTCAGCCGGATCGGCATCCTGGTCCGCACCCCGCGCGCGCTGGAGGCGCTCGGCCGGATGGACACCGTCTGCTTCGACAAGACCGGCACCCTGACCGCGAACCGGTTGCACGTGGACCGGGTCGCCACCGCGGACGGTGCCGAACACCCGGCGGACGCCGCCGATGCGGCGCCGGTGCTCCAGGCCGCCGCACTGACCTGCCGAACCCCCGAGGCCGAGGCGGGCGTCCACGCGCACTCCACCGATGAGGCGATCCTCGTCGCGGCGCCGCCCGGGTCGCCGTGGACACCCGGCGCGGTGCAGCCGTTCGAGGCCAGCCGCGGCTACGCGGCCGCCGTGGGGACCGGCGCGGACGGTGCGGAGTTCCTGCTGGTGAAGGGCGCACCCGAGGTCGTCCTGCCGGCCTGCGAGAACGCCCGCGGGGACGCCGCCGCACAGTCCCTGGCCGCCGACGGCCTGCGGGTGCTGGCGGTCGCCAGTGCCCGACTCGGGCCCGACGACGAAGCCTCCGAGGCGCTGGCGCGGCCCCCGGCGGGCATGGAACTGCTCGGGTTCGTCGGGCTGGCCGACACCCCTCGTCCCAGCTCCGCGCCGCTGGTGGCCGACCTGCGCGAGGCCGGCGTGCGGCCCGTCATGCTCACCGGCGACCACCCGCGGACCGCCCGAGCCGTCGCCGTCCAGCTCGGCTGGCCGGACGACGTCGTGGTGGTCACGGGTGACGAGCTGGCCGCCCGGGACCGGGCCGGGCGGACCCGCCTGTTGCGCGAGGCCGGAGTGGTGGCCCGGGTCGCGCCCGAACAGAAGTTGCACGTGGTGGAGGCGCTCCAGGAAGCCGGGCAGGTGGTGGCCATGGTCGGGGACGGTGCGAACGACGCCGCCGCCATCCGTGCCGCCGACGTCGGTATCGGCATCGCCGCGCGCGGCTCGGCGGCGGCCCGCAACGCGGCCGACCTGGTGATCACCAGCGATGACCTGTCGATGCTGGTCGCCGCCGTCGCCGAAGGCCGTGCGCTGTGGCGCAGCGTCGCGGACGCGATCAGCGTGCTGATCGGCGGCAACGCCGGCGAGATCGGCTTCTCGGTGCTCGGCACACTGCTCTCCGGCTCGTCGCCGCTGTCGACCCGGCAGATCCTGCTGGTCAACCTGCTCACCGACATGTTTCCCGCCATGGCCGTCTCGGTCACTCCCCGGGACGAGACCCTCGACGAGCGGCCGGACGGCGGGTCGGCCCTGGGGGACAGTGCCCCCGTCGGCCTCGCGGCGCTCGGCGACCCGCTGACCCGGCAGATCCGCCACCGGGGCATCGTCACCACACTCGGCGCGAGCACGGCCTGGCTGATCGGCACGATCACCCCGGGCTCCGCGCGGCGGACCAGCACGATGGCGCTGTGCGGAGTGGTCGGCGCCCAACTCGCCCAGACCCTGGCCGGCCGGCGCCACAGTCCGCTGGTGCTGGTGACCGTCCTCGGATCGGCCGCCGTACTGGTCGGCCTGATCGAGACGCCTCTGGTCAGCCGGTTCTTCGGCTGCACACCCCTCGGCCCGGTCGCCTGGGCCGGAGTCGCCACCGCGATCGCCGTCGCCGCCTGGGCACCGCGCGTGATGCCGACGCTCGACCGGCGACTGTCGGCGCTCGGGGCGCGGCTGGGCGCGTGAGCCTGCGAGGGGGACTCCCGTGCTTCCGGCAGCGGGGGCGGGTCCACCCGATCGGATGCACCGTGTCAGCCGTGCGGCAGGGCCCCGCAGGATCCGCTCAGCGGCCGGCCGCCGCGGCCACGGGCGCGGGCTGATCGGTGGCCCAGTGGCAGGTGGGCCAGCCCACCAGGCCGGGCCGTTCGGTGACCCGGGAACTCGAGCCAGCACCCGGCGTCCAGCATGATGATCGACTCGACGGCGGTGAGGACTCCCTCGCGAACGGCCCTCCCCGCCAGCACCGGCGTCATCGGAGCCCGCCCCGTCGACCGGTCGCGGCAGGACACCCCCGGCTCGCTTGGGACGACGGCGTGAAGTGGGTTCCGGCGGACGACCGGCCCCCGTGCATGGGCCGGACGACTCATGGCACGCCGGCCGAACTCTGCGAACCTCGGGAGGGAGAGGGAGGGACCACCCCTTCCACCTCGGCAAGAACTCGGCAAAGGAGGCGAGACGCATGCCCGGCATCCACCACCAGGTATCACGTCCGGCCACGACGCCCGCTCCGGAGCAGATCGGACGGCTCGGCTGGGTCGTGCTCGGAACCTCGGTGGTCGCCGCCGACGCGATCAAGCACGCGCTGTCCGGTGTCGTCGCGATCGCCAAGACGATGACGCACCCCGCCCCGCCGGACTCACCCGTGGCGGAGCGGCCCGCCCCGGCTGTCGGCGCCGGCGTCGACGAGAGGGACGGATGGATCTTCATCACTGCCGTGTTCCTCCTGGCCGGTGCCATGGCCCGCGGCCTCGCCCACATCAAGGGCAGTGTCAGGGAGGCCACGCACCCGGGACACCAGCAGGTACGGGCGTGACGCCCACAGCACCCGGAGCGAGCGGCGGCGGCATCCGAACAGCCGCCTGAGGGAGCCGGTCCATCGGGGGGCGGCGACACTGGCCGAGTGGAAGCCATGACCTCCGACTCCATCGGCGCGGGAAGACGAGCCCGTGAGCGCGTGCCGCGCTCGGCCCACGGGAACTGGATCTCCGCGCCGGACCGGCCCGACCCCGTCGACGTCCTCGAACGCCAGGCCGCCTGCCGTGTTCCGGAGCTGGTACCGATCCGGTACGGCCGAATGGCGGGCTCCCGCTTCGCCTTCCTGCGCGGTGCGCCCGCGATCATGGTCGCGGACCTCGCCGCCACCGCGAACACCGGCCTGGACGTCCAGCTCTGCGGGGACGCGCACCTGTGCAACTTCGGCCTCTTCGCCTCGCCCGAGCGCGCCCTGCTGTTCGATCTCAACGACTTCGACGAGACCCTGCCCGGCCCCTTCGAATGGGACGTCAAACGCCTCGCCGCCAGTGTCGCCGTCGCCGCGTTCGAGAACCGGGGGTCCGACTCGTCCGCGCGGGCCGCTGCACGGGCCTCCGTCCGCGCGTACCGGCTCGCCATGCGACGGCTCGCCGGCCTCGGCGAACTCGACGTCTGGTACGAGCGGGTGGACACCGCCGACCTGCTGCCGCGGATCCGGAAACCGAAGTACCGAGCGCGCGTCGAGGCCACCCTGAAGAAGGCCCGCAGGCGCACCAGTCTGCACGCCCTGGCCAAGCTCACCGAGCCGGGCCCGGGCGGCCGACCCCGCATCATCCACGATCCACCGCTGCTGGAGCCGGTGGCCCCGGAGGAGCTGCCCCTCCTCCGGCAGGTCCTCCAGGACTACCGCGACACCCTGCCGGAGGAACGCGCAGCGCTCCTCGACCGCTTCGAGCTGGTCGACGCGGCCCGCAAGGTGGTCGGCGTGGGCAGCGTAGGCACTCGTTGCTACATCGGCCTGTTCCGTGGGCGCAACACCGGTGAGCCGCTCGTCCTCCAGGTGAAGGAAGCCGAGCGGTCGGTGCTGGAACCGCATCTCGCGCCCAGCCCTCACCGGCACCAGGGCCAGCGGGTGGTCGTCGGGCAGCGCGCGCTCCAGGCCGCCGGCGACATCTTCCTGGGCTGGGCCACCGGCCCGGCGGGCCGCGACTTCTACTGGCGGCAGCTGCGCGACATGAAGGGCGCCGCCGTCGTCGAGGGCATGCCGCGGCTCCTGCTGGAGCAGTACGCCGACCTGTGCGGCCGCACCCTCGCCCGCGGGCACGCGCGCACCGGGGACCGGGTCGCGATCGCCGCGTACCTCGGCTCCGGTGACGGCTTCGACCGCGCCGTCGCCGACTTCGCCCTTGCGTACGCGGAACGAACCCGCGCCGACCACGCCGCGCTCCTCACCGCGATCAGCGACGGCCGGATCAACGCGCGAGTCGGCGTGTGAAACCCTTGGAGGCCCAGTGAGTCGGTGGAAGGTCCTGATCATCCTCGGGATGGCACAGTTCCTCATGGTGTTGGACGCCTCGGTGATGAACGTGTCGATCAGCCAGCTGGTGATCGACTTCGACACCGAGGTGACGGCGATCCAGGCGGTCATCACTCTCTACACGCTGGTCATGGCCGCCTTCATGATCACCGGCGGGAAGCTCGGCGACATGTTCGGACGCCGCCGGATCTTCGTCATCGGACTCGTCGTCTACGCGGTCGGCTCCACCCTCACCGCCGTCGCGCCCACCCTGGTGGTACTGGCGCTCGGCTGGTCCGTCATCGAGGGTTTCGGGGCCGCGCTGGTGCTGCCGGCCCTCGCCGCCCTGGTGGCGGGCACGTACCGGGGCCGCGACCGCTCGACCGCCTACGGGGTCATCGGCGGACTGGCCGGGGCGGGGATCGCGGTGGGACCGCTGCTCGGAGGATGGGTGACCACGTACCTGACCTGGCGCCTGGTGTTCGCCGGTGAGGCCGTGCTCGTGGTCGTCATCCTCCTCTTCATGCGCTGGATCCCGCCACAGCCGGCGCCCGAGCACCGCCCACGGCTCGACGTGGGCGGTGTGGTGCTGTCGGTCGCCGGACTGACCCTCGTGGTGCTGGCCGTCCTGCAGAGCAGTTCCTGGGGATGGCTCCGTCCGCGCAATGCCCCTTTCACGGTCCTCGGGTTCGCCCCGACGGTCTTCGTCATCGCGCTCGGCCTCGCCCTCCTCTACCTCTTCCGCCTCTGGGAGGCTCGCCGGACGGACCCGCTGGTGCGGTTCACGCTGTTCGGCATCCCCAGCCTGCGCTCCGGTCTGCTGATGCTGTTCAGCCAGAACGTCGTCCTGCTCGGCCTGTTCTTCGCGATTCCGCTCTACCTCCAGGTCGTGCAGGGGCTGGACGCCTTCCAGACCGGGCTGAGGCTGCTGCCCGTCTCGATCACGATGCTGGCGGCCGCGATGAGCGGTCCGGTGCTGGGCCGGTTCGCGTCTCCCCGGACCGTCGTCCGGGTCGGCCTGCTGGTGCTGTTCGCCGCGGCCCTGTGGTTGCTCGGCACCATCAAGCCCGACCTCGACGACCTGTCCTTCGCCCTGGCGATGGCGCTGCTCGGGCTGGGGATGGGGCTGCTCGCCTCCCAGCTGGGCAACGTCGTGCAGTCGAGCGTCGGAGAATCCGAACGCAGCGAGGTCGGCGGCCTGCAGTACACGGCCCAGAACCTCGGCTCGTCCCTCGGTACCGCACTGATCGGCGCCATTCTGATCGGCGCCTTGGCGAGTGCCTTCACCAGTGCGCTGGCGAAGGACCCGGCGGTCTCGGACGCCGTCCGCCAACAGGCCGGGATCCAGGTCGAGTCCGGGCTCAACTTCGTACCGGCCGACCAGGCCGCCGCCGCCCTCGCGACGACCTCGATCCCGCCGTCGGAGGCGGACGCCGTGATCACCGCGTACCGGACCGCCCAGCTCGACGGCCTGAAGGCCGGCATCCTGGCCGCCGCCGGGATCACCTTGGCCGGCTTCCCCTTCACCCGCCGGCTGCCCGCCACCCGGCCACCTCGCGGCGAGAGCGGTGGTCCGGCGAAGCTCCGCGGCACCTGACCGCCGCCGAAGGGTCGTGGCACGGCGACACCACATCATCACGGCTCCCGCCGGCCGCTGCCTCGCCGGGGACAGGGTCTTCCGGCCCTACCGGTGCGCTCGCGCACGCGGCAGACTCCTCGCAGGTTGCGTCCGCACCATCCGGTGCCGGGCCCCGAAGTACGGAGAAGCGATGGCCGACCACGCGGCAGAGCAGTCGATCACCCCCGTCAAGGTGTTCCTCCTCGACGACCACGAGGTCGTTCGCCGGGGTGTCCACGACCTGCTGGACGCGGAGCCCGGACTGACCGTGATCGGCGAGGCCGCCACCGCCGAGCAGGCGATCACCCGCGTGCCGGCCCTGCGTCCCGACGTCGCCATCCTGGACATGCGGCTGCCGGACGGCGACGGCGTGACCGTGTGCCGCGAACTCCGCTCACGCATGCCCGAACTCGCCTGCCTGATGCTCACCTCCTTCGACGACGAGGAGGCCCTGCTCGACTCCATCATGGCCGGCGCCGCCGGCTACGTCCTGAAGCAGATCAGCGGCACCGATCTCGTCTCCGCCGTACGGACCGTCGCCGCCGGTCAGTCCATGCTCGACCCCGGCGCCACCACCCGCCTGATGGCCCGGCTGCGGGGCGACGCTCCCGCTCCGACCCAGGCCTTCCCCGAACTCACCGACCGGGAACGGGAGATCCTCGCCCTCGTCGGCGAAGGGCTGACCAACCGCCAGATCGGCCAGCGACTCTACCTCGCCGAGAAGACCGTCAAGAACCACGTCTCCCGGCTGCTCGCCAAACTCGGCGTGGAGCGCCGGGTCCAGGCCGCCATCATCGCCACGGAGACCCTCGCCGTCCAGAAGCAGGGCACCGGGCGACCCACCCGCTGAACCCGTCTCCGCTGCCCACCGGAAAGCCGCCCGGCCCGCCCGGAACCGGGCCCGCCGGCCGCCGCCCGGGGACCAATGGCCCCTCCCCCACCGGAGGGCGCAGCGCGAGCATCGATGCCATGACACCCGATACCACGCCGTCGCTGGACGAGCGGCAGTGCCTGCGGCTCCTGGCCACGGCCTCGATCGGCCGCGTCG
The DNA here is from genome assembly GCF_055608425.1 of Kitasatospora sp. NPDC036934. Classification (NCBI taxonomy): domain Bacteria; kingdom Bacillati; phylum Actinomycetota; class Actinomycetes; order Kitasatosporales; family Streptomycetaceae; genus Kitasatospora; species Kitasatospora sp. NPDC036934. The sequence goes on along the minus strand of NZ_JBVJQR010000018.1, from coordinate 8,000 downwards.
TCTACACCGTGGGCGCCCTGCCGGCCGTCCTCCCCACCCGGTACCTCCTCGACGGTGACGCGGGGGTGCTGCTGAGCGCCGCCGCCGACTCCGAGCTGATCCGGGCCGTCTCGGGAGCTCTCGTCGCCTTCGAGGTCAGCGAGGTGGACGAGACCGACGGCAGCGGCTGGAGCGTGACCGTGCTCGGCCGGGCCGTCGTGAGCGAGGAGCCTCCCCCGGCCGAGATCGCCCCGGCAGCCCGACCCGCCGGCCGGGTGACCGTCCGGATCCGGCCCGAACTGCTGAAGGGCCGAATCCTACCCGCCTCGCTACCGCGTCAGTCCAGGCCGGCGGGCGAACGCCGACCCGCGACATGAGTGCGGCACCCTGCCCGGGTCAGCCGAGCGGCACCGACCACACCAGGTCCGTCCCACCCTCCGGCGGGCTCGCGAGTTCCAGGGTGCCGCCGAGGCTCTCGGCCCGCTCGGCGAGATTGCGCAGGCCGCTGCGTCGTCCCTGCTCCGGGATCCCGGCGCCGTCATCCCGTACGGTCAGCACGACCCGTGCCCCGGCCGCCTGGAGCACCACCTCGACGCGGCGGGCCTTCGCGTGCCGGGCCGCGTTGCTCAGCGCCTCCCCCAGTACCGCCACCACGTGCTCGGCCACCTCCGCGGGAACGTCCGTGTCGAGCAGGCCTTCCATGCTCAGTCTCGGCGCGAAGCCCAGCGCCGCCTGGGCTTGCTCGACGACGCGCACCACCCGGGCGCGAAGGCCCTGGCCCGCGTTGTCGTCCCGGGCGCGGAGGCCGAAGATCGTCGAGCGGATGATCTTGATGGTCTCGTCCAGGTCACCGACCGCCCGCAGCACCCGGTCCGAGGCACCGGAGTGGTCGATCAAGCGGGCCGCGCTCTGCAGCGTCATCCCGGTCGCGAACAGCCGCTGGATCGCCAGGTCGTGCAGATCGCGGGCGATCCGGTCGCGGTCCTCCAGCATCGCCAGCTGCTCCGCGTCGCGGCGGCGCTCCGCCAGCTCCAGGGCCAGCGCCGCCTGGTCGGCGAACCCCAGCAGCGGGGTGATCTCCCGCTCCGTGAACGGCGTCTCTCCTGACCGCCTGGCCAGCAGCAGCACACCCTCGACCTGGCCTGCGCCCCGGCCGAGCGGCACCGCGACCGCCGGCCCCAGGCCGTCGAAGCGCCGCGGGCCCGCCGTCAACCTCGGGTCGCCCGCCAGATCGGCCGTCGCCGCCGGTGAGCCCTGAACACACGCCTCGCCCGACAACGAGCCTTCGAACGGCACCACCAGGCCCAACCGCTCGGCTTCGTCCCCACCCAGTGCGAGCTCCACCCGCACTGCCTCGGTGCCGGCGACGGGGACGGACACGTCGGCCAGCTCCGACCCGGTGATCTCCCGCGCGCGCTGGGCGATCAGCTCCAGCACCTGGGAGCGGGCACTGCCGGACAGCAGCCCGCGGGTGATCTCGGCGTTCGCGGCCAGCCAGCGGTGCTGGCGCTGCGACTCCTCGTACAGGCGGGCGTTGTCGATCGCCACCCCGGCCGCCACCGCAAGCGTCGAGATCACCGACTCGTCGTCGGCGTCGAATTCCTCCCCGCCCCGCTTGTCCGTGAGGTAGAGGTTGCCGAACACCTCGGCGCGCACCCGCACCGGCACACCGAGGAACGTGCGCATCGGCGGATGGTTCGCCGGGAACCCGTAGGACGCCCGGTGCCCGGACAGCTCCCCGAGCCGCAGCGCCTCGGGGTGGTGGATCAACTCTCCGAGGATGCCCCGGCCCGTCGGGTAGGGGCCGATCTTCGCGATCTCCTCCTCGGACAGACCGACAGTGAGGAACTCCGACAGCGTCTCCCCGTCCGGGCCGATCACTCCGAGCGCCGCGTACCGGGCGTCCACCAACACCGCGGCCGCCTCGACGATGCGCCGCAGCACCTGGGTCAGATCCAGCTCCCGGCCCACCGACAGCACCGCCTCCAGCAGGCTGTGCACCCGGTCCCGGGTCCCCCGAGCGGCGTCGATGCGCGCCTGGAGCTCCTCCAGCAGCTCGTCCAGCCGCAGTTGTGGAATCCGTGACCGCATCTCGTCCCCGCCCAAGGGAGACCTCCTCGCCTGTTCTGCCGACCGGTCGATTCTCGCAGAGCCGTGCCCCGGCCGAACAGGACCGGACCAGCAGCGCGGATCACCATCGGGGGCCGACCGTGGCCGCCAGCCTCCCGGTCACCCATCGTCTCCGAACGGCGGTCCTCCCCCGCGATGGTGACGTGTGACCGGGCGCCTCAGTCGGCGAGTTGCGCACCACGCTCGGAAGCCAGGGCCGGGAGCGGCAGCCAACTGACGGGAAGGTCGCGCATGACCGGAGCGCAGTCCGGGGTCGCACTCCCCGGCGGGAAGCGGTCCGGGCCGTCGAAGAACAAGTGGCGCCCCAGGGCGCAGCACGGAAGGGGCCGGCGTCTCAGTGGACACATGCGGCCGACCACTTCGGCTCGACCCGCCGACCCGACTGCTCACCCACCGCCTGAAGCGCTCGCGTCACACGGCACACGCCGTGGATCCGCACGAGGTGGAGCAGGACCCGGCGCGGTGTCAGACGCCCCGGCTCCGGTACGGCGAGGCGGGCCGGCCGGGGGTGGCGGTCGCGGGACCGGCAACATGGGCCGGGACGGCGGGAACAGCGGGGACGGCCGGGCTCGCGGAGGTGGTCGGGCGGGCGGTGGCGGCCGGGCGCCGGAAGTCCTGGTCCGCCGTGGAGGTGACCGTCCGCCGGCCCGGGGCCGCCCCCGTGGTCGGCGCCCCCGCCGTCGTGGTCCGGCGCGCGGCCGACGCCGCCGGGACGGCCCCGGGCGCGCCGCCGTCCGGCTCTACCCGCTCGATCCGCAGTGCCAGGTTGCGGTCCCGGCGGTCCCCCGCCCGGTCCCGGTTGCGGCTGTGCACCAGCTGGGTCAGCACGCCCCGGATCTCCTGCCAACGCCCCTGCACAGCACGGATGTTGGGGCACCACTCGGCCTCGAACCGGTGCTCCAGCGCCAGCTGCCAGCTCTCCGCCTCCACCAGGTGGACCGCGCCGACCGTCGCCGGGATCTCCACCGGCGCGGCTCCCCGGACGATCACCACCGCGCGCTGCGGCCAATCCCCTTCCACCGCCGTCACCGTGATCCGGCTCGGCCCCTGGTACCAGGCCATCGCTGCTGTCCTCCCGCGTCCGTCCTCGCCGGCTGTCACCCGGCCTCAACCGGTACCACGGACGACGGCCCCGACAGGGTTCGAGCCGAGCCGAACCGGGCGGCCCCGCGATCCGACGGCGCGTCGCGCGGGGGACGGCTGCCGTCCCCCGCGCGACGCCCGTACGGTCCGTGAGGTCAGGCCGTGACGTGGTACCAGTAGCCGCCGGTGCGCAGGCCGACGTAGTGGACGTTGGTGCCGGTCTCCTTGGCCTCGTACATCATGTCGGCGCCGGTAGCGGGGTCGGTGCCGGCGTAGAGCACGACGTGGACGGTGTTGTGGGCATCGGTGCCGAAGTACTCGACGTCGCCGGGGCGGCGCTGGGCCTCGGTGATCGGGGTGAGGTGCTTGTCCAGGGTCTGCTCGGTGGTGTCGCCGCCGTTGGCGAGGTCGATCCCGGCGCCGAACCAGAAGGCCGCCCGGACCAGGCCCGAACAGTCGAAGCCCACGGTGGTGTTGGCCGGGCAGGGCTGGATCGAGCCGGTGTAGCCGTCGCAGGTGCCGAGCGTCGGGCCGGCGCCCTCACCGCGCAGCGAGTGGCCACCGCCCCACACGTACGGGAGGCCCAGGTAGGACTTCGCCGCGTTCAGGACCTTGGTGGGGTCGATGGTGCCGCTGGGCAGCGGGGTGGGGGTGCTGGTGTAGAGGGCGTTCTTGACGGAGGTGCCGACGATGCCGTCGATGGCCAGCGAGTGCGCGGCCTGGAAGTTGCGCACGGCGGTGTCGGTGGCCGGCCCGAACTGCCCGTCCACGGTGAGGCGGCCGGCGTTGAAGGTGTTCAGCATCGTCTGCAGCGTCGAGGCGCACTGCCCGGAGGCACCGGTCTGCAGCGTCCCGCACTGGGTGCGCAGGTCCACGGTGCCGGTGGCGGCGGCGGCCGCCGCGTCGAGCTTCGCCTTGGTGGCCGGCCCCACGATGCCGTCGGCCGTCAGCGAGTGCGAGGACTGGAAGGTGCGCACGGCCGTGCCGGTGGCAGACCCGAACTGCCCGTCCACGGTGAGGGTCGCGCCGGTCAGGTTGAGCTCCGTCTGGAGCTGGGTGACGCAGCCGTCGGCCTCGCCCTGCGTCAGGTTGGCCGGGCAGGACGGGGAGGTGATCGGTATCGGGGCCGGCGCGGTGGCGGCGGAGGCGACCGAGGCGGTGTACGCGCCGACACCGGTCAACACGGACGCCAGGGCCAGGCCCAGCGACAACCGGCGCCGGGTGGGGAGGAGGGTACTCACAGGGTTCTCCGAATCCATGAGGGGTCGTCACAGGGAGCGACCCCGGGAGCCGGCTCGTGATCACCGGGTCGCAGCAGCACTCTGCCTCACTCCACCCTCCGTACGGGAGACGGCCGTTCGTCCCACCGGCCGCCGGGACGCGTCTCACGGCGCTGGCCTGCGCGGTGAGACGCGTCCCCATTTCTGGGTGCGACCCGTCCCTGTCCGAACGAGCCCGTCCCCGAGCCCGGGCCTGCGTCCCTACGGGGCCCGCTCGGCCTCCCGGCGACGGGTGTCGACCACGCCGACCGCGCCGGAGCCACCGCCGACCGCGCCGATCGCGCCGGAGCCACCGCCGAAAGGTGCTTCGTGTCGGAATCGATTTGTGACGTGGCCCTGCCTAGTTCGTTCCCGCCTCGCTGTGATGGGATGTGACCGACGAGTGACGAACGCAGGTGGGGGTGCGTGGTGCGGAGCGGACGGCTGCTGGGGCTGGACGGGGACGCGGCGAATCTGGTCGCGGTGGGGCTGGTGCGGCTGGGGGCCGAGGAGTGGGTGGGGTCCACGGGCGGGGCGCCCGCCTGGGTGGGCGGGCTGCGCGCGGCCTCCTTCGCGGACGCCTGGCTGTCCTTCGGCGACGCGCCGGCCCCCGGATTGCGGGTGGCGGCCTCGGCGGTGCTGCCCGCCGTCGTGGCGCAGGCGGCCGAGCTGCTGCTGCGCTCCTGCGCCGACGACGCGGCGACGGCCCTCGGATGGCTCGGGCAGCGCTCGGCGGAGGCCCGTGAGCAGGCCCACCGGGAGGAGGTGACCCACCCGGCCGAGCCCTGCGCGCTGACCCTGATCTGGCACGGGGTCCAGGCGCTGACCGCCGAGGACGGCCCGTCCCACCACCTCCGCGTGGCGGAACGGGTCGAGGCCTACGTCCGGGAGCGACACCGCCGCCAGGACACCCTGGCCCTGGTGCTGTGCTGCGCCCGGATCGCCGCCGCCGCGCTGGTCGAGCTGAGCGAGGGCGATCCGGCACGGGTGGAGGGCTGGCTGGAGCAGGACGCCGCGCGGGCCATGCCCCTGCTCGGCCCCGTCCCGCTGTGGGTGCCGGGCCGCCCCTGACGGCCCGCCGGCCCGGTCGCCCGCCCCACGTGTGCGAGGCGGGCGACCCGTTGCCTTCCCGGGCCCGGGGTCAGCGCGGCCCGGGGTCGCTGGTGCCGGGGCGACCGTTCTCCGCGTGTCCGGCCCAGCGGCGGCGGAACGCCGGTCCGTCCGTGCCCGTCACCGTGACGTCGTACCAGCGGCTGTCGGCGCGCAGTTCGAAGGTGAACCGGGCGTCGTCGCCGGGGCGCAGGGTACGGCCTTGCTTCGCGCCCTTGGTGTAGGCCTCCTCGGCGGTGACCGTGCGGGTGGTGTCCCCGTGGTTGGACACCGTGACCCGCACCCTGTTCTTCGCGGGCTCGAAGCGGGCGACCAGGCCGCCCACCGTCTTGCCCTCGAACTCCTGCACCGAACCGTTCGGCCCGTGGGCGACGAGGTGGTAGCCGCCGTCGGTCAGCGGCCAGTGGTCCTCGAAGCTGTCGCCGGCCGAGATGGTGTAGCGGCGGGGGGCCGCCGTCGGCGCCAGCCGGTCGTAGACGTAGAGCCAGGCACCCGCCGAGCCCCGGTTGTTCAGGTTGAGCTGGAACACCGTGGCGTCGTCGGTCTCGTCCTCGTTGACCCGCAGGTCGTACGGGAGCGCGCGGGCCGGGCGGGTGCCCGGCTCCTGGGTGGGCATCCGCTGGGGCATCGGCACCTGGTAGGGCTTGCCCTGCGAGGCGATCGGCGCCGGCACCGGGATCGAGACCGGCTTCGGGTCGGCGCCGGAGAAGTCGAGCGCCGAGGTGAGGTCACCGCAGACCGCGCGGCGCCAGGCGCTGATGTTGGGCTCCTCGATGCCGAACCGGGCCTCCAGGAACCTCAGCACCGAGGTGTGGTCGAAGGTCTCCGAGCAGACCCAACCGCCGCGCGACCACGGGGAGATGACGAGCAGCGGCACCCGCGGGCCGAGGCCGATCGGCTGCAGTCCGCCGCGGTCCGCGCCCGGCACCAGCGGGCTCATCTCGCCCGGGTACCTGCCGAGGTCGAGCAGTTCGTCACCGAGGCTGGCCTCCAGGTCCGTGGAGACCATGCCCTGGCCGCCCGGGCGACTGACGACCGGGGGCATCGGCGGGACGACGTGGTCGAACAGGCCGTCGTTCTCGTCGTAGTTGATGAGGAAGACGGTCCGGCCCCACACCTCGGGGTTGGACGTGAGCGCGTCCAGCACCAGGTTGATGTAGTACGCGCCGTCGGTTGGCGTCGCGGAGGGGTGCTCGCTGTACTTGTACGGCGGGACGATCCAGGAGACCTGCGGCAACCGGCCCTGCTCGACGTCGGCCCGGAACTCCTTGAGCGTGTGGTCCGTCGCCCCCTTCTCCACCAGCGGACCGGACGCGCCCTCGGCGACCTGGTACCGCTCGAAGAACATCAGCGAGTTGTCGGTGTAGTTGTCCGTCGGGGTGCCCGGCTCACCGGAACCGCCCTGGTACAGCTTCCAGCTGACCCCGGCGTCCTCCAGCCGCTCCGGGTACGTCGTCCAGGTGTAGCCGTTCTTGTTGTTGCGCTCCTCCAGGCCGGGCCCGTTGGGCTTGCGGCCGTACACGTTGCGCGGGTCGCTGGTGCCGGTCCAGAGGTAGATGCGGTTGGGGGCGGTGTCCGCGTGGACGGAGCAGAAGTACGAGTCGCAGACGGTGAACGCGTCGGCGAGGGCGAAGTGGTACTGGAGGTCCTGGCGCTTGAGGTGACCCATCGTCATGACGTCCTGCTTCTGGTTCACCCACTGGTCGTGGCGCCCTTCGTTCCAGGCGAGGTGGCCACTGCTCCAGCCGTGGTCCGTACCGGCCTGGTACTCGGTGGTGTTCCGGGGGTCGATGTACCAGGGCAGCACCTCCTTCTCGGAGGCCGGCAGACCACGGTCGTGGTACCGCCCGGTCTTCACCGCGGCGGCCGGCTGGTGCCAGTTGGGACGGCCGTCGGACAGCAGCGTGGGACGCGGGTCGGCGAAGCCGCGGACCCCTCGGAGGGTGCCGAAGTAATGGTCGAAGGAACGGTTCTCCTGCATCAGGATGACGACGTGTTCGACGTCCTTGATCGAGCGGTTCCTGCTGATCGCTGGCAGGGCCAGCGCCTTGCTGACCGCGGGCGGGAACGCCCCGAGGCCGGCGGCGGCCACGGACGCACCGCCCAACTGAAGAAATCGGCGCCTGTCGATGGAGGCCATGGGAGGTCCTTCCCAGTCGTGCACTGCACGGGTACGGAGAAGGCTCGAACATAGGCATCGCACACGGGCCGTACACAGTCCTCCAGCGAACGCCGCGTGAGCTTTCGGCCAACTGTTGTCCAGCCAACTCCCCCCGTGCATCGGCCGACCGGGCCGGCAGGCCCGGAAACGCGAAAAGCCCCCGCCCGGTTCACCCGGCGGGGGCTTTTCTGAAGAATTGTTCGGCGGCGTCCTACTCTCCCACAGGGTCCCCCCTGCAGTACCATCGGCGCTGTGAGGCTTAGCTTCCGGGTTCGGAA
>NZ_JBVJQR010000017.1:133537-186043 GCF_055608425.1 Kitasatospora sp. NPDC036934 | reverse complement strand
CGATCCGACAACCGCTCACCCGCAGGCGACTTGACCTGCCCCACCCTCGCCACACCACCATCAACGAGGCAGAGACAGCAAAGTCACCGGCATTGAGTCTAGGGCCTGTCCGGCGGGCCCGGGCGCGCCTACGGCACCCCGTACTCGTCGGGCCGGTTCGTCACGCCGGTCCTTGCGATCGGTTCATCGGAGTGCGGCGTCGAACGGTAGCGGATCTTGGTCCGGGTGGGCGTGGCAATTTCGGCGGGCGGGAGTCACGCGCTCTCCGGGGTGCCGTCGACCACTCTCGCGACCGTGATAAAAATACCGGTATAAGAATTGGATCCAGGGGAGTGGTTCACCATGGTCGAACTCAAGTCGGACGCCGGCCTCGCCGCGATGCGCGAGGCCGGGCGGGTGGTCGCCAACGCGCTGGCCGCGGTGCAGCGGGAGGCGGCGGCGGGCGTCAGCCTGCTGGAGCTGGACGAGGTGGCGCGGGGCGTGCTCGCGGCGGCCGGGGCGACCTCGCCGTTCCTCGGGTACCGCCCGTCCTTCGCGCCGGTGCCGTTCCCCGCCGTGATCTGCGCCTCCGTCAACGACGCGGTGGTGCACGGCATCCCGAACGGCTACCGGCTGCGCGACGGCGACCTGGTGAGCATCGACTGCGGCGCCGTGCTGGACGGCTGGTGCGGCGACTCCGCGGTCAGCTTCACCGTCGGCACCGCCCGCCCGGAGGACACCGCACTGATCGCCGCCACCCGGCGGGCCCTGGAGGCCGGGATCGCCGCCGCCGTGGTCGGCAACCGGATCGGCGACATCGCCCACGCCGTCGGCACGGCCGCCCGGGCCGGACGCTACGGGCTGCTCGACGGCTACGGCGGGCACGGCATCGGCCGCCGGATGCACGAGGACCCGCACGTTCCCAACGAGGGCCGCCCGGGCCGGGGTTACCCGCTGCGCCCGGGCCTGGTGCTGGCCATCGAGCCGATGCTGACGGCCGGCGGCCGCGACGACTACGCCACCGACCCGGACGGCTGGACGCTGCGCACCACCGACGGCAGCCGCGCGGCCCACATCGAGCACACCGTCGCCGTCACCGAGGACGGCCCGAGGATCCTCACCCTGCCGTGACGGACGTTACGCGGTGCCCGTCGCCCGGCCGGAGTAGCGTGCGGGGCATGACCGATCAGGACTTCAGCACGCGGGTCACCGTACGCGGCTACGAGACCGACACCCAGGGGCACCTGAACCAGGCCGTCTACCTGCAGTACGCCGAGCACGCCCGCTGGGAGTACCTCCAGGCGGCCGGGATCCGCCAGTCCGAGCTGCTCGCCAAGGGCGTGGGTCCGGTGGTGCTGGAGACCACGGTGAAGTACCTCCGGGAGCTGCGCGCCGGGGACACGGTGGAGATCAGCTGCGCGTTCAGCTGGCGGGAGGGCAAGACCTTCCGGGTGGTGCAGCGGCTGACCCGCGAGGACGGTGTGCCGGCCGCGGAGATCACCGGGGTGGGCGGCATCCTCGACCTGGCGGCCCGCCGGCTGGTCGCCGACCCGCGCGAGCCGCTCCGCGCCCTCGCCTCGGACCCGGGGCTGCTCGGTCTCTGACCCGGTGCCCCGCGCAGACCCTAGACGCGCTGATACTGCCCGTGCTGCCCGTGCTTCCCCGTCGGCCCGGCGGGCGCGGGAGCCGGGCGGCGGGGGAGGTCGGCGGCCGCGATCAGGGCGGCCAGGCCGGTGGTGACGGGCACGGCGGCGACCAGGCCGATGCTGCCGACCAGGGTGCGGGCGATCTCCTCGGCCACCAGTTCGCTGGTGGCCACCGAGACGACCGTCCGGTGCGCGACGGAGAACAGCAGCAGCAGCGGCAGCGCGGCGCCCGCGTACGCGAGCACCAGGGTGTTGACGGTCGAGGCGATGTGGTCGCGGCCGATCCGCATGCCCGTCCGGTAGAGCCGGCCGGCGCCCATCGTCGGGTCGGCCTCGTGCAGTTCCCAGATCGCCGAGGTCTGGGTGACCGTCACGTCGAAGAGCACGCCGAGCGAGCCGATCACGAACCCGGCCAGCAGCAGGCCGCGGATCTCGATGCCGGGGTAGAGGTCGTGCACCAACCCGGTCTCCTCGGAGGTGTCGCCGGTCAGGTGCGCCCAGGCGGCGAAGACCAGGCTGAGCACCCCGATCAGCACCAGGGACACCAGCGTTCCCAGCACCGCCACCGACGTCCGGGCGGACAGCCCGTGGCACAGGTAGAGGGCGATCAGCATGATCGCGCTGGCGCCGACGATCGCCACCAGCAGAGGGTCCGAACCGCGCAGGATGGCGGGCAGGATGAACAGCGACAGCACGGCGAAGCTGATCGCCAGCGCGAACAGCGCGGCCACCCCCCGCCAGCGCCCGATCACCACCACGACCACGGCGAACAGCCCGGCCAGCACGCCCATCGGCAGGTTCCGGTCCACGTCCGCCACGCTGTACCGGAGGTCCGCCGGGGCGTTCGGGGCGTACGTCAGGACGACCTGCTGGCCGACCTCGTACTGCCGGGGTTCGGCCGGGTGGACGACCACGGTGAAGGTGCGGCCCCGGTCCGGACCGTCGGTGACCTCCACGGTGTCCTGCCGGCAGGTGCCCCGGTCGGCGGGATCGGGGGCGCCGCAGGGCAGTTCCCGGACGGCGGTGACCCGGCCGTGCCGGATCTGCTGGTCGAAGCCGACCCCGGTGTGCTGGTGCCGCGGGACGCCACCCGGCCAGAGCACCACCAGACCGACGGCGACGGCCACCGCGAACGGGATCAGCACGGCCGCGATCACCTTCCGCAGGTGTGCGGAGACCGGCGCGGCCGGCCCGTGGGCGTGCGAGTGCGAGTGCGCGGGCGGGTGCGAGGGCCCCGCGGACCCGCCCGCGCCGCCGTGATCGTGTCCGTCATCCGGTGTCCCGGCTTCCACCCTGACGCCTCCTCGCTTCTCCTGCACAGCATCCGAAATCATCGGCGCCCGACCGGGCGCCATCCCGCAGGGCACGAACCGTGGGCGCGCCGCAACCGGCCACCGGGGGATTGCCCCACCCCCGACCGACCGGCTGCCCGCATGGGCCCAAGTCCACTGCCGCAGCAGACTCTTGGGCATGCCGAACACCATGCGCCGCACCGCCGCCGCCACCGTGGCCGCCGCTCTCGCCGTCACCGCGTTCACCGCCCTGCCCGCCGCGGCGGACCAGGGGCACCCCCGCCGCGACCACCTCGACTGGTCCGCCTGCCAGGGGCAGGTCGACCCCCGCCAGGAGTGCGCCACCGTCACCGTCCCGCTGGACTACAACGACCCGGACGGCCAAGGGATCACGGTCGCCGTCTCCCGGATCGCCACCGCCAAGCCGGGCCAGCGCCGGGGCGTGCTGCTGATCATCCCCGGCGGCCCCGGCGACAACGGTCTGGACCGGCCGAGCGGCGCCGTCGGCCGACTGCCGCAGCAGGTGCTGGACGAGTTCGACCTGGTCGGCTTCGACCCGCGCGGCGTCGGCCGCTCCACCCCGGTCAGTTGCGGCCTGGACCACGCCGACCTGGCCATGGTCAGGCTGCGCCCCTGGCCCGCCGCCGACGGCTCGATCGACGGGAACACCGCCACCGGCCACCGCTTCGCCGACGCCTGCGCCCGCAACGGCGGCCCGGTGCTGCGCAGCCTGTCCACCGCCAACGAGGCCCGCGACATCGACAGCATCCGCCGCGCCCTCGGGGAGCGCCGGCTGTCCGCTTGGGGCACCTCGTACGGCACCTACGCGGGCGCCGTCTACGCCACGATGTTCGCCGGGCACACCGACCGGATCGTGCTGGACAGCAACGACGACCCGGACCCGATCCGGGTCGGCCGCGGCTGGCTGGCCGCCTTCGGCCAGGGTGCGGAGGACCGCTTCCCGGACTTCGCCAAGTGGGCCTCGGCGCCGGGCAATCCGGACCGCGTCGCGGACACTCCCGAGCAGGTGCGCCCGCTGTTCCTGCAGCTCGCCGCCCGCCTGGACGCCGCACCGCTGCCCTGGCCCGGCGCCAACCCGGCCGAGCTGGACGGCAACGGGCTGCGCGAGTCCATGCTGACCAGCCTGTACGCGGACGCCCAGTTCCCCGGGCTGGCCCGGCTGATGCTGGCCGCCCAGGGGCTGCGCCCGCTGCCGGCGCCGCAGGCGGCCCCGGACGAGGTGCTGCAGAACCACATCGCGGCCTCGGCCGGAACCCTCTGCAACGACGTCAGCTGGCCCTCCGACCCGGCGGGCTACGCCAAGGACGTCGCCGCCGACCGGGCCGCCCATCCGCTCACCGCGGGCATGCCGGTGAACGTGATGCCCTGCGCCTTCTGGCCGTTCGCGCCCGCCGAGCCGCCGGTGCGGGTGACCGGCCGCGGCCCGGCGAACGTCCTGTTGGCGCAGAACCTGCGGGACCCGGCCACCCCGTACGGGGGCGCGCTCAAGCTCCGAGCGGCCTTCGGGGACCGCGCCCGGATGGTCACCGTGGACTCCGGCGGCCATGACGTCTACCGTGCCAACGGGAACGCCTGTGGGGACGCGGCGGTGACGGACTTCCTGGTGACGGGCCGTCGCCCGGCCGAGGACGTGTTCTGCCCGGCGAGTCCGGCGGCCCCGGCGGGACCAGCGGCGGGCTGAGCAGGACGGGCACGGAGACGAAGGTCACCCGTGGGCAACCGGCACCCGGAGGCAACCGGCCGTGGACGAACGGCCGTTGCTTCCGCGTGTACCTCCATTCGACCCTCGCACATGAGTCGAACCTGTCGCGATTTTGTGACAATAGTTCGCCAACAGGCCCTCCACGGTGGGGATTCACGGCCGTAGTGTTCGATCTATGTCACCGAAGAGCCGCATACCTGCCCGGGACCCGGGCGACACCTGGGTGCCACGCCCGAGGCGCCGTGAGACCCCGCTCGGAATCCTGCGCCATGCGGCCACCTTCCTCGGCTCCAGCGTGCTGGGCGGCGTCCTGCTGGCGGGCCTGATCCTGCCGGCGGCGGGCGCGGTCGGACTGGGCGCGAAGAGCGGTGCCGAGAGCTTCGAGAGCATCCCCGACGACTTCAAGACCCCGCCGCTCACCCAGGCCACCCAGATCTACGACGCCAAGGGCGGCCTGATCGCCAAGGTCTACGAGCGCGACCGCACCGTCATCACGGCGGACCAGATGTCGCCGCTGATCCGCCGGGCCCAGGTCGACATCGAGGACGCCCGGTTCTACGAGCACGGCGCCGTCGACCTCAAGGGCGTGCTGCGGGCGATCACCAAGAACGCCGAGAGCGGCGCCGCCGTGCAGGGCGCCTCCACCCTGACCCAGCAGTACGTGAAGAACGTCAACGTCGAACTGGCCGGGGACGATCCGGTGGCGGTCCGCGAGGCCCAGCGCAAGACCCTCGGCCGCAAGATCCAGGAACTGCGCTACGCCATCAAGCTGGAGGAGGACCTCCCGAAGGAGCAGATCCTCACCAACTACCTGAACATCACCTTCTACGGTCACCAGGCGTACGGCATCCAGGCCGCCTCCCAGCGCTACTTCGGCAAGGACGCCAAGGACCTCACCCTCCCCGAGGCGGCGACGCTCGCCGGGCTGGTGCAGAACCCGTCGCAGTACGACCCCAAGCTGCACCCGGTGGCCGCCCAGAAGCGCCGGGACACCGTCATCGACAAGATGCTGGAGAACAAGCACATCACCGCCGAGCAGGCCAAGGAGGCCAAGGCCGCCCCGCTCGGCCTCGACTACCGGGACCCGCAGAACGGCTGCATCACCGCCCAGGCCGGCATGGGCTTCTTCTGCGACTACGTGCGGCACGTGGTCAAGCAGGACCCGGCCTTCGGCAAGAGCGCCGCCGAACGCAAGAAGCTGTGGGACACCGGCGGGTTGAACATCTACACCACCCTCGACCCGGACAAGCAGGCCGCCGCCCAGAACGCCGTCTCCACCAAGGTGTACGTCACCGACCCGGTCTCGGCGGCCATGACGATGGTCGAGCCCGGCAGCGGCAAGATCCTCGCGATGGCCCAGACCCGCCCGTACGGCCTGGCCAAGGAGAAGAACCAGACCGTCGTCAACCTCAACGTGGACGCGGCGATGGGCGGCGGCATCGGCTTCCAGCCCGGCTCCAACTTCAAGCCGATCGTGGCCGCCGCCGCCCTGGAGGCCGGGCTGCCGCCCACCCAGCAGTACGACTCGCCGAACCGGATGGACTGGCCGACGATGACGACCTGCGGCGGCACCTGGAAGAACCTCAGCAAGGGCAAGAAGGACGGGGTCATTCCCAACGAGAGCCCGAGCGAGAAGGGCCCGTACGCGCTCAAGCAGGCGATGGCCCTCTCCGTGAACACCTACTTCGTGCAGATGGAGCAGGAGATCGGGCTCTGCGCCGTCAAGCAGATGGCCGACAAGCTGGGCGTGACCGGCAAGGCGAGCGGCGACCCGCTGCAGGAGGTGCCGGCCCTCGGCCTCGGCACCCAGGAGGTCAGCCCGCTGACCATGGCCAACGTCTACGCGACCTTCGCCGCCCGGGGCAGCTACTGCGCGCCGCTGGCGATCAACCGGATCACCACCGTGGACGGCAAGGACGTCCCGGTGCCGCCGGCCCGCTGCAACCAGGTGATGTCCACCGACACCGCGGACGTGATCAACAGCGTGCTGCTCGGGGTGACCGAGAAGGGCGGCACCGCCCGGGACCTCCGGCTGGACGACGACCGCCAGATCGCGGGCAAGACCGGCACCACGGACGAGAAGAAGTCCGCCTGGTTCACCGGCTACACCGGCAACCTGGCCGGCTCGGTCTGGCTCGGCAGTCCGGGCACCAAGGTGCCGATGCGCAACATCCGGATCGGCGGCCAGTACCAGGCCGAGGTGTTCGGGGCGACCGGCCCGGGGCCGATCTGGCAGCAGGCGATGAGCGCCGCCGTCCGGACCATGCCGGAGAAGGACTTCGCCACCGTCTACATCCCGGACCCGGTCAAGCGCGATCCGGGCTGCGGCACCGCCACCGGCTCGCCGGGATCGGCCACCTGCACCGGGTCGCCCACCGCGGGGAACACCGGCCGGCCGCGCGGCACCAACCCGCCGGCCGGCGGTGTGATCGGCGGCGGGTACGGAGCCCCGGCCGGCGGTCCGACCAGCGGTCAGACCTGGGGCCAGACCGGTGGCGCGATCGGCGGTCTGATCGGCCGCTCGGCCCCGTCCACCACTCCGCCGGGCGACCCCGGGGACCAGTGACGGGCCAGTGACCGAGCCCCGCCCGCGGCCCCGCCCGAGTACCCGTGCTCAGGCGGGGCCGCGGCCCGTCGGCGGACGATGGGCGCCGTGCCGCACAGCTTCCTCGGACTGTCGCAACCCCGCGCGAGCCACCGCCGCCCCGCCCTCGGGCTACCGCGCCTCGACCGGCTCGCCGCTGTCCTGGTCGAGGTTGAACACCCGACGGTAGGAGTCGGTGACCACGGTGATCTGGGTCCGCCCGGTCCAACTCGCCTCCAGCAGCCGGGCGTCGTCCGGAGTGCCGCCGACGTCCACCAGCAGCCAGCGCCGGGCCGACCAGCCCTGGCCGCTCTCCAGCAGCACCTGCCAGTGCTCACCGGCCTGCGGCCCGGAGGCGTACGAGCGGTGCACCACCACCAGGGAGCGCTCCGCGCCGGCCGGGGCCTCCTCCCGGCTGCGGGTCTCGGCCGCCGACACCTTGTGGGCGGCCAGCACGCCGAGCAGGAACACCACCCCGGCGGTCACCGTTACGGCCCGGGTGGCGGCCCGTACGGCGGTGCGGCGGTCGCTCAGCCAGGCGGCCGCGATCAGCGCGGCCAGCGCGCCGCCGAGCAGCAGCTCCGGCCGGTTCAGGAGGTCGGCGACCAGCATCAGACCGCCCGAGCGGCTCTCCCACTGGCCCTCGGTGTACAGCAGGACGGCCGCCGCCCCGGTGGCCAGCAGCACCCGGATCAGGGTGCGCCGGGCCCGCCGCGGCCGGTTGTGCGCTCGCTCGTTCATCGTCCCCCCGGTCATCCGGTCACAGCTCTGCAAGGAGCTTCCTGCCCTCCGGCCAGTCGCCCAGTCCGGAGTCCGAGTTGAGGTGCCCGTACGCGCCCGGCTCGACGTGGCGGGCGCCCCAGGCCCGGGCGAACTCCCGGGCCCGCTCGGGGCTCACCCACGGGTCGTCGGTGGAGGAGACCACCACGGTGGGGAACGGGAAGCGCTCCAGCGCCACCGGCCGGAAGCCCAGCAGCTCCGGCACCTCGGCGGTGTCGACGTCGGCCGGGGCGACCAGCAGCGCGCCCCGCACGGCCGCCGTCCGTCCGGCCGGGGCCCCGGCCGCCCAGCGGGCCGCCGTGACGCAGCCCAGGCTGTGCGCGACCAGCACCACCGGCCCCGCGGCGGCGGCCGCGGCCACCGCCGCGTCCACCCGGGCCACCCAGTCCCGCTGCTCGGGGTGGTCCCAGTCGGCCTGTTCGACCCGTCGGAAGGCCTCCGGCTCGGCGGCCTCCCAACGGGTCTGCCAGTGCGCGGGGCCCGAGTTCTGGTAGCCGGGAAGGACGAGGTAGGTGGTGCGGGCGGGCATGGGCTCCTCCGGAGCGGGTCGGACCGGCCGGTGCCGAGGCAGCGGTGGGGCAGTGGCGCGGCGGTTCGGCCGCGTTCGGTGGACGGGTCGTGGACGGTCGGTGGGCAGCACGAGAGTCTAGGCCTCGGGCACGAGGGCTTCGCAGCCGGGCGCCGCACCCCGCACCGGGCCCAGCGCGCACGGATCCCGACCGGCGCGCGATCCGGATCGCGCGCTGCCGTACGCCCGGTGCGCCCTGTTGCCAACGGTGCGGCCGGTACGGGAGGTTGGACCGGGCCCGGGGCTCGGCCGCCACCGCCCCGGGCCCGCCGCCAGGACCGCCCATCGATCACGTGGAGGGATGTCGGGGATGACATCGAAGATCCTGCTCGTCACCGGGGACGCCGCCGAATCGCTGGAGGTGTTCTACCCGTACCAGCGGTTGCGCGAGGAGGGCTACCAGGTCGACATCGCCGCCCCGACCAAGAAGCGCCTGCAGTTCGTGGTGCACGACTTCGTGGACGGCTACGACACGTACACGGAGAAGCCCGGCTACACCTGGCCCGCCGACATCGCCCTGGCCGACGTCGACCCGGCCGACTACGTGGCCCTGGTCATCCCCGGCGGCCGCGCCCCCGAGTACCTGCGCAACGACCCGGACGTCCAGCGGATCGCCCGGCACTTCTTCGCCGGGGACAAGCCGGTCGCGCAGATCTGCCACGGCCCGCTGATCACCGCCGCCGCCGGAGTCCTCGACGGCCGCCGCACCTCCGCCTACCCCGCGCTCGCCCCCGACATCAAGGCGGCCGGCGCCGAGTTCGTGGACGGCGAGGCGGTGGTGGACGGCGTGGTGGTCTCGGCCCGCGCCTGGCCCGACCACCCGGCGTGGCTGCGGGCGTTCATCGAGGTGCTGCGCGGCAAGGCCCCGCTGGCCTGACGTGAGCCGGCCTGCCCGGCCTGCCCAACCGGCCCGGCGGTGACCCGGCCCCGGCGGTGACCCCGAGGCCTCTCGGGGGCACCGCCCTCCCTGAGGGTGACGCCGGCCGCCGGCCGTGCTGCCAAAGTGTCAACAGCCGTGCACAGCACGGACGTTGATCACCTCGCAAGGCCAGGGAGGATGGCATGACCGCCACCGACCGCACCGCCCGGAGCCGCAGGCCCGCCCGGCGCGCCGCCGTCGTCACCGCCGTCGGCGCGGGCCTGCTGGCCATGCTCGCCACACTCGCCCCGGCCGCCCTCGCCGCGCCCGCCGACCGCTCCTCGTCGGCCGGCTGCCACGGCTCCGTCCACCGCACCGCCGCCGACGGCGCCGACCGGACGAGCAGCGCCGAGGGCCGGGCCGAGTGGTCGGCCGCCGACGCTGCCCTGGGCGGCCTGACCGGCCCCGGCTACGCCACCTCCGCCCTCGGCGCCGTCCGGGAGGACGGCCGGCTGGTCTGGCGCAACGCCACCGGCGTCGCCGC
Source organism: Kitasatospora sp. NPDC036934 (assembly GCF_055608425.1). Lineage (NCBI taxonomy): Bacteria > Bacillati > Actinomycetota > Actinomycetes > Kitasatosporales > Streptomycetaceae > Kitasatospora > Kitasatospora sp. NPDC036934. The sequence goes on along the minus strand of NZ_JBVJQR010000017.1, from coordinate 176,068 downwards.
CCTCGGCGGCCTGCCCGCCGACCCCGAGGGCCGCTTCCGGATCGGCAGCGCCACCAAGACCTTCGTCGCCACCACCCTGCTCCAACTGGTCGGCGAGCGGCGGCTGGGCCTCGACGACAGGCTGGAGTGCCTGCTGCCGGGAATCGTCCCGAACAGCACCGCGATCACCGTCCGTCAGCTGCTGAACCACACCAGCGGCGTCGCCGACTACACCCAGGACCCGGCCTTCGAGCCCACCGCTCCGGACTGGCAGGCCGCCGGCCGCTTCCGGCCGTACTCCCTCCGGGAGCTGGTGGACATCGCCGACACGTACCCGCCGGCCTTCCCGCCGGGCCAGGGCTGGGGGTACTCCAACACCAACTACGTCCTGATCGGGATGGTCATCGAGAGGCTCACCGGCCGCAGCTGGCAGGAGGAGGTCACCCGCCGGATCATCCGCCCGCTGCACCTCACCGGCACCTCGATGCCCGGCAACTCGCCCTTCGTTCCGGGCTCGCACGCCCACGGCTACCTCAGGACGGCCGACGGCCCGGTGGACGTCACCCTGCTCGACCCCTCGATGGCGGGCTCCGCTGGCGCGGGCATCTCCACCACCGCCGACCTCACCGCGTTCCTGGCCGCCCTGCTCGGCGGCCGGCTGCTACCCGCGGCCGAACTCGCCGAGATGCAGCGGACCGGTCCCTCCGGCGGCGGGCAGTCCTACGGCCTCGGCCTCCAGCGCGTGGACACCCCGTGCGGCACCTACTGGGGCCACTCCGGCGGCATCCCCGGCTACACCACCCTGATGCTCGGATCGGCGGACGGCAAGCGCCAGTTCGCCTCGGACGTCACGGTCTACGACGTCCGGAACTCGGGCGCCGCCCGCGCCGCCTTCAACCGGCTGACCGTCACCGCCCTGTGCGGCCCGCAGGCCGCGACCACCGCGACCGCCCTGCCCGACCTCGCCCACCTCGCGCCCTGACCGGCCGCCTACGCTGACCGGCGGCAGTGCAGCCGATCACCAACAGGAGGACGAGCCATGGCAGAACCGCTGATCGCCACCGTCGGGGGCAGGGCGCCGGACGTCGACCCGGGTGCCTTCCTCGCCCCGAACGCCGTCGTGGTGGGGGACGTCACCGTCGCCGCCGGCGCGAGCGTCTGGTACGGGGCGGTGTTGCGCGGCGACGCCGAGTCGATCGCCGTCGGCGCGGGCAGCAACATCCAGGACAACTGCACCCTGCACGCCGACCCCGGCTTCCCGCTGGTGGTCGGCGAGCGGGTCTCGGTCGGCCACAACGCGGTGCTGCACGGCTGCACCGTCGAGGACGACGCCCTGGTCGGGATGAACGCCACCGTCCTCAACGGTGCCCGGATCGGGGCCGGCTCGCTGGTCGCGGCGGGCGCGGTGGTCACCCAGGGCACGGACGTGCCGCCCGGTTCGCTGGTCGCGGGCGTCCCGGCGAAGGTCCGCCGGGAGCTGACCGAGGAGGAGCGGGCCGGCATCAAGGCCAACGGCGAGGGCTACCTGCTGCTCGCCGAGGCGCACCGCCGGACCTGACCTGTCACCCGTCGCCCGCCCGCCCGCCGGACCTGACCCGCCGCCCGCCGGACCTGACCCGCCGCCCGGCCTAGAGCCGGTCGTAGACGGCGGACAGCCGGCGCAGCACCTCGGCGGCCCGGTCGAGGGCGTCCTCGTCGTAGTCCTCCAGGTCGGTGTGCAGGGCCTCGGCCAGCGCCTGCTGGCGCTGCCGGTGGCGGTCGCGGCCGGCGTCGGTGAGGGAGACCAGGACGGAGCGCTTGTCCTCGGGCGGGCGGGTGCGGGTGACGTAGCCGGCGCTGACCAGGCCGTTCACCAGCTGGGTGGTGGCGGCGCCGGTGGTCTCGGTGCCGGCGGCGAGCTGGGTGATGGTGAGCGGCCCCTGGTCGGCCAGGGTGCGCAGGGCCCGGGCGTGGGTGAGGGAGAGGGCTCCGGGGGTGCGGGTGGCGCGTCCGCGCAGCCGGGAGTCGGCGGCGCTGAGGCGGTAGGCGGCGCGGGCCAGGCGGTCGAGGGCCTGGGCGCGCCCGGGGGTGGGCGGCGGTTCGGTCATGGGGGCGTCCTCCTTCGGCAGTTGACAACAGCCTAACCTCAGTACTTAATGAATAAGTACTTAGTCGCTAAGTACTTATCTATCTCTCGCACCCATCCCGTTCCGGGAGGAGACCGTCATGACCACTCGTTCGACCGGCCAGAACTGGGCCCTGGACATCGCCCTCGCACAGGGCGGCTTCGACGCGCTGCACCCCGAGGCCGTCGGGACCATGGAGCAGCTCGGCCACGACCACACCGACTTCGCGAAGGTCTTCGCGCTGGTCCGGAGCGGTGCCATGCTGCCCAAGGCCTGGGCCACGGTGGCCGGCCAGGCCGAGCAGCGCGCCGCCCACCACGAGCGCGCGGGCTTCGCCCAGACCGCCGCCGACCTCTACCTGCGGGCCGCCGTGATGTGGGGCCGGGCGCAGTACTCGATCTTCGACGCCGCCGACCCGCGCAAGACGGCCATGCGGGCCCACGCCAACCACTGCGTGGAGCGCCTGGGCGCACTGCGCGACGGCCGGGTCCGCCGGGTGGAGCTGGACTTCGAGGGCTCGCGGATCTTCGCCCTGCTGCACCTGCCGGCCGGCCGGGTCGAGAACGCGCCCGCCGTCATCCTCGGCCCGGGGATGGACATGATCAAGGAGGACTACATCTGGGCCGCCGAGCGCTACTACACCGCGCGCGGGATGGTCGCGCTGTCCATCGAGGGCCCCGGCCAGGGCGAGAGCCGGGCCGGCGGACTGACCGTCGACCTCGGCAACTACGAGCGGGCGATCGGCCGCTACCTCGACCACCTGGCCGCGCTCCCGGAGGTCGACGCCGAGCGGATCGGCATGTTCGGCATCTCGATGAGCGGCTACTGGGGCTCCCGGGCGGCCGCCACCGACGGCCGGCTGCGCGCCCTCGCCGCCTTCGAGGCCGTCACCGGGGACTTCGCGACCATCTTCGAACGCGCCCAGCCGACCTTCAAGAACAACTACATGTACATGGCCGGATACACCGACGAGGAGGCCTTCGACCGCGACCTGGCGCACCGGATGCCGCTGGGCGACCTGGTCGCCGACATCACCTGCCCGGTGCTGTACGGCATCGGCGAGTTCGACGAGCTGACCGACCTCGGCCAGGCCCTGGAGAGCTTCGAGCGCGTCCGGGCGCCGAAGGAGCTGCGGGTCTACGAGGACGAGTTCCACCCGCTGGGCGGGGTGGCCGCCGAGGCCTTCCGGTTCGGCGCGGAGTGGCTGGAGCGCGCCCTCGGCGGTGACTTCGCCGACCCCGGCCGCGACGTGCGCCACTACGTCCACCGCGACGGCCGCACCACCGACGGCACCGCCGACCCGACCTGGTGGCTGGGCGCCGCCCCGGCCGCGCTCGCCGAACTGCGCCGCGGCTAGGCGTCGGAGCCAGGAAGCCGGGGTCAGGACGTCGGGGTCCGGACCCAGGGGTCAGGGCACCGAGGCTAGGACGCCGGGGCCAGCGGCACGCCCGTCCGGTCCGCCGCCGGCTCCACCGGCGCCGGGACGGGCGGGCGCCGGTCGGCCGTCCAGGCCAGCAGGGCGACCACCGCGCCGGCGGCGGCCAGGCCCGCACCCACCAGGGTGGGGGAGGTCCAGCCGAGCCCGGCGTCCAGCGCCAGCCCGCCGAAGTACGCCCCCTGGGCGTTGGCCAGGTTGAAGGCCCCCTGCACGGTGGCCGAGGCCAGGGTGGGCGCGCTGCGCGCCTTCCGCAGCACCAGGGTCTGCACCGCGGGGACGATCGCGAAGCCGAACAGTCCGATCAGCACCACCGTGACGGCCGCCGACCAGCGGGCGTGCGCGGTCACCGCGAACAGCGCCAGCGTCGCGGAGAGCAGCAGGAAGGACCCGCAGACGGTCGGGCGCAGCGCCCGGTCGGCGGCGAACCCGCCGAGCACGTTGCCGATCGTCATCCCCACCCCGAACAGCGCCAGCACCCCGGTCACCGAGCCGCTCGCGTACCCGGAGACCTCGGTGAGCAGCGGCGCGATGTAGCTGTAGCAGGCGAACATGCCGCCGCAGCCGACCACCACGGTGGCCAGCGCCAGCCACAGCTGCCCGCTGCGGAAGGCCCGCAGCTCGTGCCGGAGTCCGGACTGGCCGGGGGTGGGGAGGGCGGGCACCAGCCGGGCGATGGCGAGCGTCCCGGCGGCGGCGATCAGCACCACCACCAGCATGGTCGCCCGCCAGCCCAGGTGTTGGCCGAGCAGAGTGGCGGCCGGGACGCCGACGATGTTGGCGACGGTCAGTCCGGAGAACATCACGGCCACCGCCCGGGCCCGCCGCTGCGGGGCCACCAGCTCCGCGGCGGCCACCGCCCCGGCGCCGAAGAAGGCGCCGTGCGGCAGTCCGGTGATCAGCCGGGCGGCGGCCAGCGTCCAGAAGTCCGGTGCCAGCGCGCACAGCAGGTTGCCGGTCGCGAACAGCCCGGCCAGTGCCACCAGCACCGTCTTGCGGGGCTTCCCGGCAGCGAGCGCGGTGAGCAGCGGGGCGCCGATCACCACCCCCAGGGCGTATGCGGAGATCAGCCAGCCCGCCTGCGGGATGGAGACGTGCAGACTGCCGGCGACCTGGGGGAGCAGCCCCATGGCGGCGAATTCGGTGGTGCCGATGGCGAAAGCGGTGACGGCCAGCGCGAACAGCGCGAGAGGCAAGGGGGTGACTCCGGGGTGATGCCCGCGCCCGGGAGGCGCGCGGCGGGGTGATTCGTTCGTCGGGAATCCTAATCCGGTCGGATGACGCCCCCATGAGGACCGTGTGACGAAACGGGGTCCCGCGCGGGAAGGGGCTCGCCTCGTCGGCCGCAGCGCGCGAGACTGGGGTCATGTGCCGCAACATCAAGACGCTGCGACCGCCCGTGACGCCGGACGCCGACGAGGAGGACTTCCACGCCGCCGCACTGCAGTACGTCCGCAAGGTGTCCGGCTTCCGCGCCCCGGCGGCGCACAACCGCGAGGCCTTCGACCGGGCGGTGGACGCGGTCGCCGAGGCCACCGCCCGGCTGCTCGACGAACTGGAGGTCCGCGGCTCGCACGCCCGGGCCGCCGAAGCCTCGGCCTAGGAGCCGAGGCCGCGGCCTGGAGGAAGTCACGCCCTGGGACACGTGCCGTCGAGGAACAGGAGCTGGTGATGGACCCCGCCGACCGTTACGCCCTCACCTTCCCCGGAACCCCTGGTACCCAGGCCCCGCAGGACGTGGTGGTGGTCACCCGGACCAGCGCCAAGGGCCCGGGGGGGCACCCCGTGTACGAGGACCCCAGCGGGATCGTCCGGGCCGAGATCAGCGACGCGGGCGAGGTCCGGATGCTCGCCAGCGGCGGCCACCAGAGCCCGCACCTGCCGGTTGCCGCCCACCCGCTGCCGTGAGGCCGCCAAGGCCGTGGCGGAGAGGCCGCGACCAGGCTGCCGTACGGCGCCCGGATTCCCCCCCCGAAGCACCGGCGGCGGTCCAGTCGGTGGGGCACAATCGCCTCATGACCACAGCGAGTTGGCAGGGGACGGTCGTCGCCGAGAGCGCGGACACCGTCGTCGTCGAGGGCAACCACTACTTCCCGGCCGAGTCGGTCCGGACCGAGTTCCTGCGGCCCTCCGGCACCACCACGGTGTGCGGCTGGAAGGGCACCGCCGGCTACTACACCCTGGAGGTGGCCGGGCAGACCAACCCGGACGCCGCCTGGTACTACCCGGACCCGAAGCCCGAGGCCGAGCACGTGCGGGGTCGGGTGGCCTTCTGGCGGGGCGTGGAGATCACCGAGTAGCGCCGCCCGGCCCGTCTGGCCGGTCGCGGCCGGCCAGACGCCGACGGCCGGGCGAGCCACCGCGACCCGTCGGCTCGGGCGGGTTCAGCCGCCGAGGGCCGCGGGCGGGGCGACGGCCCCGTGTCCCGTCTTGACGCCGTTCACCATCGTCTGGTGGATGGCCCGCGCAGTGCTCTCGTCCGCGGCGGCCACCGGACTGCCGGAGACGGTGTACCAGTCCAGCGCGCCCGTGTACTGGACGGTCAGGCGGGCCTCGCCGTCCACCCACGTGGTGTGCACGGTGAGGTCGCCGGAGATCGGGCCGACTTCGGTGGTGGTGACCCCGCCGGGGCCGCTGATGATGGACTGGGTGGTCCAGGTCGCCCACGAGGTGCGCGGGTCCGTGGGCGGCTGGGCCTGCCAGTCGGTTTGATCGTGTTCGGTCATGCGCCTATCCTCCCCCGCCGGTGAGCCGCCGCCCGGGCAGCGACACCTGCGGTCGCAAGGACCGCCCGGTTCCGCCGGGCGGTCGGATCGGTGTGGCGGGACGGTCAGCTGTCGGCGTCGGGCTCGTCCAGCATGGAGTCGCCCTCGGCCTGGGAGGTGTCCTGGGCGTGCAGGTTCTGCATCGAGGTGATGCCCTCCTCCGGATCCGCGGCGCGGACCTCCTCCTCGCGGTCGGTGCTCACCTCGGAGCGATCGCTCATGTCGGTCATCGCGGGCTCCCGTCTCCTGGGCCGGTCCCGGCGCGCCCCTCACCGCGGGCGCGGCCGGGCCGGGGCCGTCCTTCGCCCTTCAAGCCTGCCCCCGCCCCGGCTCCGGGGCCAGCCGGGTGACCCCCGCCCGCCCGGTCCCGCCCGCGCCCGCCCGGTCCCGCCCGGTCCCGGGCCAGGGGCCGGGTCACCAGGCCACGGGCAGCGACCGCATCCCATAGATGAACGACTCGGTACGGAACTCGCGCTCGCCGGTCAGCTGCAGCCCCGGCAGTCGGCGGAACAGCGTCTCCAGGGCGATCTGGAGCTCGGCGCGGGCCAGTGGCTGCCCCAGGCACTGGTGCACGCCGAAGCCGAAGGCCAGGTGCCGCCGGGCGTCCCGGTCCAGGTCCAGTTCGTCCGTCGACCGGTGCCCGGCGCCGCCGAACACCGCCTCGTCCCGGTTGGCCGTGGACAGCATCGCGATCACGCCCTCCCCGGCCCGGACCGTCACCCCGCCCAGCTCGACGTCCTCCAGCGCCACCCGGGGCAGCCCGGTGTGCACGATGGTCAGCAGGCGCAGCAGCTCCTCCACCGCGCCGGGCAGCGCGGCCGGGTCGGCCAGCCTGGTGATCTGCTCCGGCTGCTCCAGCAGCAGCGCGGTCGACAGCGCGATCATGTTCGCGGTCGTCTCGTGCCCGGCGATCAGCAGCAGCACGCCCGTGCTGGCCACGTCGTCCGGGGTCAGGTCGTCCCGCACCGCGAGCCGACTCAGGACGTCGTCCTCCGGCTGCGCGCGCTTGCGGGCCGTCAGGTCACGCAGGTAGTCCAGGACCTCGTCCTGGGCCACCCGGAGCTCCTCCAGGGTGCTCTCCTGGCTGAGCAGCGTGCGGCTCAGCCCCTGGAAGCGGTCGCGGTCCTCGTACGGCACGCCGAGCAGCGAGCAGATCACCAGCGAGGGCACCGGCAGCGCGAACTCGGTGACCAGGTCGGCCGTGGTCCGGCCCGCGGTCATCCGGTCCAGTGCCTCGTCCACGATCCGCTGGATCTCCGGGCGCAGCGCCTCCACCCGCTTGACCAGGAAGTCCCCGGTGACCATGCGGCGCTGGCGGGCGTGCTCGGGGTCGTCGAGCCGCAGGAAGGTCGGGTTGTCGGTGACCAGCTTCTCGCGGGCGCCGGCGACCAGCAGCGGGAAGGCCGGGTGGCGCACGTCGGCGCTGAACCGGCGGTCGGACAGCACGGTGCGGACCTCGGCGTAGCCGGTGACCAGCCAGCAGGGGTCGCCGTCGGGCAGCTCGGCCCTGGTCATCGGCGCGGTGGCGGCGGCCTCGGTGTACGCGGGCGGCGGGCCGAACGGGCAGCCGCTGGAGTGCGGGGCCGGCAGCAGCGGGACGGCGGGGGCGGTGGGTACGGCGGTCACGGCGGGGTTCTCCTCATGTCGCGGGTGTCCTCGTGGGGTTGCCGGGGTGCAGGGGAGCCGCCCAGCGGCCTGCGAGGCCGACGGTGGAGCCCGTCAGGCTCCCGCCTGCGCGGGCTCGTCCTCGGTGACGGTGATCGCCCGGCCCGGGCAGAGCTCGGCGGCGAGCCTTACGTCGTCGAACTGCTCGGGCAGCAACACGGTCTGACGGAGCCTCACCAGACTGTCGTGGTCGTCCTGGTCGAAGACCGCGGGCGCGTTCATCACACACATTCCGGAGCTGCAGCAACGGTCCCGGTCGACGCTCACCTGCATGTCGGGCACCTTTCGCCAGGGCGCCGCCGACTGCCCGGCGGCCGCCTCTCGTTGTCACGGTCAACCTAGCCGCCGCTGGTCCGTCCACGGAGGGTGCGGTGGCCGGATCGTCGAGAATGGCTGATTCGGCGCCACGGCGTGAACGCCCTTGCGGTGCAATGCGTTTCAAGTGACGGTACTTCGCCGGACGGGGCCGGCGGGCCGGGCCGCGCAGGCAGCCTCACAGGCCTTCGGTGGCGGCCAACTCCCTTACGGTGGCCACGGTGTCGGCTTCGGCGGCGCTCTTGTCCGGCCGGTAGCGCACCACCCGGGCGAACCGCAGGGCCAGCCCGGCGGGGTAGCGGGGGCTGCGCTGGAGGCCGTCGAAGGCGATCTCGACGACCAGTTCCGGTCGTACTCGTACCGTCCGGGCGTCCCGGTCGGTCTCCCGGGCGAGCAACTCGGCGGTCTGCCGGGCGAGCGTCTCGTCCGTCAGCCCCTTGAAGGTCTTGCCGAGCATCACCCATGGCCCGAGGCCCGGCTCACCCGCCGCTCGGGCCCCCAGGTGCAGATTGCTCAGGAACCCCTGGCGCCGCCCGCTGCCCCACTCGGCGGCCAGCACCACCAGGTCCAGGGTGTGCCGGGGCTTCACCTTGATCCAGCCCGCCCCGCGCCGCCCGGCCGCGTACCCGGCCGCCGGGTCCTTCACCAGCACGCCCTCGTGGCCCAGTGCCAGCGCCTCGCGGAGGAACGCCGACGCCTGCGCGCCGTCCCCGGTCTCGGTACGGGCCACCCGCAGCCCGGCTGGCACCGTCCTGTCCAGCGCCGCCCAGCGCTCCCGGCCCGGCCGGTCCACCAGGTCCTCGCCGTCCAGGTGCAGCAGGTCGAAGAAGTAGACGCTGAGCGGCACTTCGGCCCGCAGCCGGTCCGTCTCCCGCCGGGAGGCGGTGCGCGCGGCGGTGACCTGGAACGGACGCGGCCGCCCCCGCGGATCGAGCACGATCGCCTCACCGTCCAGCACCGCCGACCGCAACGGCAGCGCCAGGGCCGCCTCCACCACCTCGGGGACACGGGCGGTGATGTCGTCCAGGCTGCGGGTGAACACCGCGACCTCTCCGCCGTCCCGGTGCACCTGCACCCGGATCCCGTCCAGCTTCCACTCCACCGCGGCCGCTCCGATGCGCTCCAGTGCGGAAGCCACGTCCGGCGCCGAGGCCGCCAGCATCGGCCGCACCGCCCGCCCCACCTCCAGCCGGAACCCCGCCAGCGCCGCCGCCCCACCGCCCAACGCCGCGGCCGCCACCGCCCGCGCCGACCCCCGGAACATCAACGCCCGACGCACCGCCGCCACCGGCGCCCCGGCGGCCTGCGCCACCGCCTCCCCGACCAGCGCGTCCAGCGCCCCCTGCCGCAGATCCCCGATCAGCACCGCCCGCAGGAACCCCTGCTCCACCTCCGTCGCCCGCCCGAACAGGCCCGCCAACAGCCGTCGGCGCTCCGCCTGCGCCCCCGCCCCGTGCACCCCGGCGATCCGTTCCAGCTCCCGCTCCACCTCCCGCACCCCCAGCGAGGGCGCGGCGGCCGGTGCCGGCAGGTCCCGCAGGGCCGCCCAGCCGACCCCGGTCCGCAACCGCTGCGCCTCGCCGGACAGCAGCACCACCGCCGCCGCCCCCTCTTCGGCCCCCAGCTCCCGCAGGCACCCGGCCAGCAGCCCGACCTTCGCCCGCCGCCCCGGCTCCGCCGCCACCTCCCGGGACACCACCGCCAACCGCCACAGGCCCATCCGCCGACACCTCCACCCCCAGCATCGACGCTCACCCCCGCCCGGCGCACCCCGGCTCCCACGGGTCGGAGCCAGGGGCCGGCCGCCGACGTTACTGCTTGACAGGGTGCGTAATACTGTAACGCGCGCGGCCCGAGAGGCCGTCGGAACGGGCACCGCCCGCGTTCCTCCCCAGCAGCTCGGAGCACCACATGCACCCCTTCCTCGACCATCCGGGTCCGCTGGCCTTCGCCCACCGCGGGGGCGAGCTCGGCCACCCGGAGAACTCGCTGGCCGCGTTCGAGGCCGCCGTGGCGCTCGGCTACCGGTACCTGGAGACGGACGTGCACGCCACCGCCGACGGCGTGCTGGTCGCCTTCCACGACTCCCGCCTGGACCGGGTCACCGACCGCACCGGCACGCTGGCCGAACTGCCCTGGGAGAGCGTCCGACGGGCCCGGATCGGGGGCACCGAGCCGGTGCCTCTACTGGAGGACCTGCTCGGGGCGTTCCCCGAGGCCCGCTTCAACGTGGACGTGAAGGCCGCGCTCGCCGTCGCCCCGCTGGTGGCGGCGATCCGCCGGACGAACGCCTGGGACCGGGTCTGCGTCGGCGGGTTCTCCGACAGCCGACTCGCCGCCGTGCGCGCCGCAGCCGGCCCCCGGCTGGCCACCTCGCTGGGCCCGCGCGAGGTGGCCCGGCTGCGGCTGCGCTCCCTGGCGGGCCCGCTGCTGTCCGGCCGCGGGGCGCCGTTCGGCGGGATCTGCGCCCAGGTGCCGGAGCGGCACCGGGGGATCCCGGTGGTCGACCGGGCCTTCGTCCGGGCCGCCCACCGCCTCGGCCTGCAGGTCCACGTGTGGACTGTGGACGATCCCACACGGATCAGGGCTCTCCTCGACCTGGGTGTGGATGGCATCATGGCGGATCGCATCGACGTCCTGCGGGACGTCCTCGGCGAGCGCGGCTGCTGGACGGACGGCAGCACCGGCTCCAGCACAGTGAAATAGGAGCCCATGAGCACCACGGACCACGTGCCGGACGACGTTTCGTCGCCCCCGGCGGCAGCCGACGACGGCCGCGCCCTGCGCCGGATGCAGTTCGGCTGGTACATCAGCGACTGGGCCAACGCCGCCTTCACGACCACCGTCCTGACGGTGTTCCTCGGGCCGTACCTGACCGAGGTGGCCAGGAACGCGGCCGACGCCTCCGGCGACGTGCACCCGCTCGGCCTGTCGATCCGCGCCGGATCGTTCTTCCCGTACACCGTCTCCTTCTCCGTGCTGATCTCGGTCGCGGCGATGCTGCTGACCGGCACGGTGGCCGACCGCACCGGCCGGCACAAGGAGCTGATGTGCGGCTTCGCCTACGTCGGCGCGCTCGCCACCACGGGGATGTTCTTCCTCGACGGCGACGGCTACCTGCTCGGCGGCGCGCTGCTGGTGGTCGCCAACATCTCCTACGCGGTGTCGGTGGCGCTCTCGTACGCCTACCTCCCCGGCCTGGCCTCACCGGACGAGCGCGACAAGATCTCCTCCAAGGGCTGGGCCTACGGCTACGCCGGCGGCGGACTGCTGCTGATCGCCAACCTGGCCCTGTACGAGGGCCACGAGGCGCTCGGCCTGTCCTCCGGCACCGCCGTGCGGATCTGCCTCGCCTCGGCGGGCCTGTGGTGGGCGCTGTTCACCGTCGTCCCGATGCTGCGGCTGCCCTCCCGGGCCGGCGTCGCCCGCGACCGCGCCGCGACCGGCCCCGACCAGCCCGCCGCCGGCAGCCTGCGCGAACTCGGCCGCACGCTCAAGGGGATGCGCAAGCACCCGCTGACGCTGCTCTACCTGGCCGCCTTCCTCTGCTACAACGACGGCATCCAGACCGTGGTCTCTCAGGCCTCGCTGTACGGCAGCGAGGAACTCGGCATGGAGCAGGGCACGCTGGTCATCGCCGTGCTGATCGTCCAGGTCGTGGCGATCGGCGGGGCGCTGCTGCTCGGCCGGATCGCCCACAGCCACGGCGCCAAGAAGACCATCCTGGGCTCGCTGGTCGGCTGGGTGATCACCCTGGCCCTCGGCTACTTCATGCCCGCCCACCAGCCCGTCTGGTTCTACGCCCTGGCCTGCATGATCGGCCTGGTGCTCGGCGGCAGCCAGGCGCTCTCCCGTTCGCTGTTCTCGCACCTGATCCCGGCCGGCAAGGAGGCCGAGTACTTCAGCCTGTACAAGGTCAGCGACCGCGGCACCAGCTGGATGGGCCCGCTGGTCTTTGGCCTCGCCTACCAGATCACCGGCAGCTACCGTTCGGCGATCATCTCGCTGCTGATCTTCTTCGTGATCGGCTTCCTGGTGCTGGCGAAGGTGCCGGTCCGCCGCGCCATCGAGGCGGTCGGCAACCCGGTGCCCGAGCGCCTCTGACCCCGCCGCTCCCGGCTCCCGGCTCCCGGCCCGGGCACCGGGAGCCGGCCCGGGGTTCACCGGTCGGCGATCAGCCCGCCGATCTCCCGGAGGAAGTCCTCCAGGGTGCCGGCGACGAGCTCGAAGCCGCAGTTCACGGAGGCCGTGGCCGACCTCCAGACCCGCCCGGTGTGTCCGGTCGCGAACAGGTGGCCACCGCCGTCACTGCCGAAGACCAGGGGCAGCCGCTCGCCCTCGATGGCCGGGACGCCGTAGTCGCGCAGCTGCGCCGTGACCGTCTCCGGCGCATGGATGAAGTAGCCGTTGTCGACGTCCGGCAGGGACGCCCCGGCGAGCGCCCGGTGGAGCGTGGCCAGATCGGCGGGGAGCGGCAGCAGTTCGGCGAGCGCGTCCGCGGCCCGGAGGCTTCGCTCCGTGGCGGGGGCCAGCGCGTTCTCGCCGGGCGGGAATCCGTACCGCTCGGCGAAGGAGCGGGTGAACCCGGCGAGGGCCGCCTCGGTCTCCGCGCACCAGGCGCGGAGCCACTCCGGGTCGAGCCGGGGACCGGGCAGCGGTGTGGCATCGCCGAGGTTGACGGTGACGGAGCGGCGCCACCCGCCGGGGCCGGGTTCCGCCCCGTCCCGCTCCGCCGCCTTCCGCTCCCGGAGGGCCGCCAACTCCCGGGCGCCCATCGCGCGCAGCCGCGCCTCGCCCTCCTCGTCGGCCTTCTCGGAGCCCGGGTAGAGGATGATGAACCGGCCTCCGTTCTCGTCCTCCCAGGTGTGGCTCTGGTACTCCGTCATCGGCTCGTCCACCGCAGGGAACCTCCGCTCCGTGCCATTGGGGTGACCCACGGTAGGGGATGGGCCCCGACACGGGAAAGCGCTTCACCCTCCCGGGTGGGCCCGCGCCCGCCGGACTGGAGTACCGGCGGGTGGTTGTTGGCCACGACGGCGGTCGGCGGGCGCCCGGCGGTCCGTCATGCTGGGCGGGTCCGTCCGACCTTGCGAGGAGACCGAGTTGAGCAGCGCCGCCGCGAACCGTTGGAGCATCGGCGTGCCGGAGGCCGGGGACTACCCGCGCTGGCGCGAACTGTTCCGCGGGTACTGCGAGTTCTACCGGGTGCCGATGCCGGAGCAGAAGGCCGAGCTGGTGTGGTCCTGGCTGAACGACCCGGCGCACGAGCTGGAGGCGCTGCTGGCCCGGGACGCGGACGGGACGCCGGTAGGGTTCGCTCACTTCCGACCGTTCTCCCGGCCGCTGCACGGCGCGGTCGGCGGCTTCCTGGACGACCTGTTCGTGGCGCCCGAGGTGCGCGGCGGCGGGGCGGTGGACCAGTTGCTGGCCCGGCTGCGGGAGATCGCCGCCGAGCGCGGGTGGAACACGGTGCGCTGGATCACGTCGGACGACAACCACCGGGCGCGCAGCAAGTACGACCAGGTCGCGACCCGGACGATGTTCGTCACGTACGACATGGCCCCGGACGGCACCGCCCGCTGAGCCCGCAAGAGCCGCCCGGGTCAGCCTGGGTCCCTCCGGGCCCGGCCGGGACCCGACTCGGACGAGTGATCGGGTCACGTGACCCAGGATCTGTCCGGCGGACATTCGTTCGGACTTTCTGTTATCGGCGTTCCGCCGGGGGGTCTCCCAGGTGTCGGCACCCGACCAGCCGACCTGGACAGAAAGCAGTGGCGACGTGAACAGCGACGACAGGACGACCATCATCCCGGTGAACGGCGGCGGGAGCGGCGGCCACGGCCGCCCGGGTGGCCGGGCCGCGCGGCGGGCGGCCGAGCGGCATGCCGGCCGTGGCCGTCGGGGTCGCAGGCGCGGCGCGTTCCTGCCGGTGACCGCGGTGGTCGCCGCGGTGGCCGGGACGGGCCTGATCGCCGCACTGGCCGGGGCCGGGTACGCCGCGTACGGCGGCAAGCAGGCCGACCGCGACCTGGCCGGCCAGTCGACCGCGGCCGATTCGCTGATCGCCGCCGAACTCGGGACGCACGAGGGCATCCAGGTGCCGGGCGCCGGGGCAGCGGGCCCCGTGGGCGCCGGGGCCGGTTCGGGCAGCCCGACGGCGACGGACCCGGCGGCCACCCCGAGCGCGACCTCCACCGCGACCGCCACCGCCTCGCCGACGGCCCCGCCCACCGCCACGACGAGCGCGACGGCCCCGCCCACCGCCACCGCGAAGCCGAGCCCGACGGCCGCCCGCCCGACCGCCAACGGCGCGGCGGTCGCCGCCCAGCGGGCCGCCGCCGCACCGGCGGGCGGCGGACCGAACGCCTCGTACGCCCAGCAGGTCGTGGACCTGGTCAACGCCGAGCGCGCCAAGGCCGGGTGCGGCCCGGTCAGCGCCGATCCCCGGCTGGCCAGCGCGGCCCAGTCGCACAGCGACGACATGGCCGACCGCAACTACTTCGACCACGCCAGCCCGGAGGGCTATCACGCCGACCACCGGATCGAGGCGGTCGGCTACCGCTGGAGCACCTGGGGCGAGAACATCGCCCGGGGGCAGAAGGACCCGGCGGCGGTGATGGAGTCCTGGATGAACAGCCCGGGCCACCGCGCCAACATCCTGAACTGCGCGTTCAAGCAGCTCGGGGTGGGCGTGCGGACGGGTGCCGACGGCCCGTGGTGGACGCAGGTGTTCGCCGCCCCGGCCTGAGCCGCCCCGCCGCCGCGCCCCGCCCGTGTCCCGCCCGTGTCCCCCGTCCCCCCACCTCCGCCCCTCGTGTCGCCTCCGCCGGTGGCCGGTACTCCCGGCCACCGGGAAGTCCGATTTTCCGATTCCGCGCACATTGTTGTTATCTGATCACTCCCCACAGGTCTCCGAGGAGGCAGCGGCGGACGGAAACACGGCAAGACGGAGTGCGGACCATGAACGCTGATGTGCAGAACAGGACCGGGGCGACCCTGGTGCTCGCGGCGCAGGCAGGTGACCGGCAGGCCCAGGAGGCCTTGGTCGCCGCCTGGCTGCCGCTCGTCTACAACGTGGCCGGCCGCGCCCTGCGCGGCCACGCCGACGTGGACGACGTCGCCCAGGAGACCATGATCCGCGCCCTGGACGGCCTGGACGGGCTCCGCGACCCGGAGTCCTTCCGGTCCTGGCTGGTCGCCATCACCATGAACCAGGTCCGCCGCCGCCACGCCGCCGGGCAGCAGCCCATCGTCGGCGGCCTGGACGAGACCTGGGAGGTCCCCGACCCCCGGGCCGACTTCACCGACCTCACCATCCTGCGCCTCGGCCTGTCCGGCCAGCGGCGCGAGGTGGCCGAGGCGACCCGCTGGCTGGACCCGGACGACCGCGAACTGCTCGCCCTGTGGTGGCTGGAGGCCAGTGGCGAACTCACCCGCGCCGAACTCGCCGAAGCCCTGGGCCTGACCCCGCAGCACGCCGCCGTGCGCGTCCAGCGGATGAAGAAGCAGCTGGAGGCCGGCCGGGTCGTCGTCCGCGCCCTCGGCGCCTACCCGCGCTGCCCCGAACTCACCGAGGTCACCACCGGGTTCGACGGCACCCCGAACTCGGTCTGGCGCAAGCGGATCGCCCGGCACATCCGCGGCTGCGCCAACTGCGACGGCCTCGGCCGGGACCTCTTCCCCGCCGAAGGGCTGCTGGCCGGCCTCGCGATGGTGCCGATCCCGTCGGCCTCGCCCGCGCTGCTGCACCTCCAGCACACGGCGGCCACCGCCGCGCACTCGGCCGCCGCCGGCAGTGGTGCGGGCGCGGCGGGTGCCGGTTCCGGTGCGGGCACTGGTTCGGGCGCCGGTGCCGCCACCGGCGGTGGCGCGCACGGGAGTTGGGCCGGGATCGCCGCCCGCAAGGCCGTCCTGGCGGGCGGCGCGGCCGCCGCGGTGGCCGTCACCACACTGGCCCTGGTCTGGACGAACCCCAGCGAGCCGCCGACCACGGCGGCCCCCGAGCCCACTGCCCCGGCCGCCGCCCTGGATACCCCGGCGGCCCTCCTCGCGACCCCGTCCGCCACCCCCACGCCCACCCCGACGCCGACCCCCGCCGACACCCCGACCGCCACGCCGACGCCCTCGCCGACCGCGTCCCGCCCGACCCCCGCCGCGCCGCAGCCCAACCCGGAGCGGCAGCTGGTGGACCTGGTCAACGCCGAACGGGCCAAGGCGGGTTGCGCCCCGCTGCGGATCGACCCCCGACTGCACAACTCGGCCCAGAAGCATGCCGACGACATGGCCGCCCGGGGCTTCTTCGACCACGTCAACCCCGACGGCGTCCGCGCGGACGCCCGGATCACCGCGGCCGGCTACCGCTGGTCCCAGTGGGGCGAGAACCTCGACCGGGGACCGACCACGGCGGCGAGCGTCTTCGCCCGCTGGATGGACGGCGGCATCCACCAGTCCAACATGCTCGACTGCGGTTTCAAGGACATCGGCGTCGGCGTCGCCGCCGGCCCGGCCGGCACCCTGTGGACCCAGGACCTCGGCGCCCCGCTGTCCTGACCGTGACCGGCCGGGCCGCCGGGGCCGACCCCCGGCGGCCCGGCCGGTCACGGGAGCGTGCTTCCTGCTCACCCAGCACCCCGGCAACGGGATGGGCTGTGCCAACATCGACGCCTGGTTCACGCAGCAGGTCCGGGACGACATCTGGACCTGTGCCGGCTCGCCGATCCCGCCCGGCTACATCCATACCAACCACCAGCTACAACAGCGGCTACTGCGGCGGGTCGGGAGCCTGGCTCCTCGTGCGCGACTGACCCCGGACCGGCTCGGGGAGGGGACCGCACAGCGGCGCGCCCATCCCCTCCCCGAGCCCGAAAGACCACACGGCCCGGGGCCGGACAGGGCCTAGACCGGAGTGACCGGCACCAGGCCGTCAGCCGAGCCGGTCACGTACCCGGTGGCCTGGCCGACCACGCCGCCCGCGTCCCCGACCTGCCCGGGCGCCGAGTCCGGCGCGCCGACCGTCGGCCCGGGCATCCCCTCCTGGCCGCCGACCGCGCTGGCGTGGGCACTGGGAGCGGTCAGGGAGGCGACCACGCCGACGGCGAGCGAGGCGACGGCGAGCATGCTGCGCTTCTTCATGGCCGGTCCAACGACGCTGCGCCGCAAGGGTTACGGTCGCCACCGGCGCGTTTCAGCGGGCCGGCGCCCGGCGTCCCCCATCACCACCACCGGGCGCAGCGCCGGATCGAGCGCCAGCAGCAGTTCCCGTATCCGGTCGGTGGTCATGCCGACGCAGCCGTGGGTCGGCCCGCCGTGGTCGACGTGCAGGGCGGTCCCGCCGCCGTACCCGTTGCCGCGCGGGCGGCGGGAGCCGAGCGGGGTGGAGCCGGGGACGCGGTTGTAGTCGATGGCGACCACGTAGTCGAAGGAGCCGGCCAGCGGCTCTCCCTCGAACCCGGTGCCGGGCACCACGAAGGCGTCGGACCGGTTGTACCGCAGTCGACTGCCCGGGTCGGGCAGCCGACCGCCCGCGTCGATGAGGGTGAACACCCCGACGGGGAGCGCAGATCGCCCTGGCGATGGTCGGCGGTCCAGCCCTTCAGGGGGTGCCTCCCGACCGCGAACATTTTCGCAGGTGGTGTCCGGGGGCAGTGGAGGAGGGTGGACGGCCCGCGTGCCGGCCGGGGCTAGGCCGGGCGGCAGGCGGGCCGTGGGGACCACCATGGCCCGCCCCGCCGCGGAGGGCCAGGGGCGCACGGGGGCGCCCGGACGCGCGGTGCGGCGCGATCCGGCGGGCGAATGGCGGCAGAGCGTGCGAAAGCCGATCAGAGCCCGCGAAGCGCGTCAGACCGTCCCCGATCCCTCCGGCGCGTCGGGCCCGACCGGTCGTGCGCCGGCGGGCGGGGTGGTGGTCACCGGCGTCACCGTCCAGTCCGGGTGCCCGGGCATCGGCGGGGTGTGCCGCCCGTAGAGCCAGTCGTCCAGGAAGCCGCGCAGGTCCTGGCCCGACACCTCGGAGGCGGTGCGCACGTAGTCCCGGGTACTGGCGTTGCCGTACCGGTGCTCGCGCAGGACGGCGCGCTCGATCCGGTCGAAGGTCTCCGGGCCGACCTTCTCCCGCAGGGCGTAGAGCACCAGGGCGCCGCCGGTGTAGCGCTGGTCGTCGAAGAGGTTCGCGGCGGTGGGGGAGGCGACCGGGCCGGAGTCGTGCCGCCACTGGTCGGCGAGTCCGTAGAGCCGGCGCATCCGGGCGACCAGGGTGGTGTCGCCCCAGGCGTCGGGCCAGCCGCGCTCGTAGCGGTAGGCGAGGCCGTAGAAGTCGGCGTGGCCCTCGTTGAGCCACAGGTCGGCCCAGGTGGCGGGGGTGACGCTGTCGCCGAACCAGGAGTGCACCAGCTCGTGCATCATGTGCGAGCCGATCTTCGGCTCGGGCTGGCGCAGGAAGCCCGGCTTGTAGAGGGTGAGCGTCTGGGTCTCCAGCCCGGTGAAGGCGAAGGCCGCCGGGTCGTCGGTGTCGGCCGGCAGGATGCCGTAGGACTCGAACGGGAACAGGCCCAAGTGCTGCTCGGCCCAGTCGAGTTGGTCGGCGGTGAGGTCGAGGGCCGGGGCGAGGTCGGCGACCCGCGCGGTCGGGACGACGTCGCGCAGCCGCAGCCCGTGCGGCCCGGGGCGCTCGCGGACGGTGTAGTCGCCGACGGACACCTGGACGAGCTCGGTGGCCATCGGCTCGCGGGAGACGTACCGCCGGGTGGTGCGGCCGTCGCCGCGCGGTTCGGTCTCCGTCAGCTCCCCGTTGGCGACGCCGCGCAGCGCGTCGGGGGCGGTGACCGCGATGGTGAAGCGGGCCTTGTCGCCGGGGTGGTCGTTGCAGGGGAAGACGGTGTGCGCGCTGGCGGGCTGGCCGGCCACCGCGAAGCCGTCCGGGGTGGGGACCCAGCCGGTGTGCGGCAGCGCGGCGCGCGGGTCGGCGGAGTACTCGACGGCCAGCCGGGCGGTGGCGCCGCGGTGCAGCGGGTGCGCCGGGGTGACGGTCAGCTTCTCGTCGTGGACGGCGAACCGGGCCGGGCGCCCGTCGACCCGGACGGCGCGCACGTTCAGCCCGAGCGCGTCCAGCGACAGCGATGCGAGCGTCCGGTCGAGCCGAGTGGTGATCACCGCGCCGGCGTCCACGGTCCGGGTGTCGGCCCGGTACTCGAAGGACAGGTCGTAGGCCAGGGCGCGGTACCCGGTGTTGCCGAGCGAGGGGAAGACCGGATCGCCCAGCCCGTCCGTGGCGGTGGCCGGCGGGGCGGCGGCGGACAGCAGCGCCGCGCTGAGCACGAGCACCGGGACGAGAGCGCTACGGGGCCTGAGCAGGGTGATCACCACTTCGGGAGCCGGGACCGGGGCGGCGGAGCGCCGGGGTACGTGCGCGACGCACCGGGCAAGGACCCTAGTGGACCGTCAGCTCCGGCCGACGGGATTCGACCCGGTCGGGGACGGGGCGCGACACGAGGCCGTCCCCCGGACGGCCCACGGTGCTGGCGGCGCCCCCCGGCCGGGCCTAGTGTTCGTAGTGCTTCGTCCCCTGACGGACGAGGCCACGGCCGTCGGAGAACCTGGCCAGGTCCGGCGGCCGTACTCATGTGCCCGGACGGCTCCCGGACGCACCCCGTAGGCTGGCGCCCCGCACACCGCCCGCCCACCGGACGCCAGGAGCCGCCGAGTGACCAGCCCCGCCGCACCCCTCCTGGTGATCGGCGAGTGCGTCGCCGACATCGTCCGCACGGACGGCGCCCCCGATCTGGTCCACCCCGGCGGCAGCCCGGCCAACCTCGCGTACGGCCTGGCCCGGCTGGGCCACCCGGCGGTGCTGCTCACCGAGTTGGGGTCGGACGCCAACGGGCGGCTGATCCGTACGCACCTGGAGTCGGCGGGTGTGGTGGTCCGGGCTGCCGAGGTGGCGCGGACGCCCTCGGCGGTGGTGCGGCTGGACGGGCAGGGACGGGCCGAGTACACCTTCGACATCGGCTGGACGCTGCCGCCGACCGAACTGCCCGCCGCCCCCGCCGCGATCCACCTGGGCTCGATCGGCGCGGTCACCGAACCGGGCGCCGCCGCGGTGCTCGCCCTGGTGGAACGCTGGCGCGACCGGGCCGCGGTCAGCTACGACCCCAATGTGCGCCCCGCGCTGATGGGCGAGCGGGCGGAGGCCGTCCGCCGGGTCGAGCGCTGGGTGGCGCTGAGCGACCTGGTCAAGGCGAGCGACGAGGACCTCGACTGGCTCTACCCGGGCGAGCCCGCGGAGGCGGTCGCCGAGCGCTGGCTGGCCCTCGGCCCGGCCGTGGTCGCCGTCACCCTGGGCGCGGAGGGCGCGTTCGCGCTCACCGCCGAGGGGCGCCGGGAGCGGACGGCGGCCGTCCCGGTGGTGGTCGCGGACACCGTCGGCGCCGGCGATTCCTTCATGGCCGCCTTCCTGCACGCCCGAACCTCCGGCGCCGACCTCGCCGACTGCCTCACCCGGGCGGTGACCGCCGCCGCCCTCACCGTCTCCCGGCCGGGCGCCAACCCGCCCTCGGCCGCCGAACTGGCCGCGGCCCTGGCCTGAGATCCGTCAACTCCCCATCCTGGCAGCCTCGGTGAGGTCCTTGCCGTACCAGACCTCGGAGTAGGGCCCGGTGTCGCCGTACGCCGGGATCTCCCGGTAGCCGTTGCGCAGGTAGAGGGCGCGGGCCTCGACCAGGTCGAGGCGGGTGTCCAGGACGATCCGCTCGGCGCCCAGCGAGCGGGCGGCCTCGTCGACGGCGGCGAGCAGCCGGGCGCCACCGCCGGTGCCGCGCGTGCCGGGGCGGACGAAGACCCGGGTGAGCTCGACGGTGGTGGCGTCGAGGCGGCGCAGCCCGGCGCAGGACTGGGCCGCGCCGTGGTGGCGGCCGAGCAGGAACACGCCGGTGGGGGCGGCCAGGTCGTCGCTGGGGGTGTCGGCGAGGCCGGACTCCAGCTCCTCCGGGGTGCCCTCCCTGCCCAGGTGGAGGCGGTAGTAGCGGTTGGCCACGTCGTAGTAGTACTCGCGCAGCAGTTCGGCGGCCTCGGGAGTGTTCACATCGGCCGAGGTCACGGTCCAGGGGTCGGTCATGCGCGCATGATCCGTTTCCGGGTGCCGCGGCCGCAAAGGGTTTTCGGGCCGGTCGCCGCGGATTCGGCAAAGGAACGGCAAGGCGGGCGGCGTGCCGTTGCCCCGGCCGGGTGACGGGGGGTTGGCGGGGGCGCCCGGCGGGGGAGCAGTAGCAGCTATGAACGGACCATCAGCTTGTCGCATTAATGGGGACCTGAGTCGAGGTCAGAAGCGGAGCGGCGCACGCACCGGACTGCTGGCCGCCGTCTGCCTCGCCGCCGTGGTCACCGGCTGCGCCGGCCCCGCCGCCCAGCCGAAGCCCGCCCTGGCCGCCGGAGCACCCGCCGCCGGAGCCGCCGCACCGCCCGAGGCCGCCCCGGCGCGGCTCCCCGGCCTGGCCCACCAGGAGGAGGAGACCAGCGGCGAGGCCGCGGCCCGCCAGGAGAACGCGGCCCGCGCCGCCGTGGAGACCGCGCAGCGCTGGGGCCTGGACCGCCCGCCGCTGAAGGCCCCGCCCCGCCCGGCGACCAGGGCCGCGCTCACCCCGGTCCAGGGCGTCAAGCTGAAGGACGGCCGCCCGCCCGTGGTGTTCCGGGTGCCGACCCAGGACAAGGTGGTCTTCCTGACCATCGACGACGGCTTCGAGAAGGACCCGGAGTTCTCCCGGATGGCCCAGGAACTGGGCATCCCGGTCAGCGCCTTCCTCTCCGACTACCTGGTCCGCGACAACTACGGCTACTTCCGGGACCTGCACAAGCAGGGCGTGGAGATCAACAACCACACCATCAACCACCGCAACCTCAAGGTCCTCGACTACGAGACCCAGCGCCAGGAGATCTGCAACCAGCAGGACCAGCTGGAGCAGCAGATCGGCGTCCGCCCCCGGCTCTTCCGGCCCCCGTACGGCGAGTACAACGACGACACCCTGCGAGCAGCCGCCTCCTGCGGCGTCCAGGCGGTGCCGCTGTGGAACGAGGAGGCCTTCCCGGACCACATGGAGTGGCGCTACGACGACCGCACGCTCCACCCGGGCGACATCATCCTCACCCACTTCCGGGGCGTCTCCGACTGGAAGGCCACCATGCCGGACCTGCTGCGCAAGGTGGTCAACGACGTCACCGCGGCCGGCTTCTCGCTGGGCCGGCTGGACGACTACCTGTAGGGCGTGGCCTACGGTGCGCGTCGCGCGCCCGGCGGGAGTCGTCAGCCACGCCCTGGCCGGCACCCGTCGGCGGGAGCCTCAGCCGAGCGAGAGGGCGTCCAGGTACACCCAGGCGCCCTCGTGCCGCACGAACCGGCTGTGCTCGCTGAGCACGCCCTGCTCGCCGCCCTCGGTCCAGTGCGCCCGGAAGGCGACCGTGCCCTCGGCGTGGAAGGCACCGCCCTCGCTGGTGGAGACCACCTCCAGCGAGGTCCAGCGCAGCGCCGGGTCGAAGTCCACCTCGGCGGGCCGGGTGTCCGGGTGCCAGGTGCGCAGCAGGTAGGCCTCGTCCTGGGCGGCGAAGGCGCTGAACCGGGAGCGCATCAGCGACTCGGCGGTGGTGGCCTTCGCCTGGCCGCGGTGCAGTCGGCCGCAGCAGTCGCCGTAGGTGGCGGGCAGGCCGCACGGGCACGGGGAGGACGGCAGCAGCCGGGGAGCGGCGGGGCGGGGCGCGGAACGACGTCGGGACATGCCGTCCATTGTCCCCCAACGGTCGGGAGGGTACGGCCGGGAGGCCCATGAAGGGCCCGCCCCTACCGGTGGAGGGGCGGGCCCGGTCCCGCTACGCGGGGCGCCGGAAGGAGTAGTTGAACTCGGCGTTGCCGAAGTGGCCCATCATCCGGAGCCAGAACGGCATCATCATCTCGGTGGCCCGGGCGCCGGTGATGTCCCCGAGGTCGACGATCCACTCGGCCGGCCAGCCGAACTCGCCCAGCAGCGCGACCGTCTCGGCCTTGGCCCCGGCGTCGTTCCCGGCGATGAACAGGTTGTGCTCACCGGCCAGCCTCCCCGGCGCGACCATCAGCTCGCAGTTCAGCGTGTTGAGCGCCTTCACCACCCGGGCCCCGGGGAACTCGCGCTGGATCTGCTCGCCCACGCTGTCGGTGTTCACCGGGGCGAGGGTGACGCCCTCGGGGCCGAACACCAGCGGGTTGGAGACGTCGATCAGCAGCTTCCCGGCGAGGTGCTCGGCCCCGGCCGCGCGCAGCGCCGCCAGCGAGACCGTCCCGCCGGTGGCGTTCAGCACCACCTCGCCGAAGGCCGCCGCCTCGGCGAAGGTCCCGGCGCCGCCGGCGGGGCCGGCCTGCTCGGCCCAGGCCCGCCCCTTCTCGTTGTCCTTGGTGCGGGAGCCCAGGGTCACCTGATGGCCGAGTGAGACCAGCTTGTCCGCCAGGGTCTGCCCGACCGTGCCGGTGCCGATGATTCCGATGCGCATGGTTCCCCGTTCGTCCCGTGGGTGCCCGCCCCCCGGTGGAGCGGGCCGCGACGACCCTAGTTGACGCACCGTCATCGCGCGCGGATGTTCCGGCTCGGGGGGTGTTCCCCGGGCTCGGGATCAGCCGCGCGGCTCGCCGAACCAGTCGCGCAGCGCCCGCTCCAGCCCCTGCGGGTCGGCGTCGTCCGGGGCGCAGGCCCAGGCGACGTACCCGTCCGGGCGCACCAGCAGCGCGCCGGCCGGGGCCTGCACCGGGTGGGCGGTCACCACGTCGACCCGGTCCTTCCAGGGCGCCGCCCGGTCGGCGAGGCCGAGCGCGCCGCCGGTCAGGTCGAGCACCAACGGCCTTCCGCTGCGGGCGAGTTCGGCCAGCCGGGAGCCGTCGAGGGAGAGCTCCGGGGCGAAGCCGCCGGCGAGCGGGTGCGGGCAGCCGGTGTCGTAGCGGACGTCGCTGCCGGCCATCAGGGCGGCGATCCGGGCGAGGTTGTCGTCGTGGGCCAGCAGTTCGCCGACCAGCGCGCGCAGGGCGGTGACCGCGGGGCCGGGGGACATCAGGGCGGTCTGCGCCTGGGAGTGCATGAACACCCGCTCGCCGACCGGGCGGCGCTCCCGCTGGTAGCTGTCCAGCAGGCCGGGCGGGGCCCAGCCCTGGAGCTCGGCGGCGAGCTTCCAGCCGAGGTTGGCGGCGTCCTGAAGACCGAGGTTGAGGCCGGGGCCGCCGGTCGCGGCGTGCACGTGGGCGGAGTCGCCGACCAGCAGCACCCTGCCGTCGCGGTAGCGCTCGGCGAGCCGGGTGTTGTGTCCGACGGTGCGCCGCGGGGTGTGCCGGCCGGAGGTGCGGGCCGGGGCGAGCGCCAGGTCGGCGCCGGTGACCCGGTGGATGCTGGCGCGCAGCTCGTCCAGGGTGAGCGGGGCGCGCTCGTCCACCGGCGGGCCGCCCCACTCCAGGGTGGCGACCATGACGGCGTCCGGGGAGAAGGGGGCGATCACGAACACGCCGTGGTCGGTGCGGGTGTGGGTGTACGGGCGGAACGGGGTCGGGCAGCCGGGCAGCAGGAACGCGCCGTCGTCGGTGCCGCGGATCCCTTCGGGCGGCAGCACGTGCGCGATCCGGGAGACCGGGTCGGGCGAGGTGACGCCGGGGAAGTCGATCCCGGTGAGCTTGCGGACGGTGCTGCGGCCGCCGTCCGCGCCGACCAGGTAGCGGGTGCGCAACCGCCCGGCGCCGTCCGGGCCGCGGAGGTCGAGCGTTACCCCCGCGGGATCCTGGGTGAGGCCGGTGACCTCGTGGTCGCGGCGCACGGTGACGCCCAGTTCGCGGGCCCGCTCCTCCAGCACTTCCTCGATCCGGTGCTGCGGTACGGGCACGGCGTGCAGCGGGTTGGCGTCGAGGCGGTGCAGGTCCAGCGGGAAGGCGCCGAACACGAAGCGCGGCACCGGTTGCGGCACCCCCGGGGCGCCGCTGAGCGGCTGGTGGAGGCCGCGGTGGTCGAGCAGCCGGAGCACTTGGCCGACCAGCCCGTTGGCCTTCTGTTCGCCTGAGCGCTCGGGCAGCCGGTCCAGCACCACCGGCCGGACTCCGGCCAGCGCCAGTTCGCAGGCCAGGAACAGCCCGACCGGGCCGGCTCCGACGATGACGACGTCGTTGGTCATCTCGATTCCCCCTCTGGGACGGTTGGTTCGTCACGACGACGGATCGGGCAGTCCGGCTGCCAGCTGCCGCAGTGCCTCGGCGAACACCGCCTTGAACGGCAGTGCGGGATCGGCGCTCAGGTACTGCTCGTTGGAGGCCTGCAGTGCGGAGAGCACGGCCGAAGCGACCAACTTCGGGTAGAGGTCCCGGTCGGCGTCGGTGCCGGTCCGGGCGGCGATCGCCGCGGTGAGTTCGGCCCGGGTCTCGGCGCCGCCGCGGAAGAACTCGGCCTGGAGCGAGGGTTCGCGCAGCAGCAGCCGTACGGCGGCGACCCAGCGCGCGTCGGGCGCCTGGTCCGGGCCCTCGAAGGGCTCGACCAGGGACTGGGTCAGCGCCTCCCACAGTGGTTCCCCCGCCGGGCGGGCCCGCAGGGCCTCGGCGGCCCGCAGGACCCGGTCGCGGTGCCGGAAGACGATCGCCTCGGCCTTGCTGGAGAAGTAGTTGTTGTAGGTGCGCGGGGACACTCCGGCCGCGGCTGCGATGTCCTCCACCCGGACGTTCTCCAGCCCCCGCTCCACCGCCAGGCGCAGTGCGGCCCAGCTCAGTGCCTCCCGCGTCGCGGCCTTCTTCCGTTCCCGCAGGCCGGGCTGCCCGTTCGTCATGTGCTCCACTCTCCCGAAAAGGTGCGTGGTGCGCAATAGTGCGTGGCACGCAAGTTTTTCCGGGCATCCGGAGCCGTGGCGAGCCGCCTGCCACCTGCGGTTCGTCGCTGGTAGTAGTTGCGTGGTCGCGGAGCGATGCCCCGCAGGAGCCCGTTCCCGCAGGAATCCGGCGGGACGACCCGACAGGAACTGAGGAGCGGTCATGGGTGGCAGACAGCGTCCGCCGCGGGCGCGGAGCCCGCGCCAGGGCGGGCCGGCCGGCGGCGGCCGGGTGAACTCCCGGGTTGAGATCGCCCGCATCGAGGGCTTCCTGGCCTGGGAGGCGGAGGTGGCGGCCGCCGAACGGGACGCCCGGGCCTTCGCCGCGCAGTTCCCCTGGCTGCCGGACGCGGAGCGGGAGGGCCTGGAACAGGCCTACGCCGCCGACCGGCTGCGCTACGCCGAGGAGGTCGTGGACCGCGCCGTCGACCGCTGCCGCCGGCTGGCCGCCCGCTACCGCGCCGAGTGCCGCCGGATCTGCACCCGCTGGGCGGCGCTCTGCCTCGCCGTCACCCTGGCGGCGGCGCTGTTCGCCGTCCTCCCGGCGGCCCTGGGCGGCTGACGGCGCGCACGAACGACGAGGGCTCGCCGCCGGTTCCGGCGCAGCGGGCCCTCGTCGTCCCAGGAGGGTGATCAGTGGTGGCCGTGGCCGCTGGTGATCTCCTCGTGCTCCTCGGCGGTGGGCTTGGGGATCTGGCTGCCCTGGCCGTAGAAGCCGCGGGACAGCTTGGCCCGGGTGCGGGTCCACAGCCCGGCCTTGCGGACCACGCCGTTCTCGTCCACCTCGGGCGCCAGCTCGACCGGCTCGGGCTGCTCGTGCGAGGTGAGGGTGTACAGCCGGCCCTGCGGCAGCGGCGCGTGCACCTCGACGAACTCACCGTGCTGGAGCCGGTTGATGACGCCGGTCTCCCGGCCGTGCAGCACCTTCTCCTTGTCGCGGCGCTGCAGGCCCAGGCACCAGCGCTTGGTGATCACGAACAGGGCGACCGGCACGGCGAAGAAGCCGGCCCGCACGGCGTAGGTGATCGCGTTGATCGACAGGTGGAAGTGGGTCGCCAGCAGGTCGTTGCCGCCGCCGGCCAGCAGGATCAGGTAGAGGCCCATCCAGGCCACGCCGAAGCCGGTGCGGACCGGGTGGTTGCGCGGCCGGTCGGCGATGTGATGCTCGCCGCGGTCCCCGGTGACCCAGGCCTCCAGGAACGGCCAGCACCAGATGGCCAGCAGCACCGTCGGAAAGATGATCAGCGGGATGAACACCCCGAGGTTCAGGGTGTGGCCGCCCCAGACGCTGATCTCCCAGCCCGGCATCACGCGGATCAGGCCCTCGGAGAAGCCCATGTACCAGTCCGGCTGGGCGTCCGTGGACACCTGGTCGGGCCGGTACGGGCCGTACGCCCAGATCGGGTTGATCGTGGCGATCGCCGCCATGAACGAGATCACGCCGAAGACCAGGAAGAAGAAGCCGCCGGCCTTGCCCATGTACACCGGCATCAGCGGCATGCCGACCACGTTGTCGTTGGTGCGGCCGGGCCCGGCGAACTGGGTGTGCTTGTGGTAGAAGACCAGGATCAGGTGCGCCGCGAGCAGGCCCACCATGATCCCCGGGATCAGCAGGATGTGGACGGTGAACAACCTCGGGATGATGTCGGTGCCCGGGAACTCGCCGCCGTAGATGAAGAACTGCAGGTACGTGCCGACGATCGGGACGGCCAGGACCGCGCCCTCCATGAACCGGATGCCCGTGCCGGAGAGCAGGTCGTCCGGCAGCGAATAGCCCATGAAGCCGTCGAACATGCCCAGGAACAGCAGCAGCGCGCCGAAGATCCAGTTGATCTCGCGGGGCTTGCGGAAGGCGCCGGTGAAGAACACCCGCAGCATGTGGGTCAGCATCGAGGCGATGAAGACCACGGCCGCCCAGTGGTGGATCTGGCGCATCAGCAGGCCGCCGCGGACCTCGAAGCTGATGTTGATGGTGGAGGCGTAGGCCTCGGACATCCGGATGCCCTTGAGCGGGACGTACGAGCCGTCGTAGACGACCTCACCCATGCTCGGGTTGAAGAAGAGGGTCAGCCAGACGCCGGTCAGGATGATGATGACGAAGGTGTAGAGCGCGATCTCGCCCAGCATGAAGGACCAGTGGTCCGGGAAGATCTTGCGCAGGTTGGCCTTGGCGAGGGAGTAGATGCCGAGCCGGCCGTCGGCCCAGTCGGCGAGGGCTTCGGCCGGGTTGGCCGGTTTGGCGCGGGTGCTGGTCACCGGTCCCGGCTGCGACTGCTGGTCGGTTCTCACGACGGGCTCCCCGGCGTTCTCGGCGTGCCGGCGTGGAGGCCCGTCGGCGAGGACGCCGGCCGGCGAAGTGTTGTGATCATGGGACCTCTCGATACGGGCCCGCCGGGCGGACCGGCGCACGGACCTGGGGGTTCGCTGGACCCGTTGCTCAGGGTGATGGAGCGCTTACTCTGTCATGCTGTCGGCAGGGGGCCGACTGTGCACGTCCATCGGGCCGTCCGGCCGCTCGTGTCGGGCCGGACGGGGGGCCCTGACGCCCGATCGGCTGGCCGCCGCCGGGGTGGGCGGGGCGATGCTGCGCCCGGGTGCAGCTGAAGCGTTTCGGCGCGCGCCGCGTCCGGGCGCCGCGCGGGCCCGGGCCTACGCTGCGCCAATGGTGGATCACCGTGAACTCTTCGAGGACGTCATCGAGGCCCTGGCCCGCGCCGGGTTCGACACCGCGTCGGGCGCCTCACCGCTGTCGATCGACCGTCACCCCGAGGGGGTGGCGGTCGGCTGGTCCCCCGGCCCGGAGGCGGACGGGCCGCCGTCCGGACCGGCGCGGGCCGCGGTGACCGGGGCGGCCGCGCTCGTCCTGCGGGAACGGGGCTTCCTGGTCACCGAGACGGAGGACGGGGAGCTGCTGGTGTGCTGCGCCGAACCGGTGACGGCCCCTCCGGGGCCGGAGCCCGGGGCGGCACCCGAGCAGTGGTGGGGGTGACGCAGATCTCCCCGTCGGGCCGGTGGCGTGCGGAGTTGGCCGACGCATGGGTGTTCCCATACCGAACCCTTACCTGAACCGGGGGTGCAGTTGACTGCGGCCGCTCTAAGGTTTGCCTAAGCTAAGCGAAGCGCCCTGGACCCTCGGGTCCGGGGCGTTCGCCGTGCCGTTCCACCGTCACCCCCGGCGGAGCGGTCGAGGACAGGTACAACCCGGGGCGGCCCGGGGGAGGAGCCCGCTGCATGTGGGATGAGGCGTTTCCCAGCTTTCTGATCGGGCTGCGCGAAGGGCTGGAAGCCGGCCTGATCGTGTCGATCCTGGTCGCCACGCTGGTGCGGGCCGGCCAGCAGGGGCGACTGCCCCAGGTCTGGACGGGCGTCGCGGCGGCCGTCGCACTCAGCCTCAGTTTCGGCGCGGTGCTCACCTTCACCGCCGCCAACCTCTCCGGCCACGCCCAGGAGGCGTTCGGCGGAGCGCTGAGCCTGATCGCCGTCGGCTTCGTCACCGTGATGGTGTTCTGGATGCGCCGCTCCGCGCGCACCCTCTCCGCCGACATCAAGGAGAAGGTCCAGGCCTCGCTGGCGATGGGCGCGGGCGCGCTGGTGCTCACCAGCTTCCTCGCCGTCGCCCGTGAGGGCCTGGAGACCTCGCTCTTCCTGTGGACCAACGCGCGCACCGCCGGCGAGTCCACCGGGCCGCTGATCGGCGCCGCCGTCGGGCTGCTGCTCTCCGTCGGCCTGTGCTGGGGGCTGTACCGCCGGGCCCTGAGGATGAACCTCACCAAGTTCTTCACCATCACCGGGGCTGGGCTGATCGTGGTCGCCGCGGGCGTGCTCGGCTACGGCCTGCGGGACCTCCAGGAGTCCGGGCTGGTCGGCGGCGGCGGCACGTACGCCTTCGACCTGAGCGGGCACCTGGACGCCTCCTCCTGGTACGCCACGCTCGTCCAGGGCACCCTCAACCTGACCGTCACCATGACGGTGCTCCAGGTCGTTGGCTACATCGCCTACCTGAGCATCGTGATGACCCTGTTCATCGAGGGGGTGCGGGGCGGCAAGGCGGCTCCGGCGGCGTCGGCCCCGGCCCCGGCCTCGGGTCCGGCTGCAGGTGCGGCTTCGGGTACGGCCTCGGCTGCGGGGAAGGCGGAGGAGAAGGCCGAGCCGGTGCGCGGCGGGCGGCCGCGCTGGGTGCTGCCGACCGCGGCGATCGCCGTCCCGGTCGTGGTGGCCGGCGCCGTGATCGCCGTCAGCGGCGGCAAGCAGGACAGCTCCGCCACCGTCGCGGTCTCCGAGAAGGAGTGCGGCAAGGGCTTCGGCAGCCCCCAGCCGGGCCAGCAGGTGTTCCAGATGCACAACACCGGTGACAAGGTGTCCGAGGTCTATCTCGTCAACCCGGGCAGCGGCGCGGTCTACGGCGAGATCGAGGGCCTGGCCCCCGGCACCACCCGAGCGCTGACCGCCACCATCGGCTCCGGCGACTACGCCTGGCGCTGCGTGCCCGCCGGAGGCACCGCCGTCACCTCCGCCACCGTGCACCTCACCGGCGGCGCCGAGGTCAAGGCCGTCAAGCCGGTCTCCGAGGACGACCTCAAGGCTCCGCTGGACAGCTACAAGGACTACGTCATCAAGGGCCTCGCGACCCTGATGACGCAGACCCAGAAGATCCAGGTCGACATCCACTCCGGTGACCTCGCCACCGCCAAGGCCGACTGGCTCACCGCCCACCTGCAGTACGCCTCGCTCGGCGCCGCCTACGGCACCTTCGCCGACCTCGACAAGAAGATCGACGGCCGTGCCGACGGCTACGCCGACCGGGCCCAGGACCCGGGCTTCACCGGCTTCCTGCGGATGGAGTACGGCCTCTGGCACGGCCAGTCCGCCGCCGAGCTGACGCCCGTCGCCGACGAACTCGCGCAGAACGTCGCCAAGTTGGTGCATGACTTCCCCACCCAGGACTTCGACCCGGGCGACCTCCCGCTGCGCGCCCACGAGATCCTGGAGAACACCCTCCAGTTCGAGCTGACCGGCGACACCGACATGGGCAGCGGCACCAACCTGGCCACCACCCAGGCCAACCTGGCCGGCACCCAGGAACTGCTGACCCTGCTGCAGCCGCTGCTCGACGAGCGCGACCCGCAGGTGCTGGTCCGGGTCAACGCCGGGATGAAGCGGGTCGGGGACCTCGTCGCCGCCGCGCACACCGGCGACGGCTGGACCCCGCTCGACAAGCTGCCCGCCGACAGCCGCCGTCAGCTGAACGGCGCCACCGGCCAGCTGCTCGAAGACCTCTCGCCCGTCCCCGCCCTGCTCGAGATCCGGAAGGCCGCCTGATGTCCGACCGCACCGCAGCCACCGGCTCCTGCCCGTTCCCGCACGCCGCCGCCGCGGCAGCCGCCCAGCCGGTCGCCGACCAGGGCGGCTGCCCGGCCGGCCCGGCCCGCCGCAGCTTCGTCCGGGCCGCGCTCGGCGCGGGCGCCGGGGCCGCCGTACTGGCCGGCGGGGCGTTCACCCTCGGCGCCGAGCCGGCCGCGGCCGGCGACGGCCGCCAGTCGAAGACCGGGGCCGTGCCGTTCCACGGCGACCACCAGGCCGGCATCACCACCCAGGCCCCCGGCTACGCGGCCTTCGTCTCCTGCCAGGTGATCGCCCAGGACCGCAAGGGCTTGGAGGACCTGTTCCGGACCCTCACCGACCGGATCCGCTTCCTCACCGCCGGCGGCACCCCGCCCGACCTCGGCGTCGGCGCCCCGCCGTCGGACAGCGGCATCCTCGGCCCCACCGTGCCCACCGACAACCTCACCGTCACCGTCGGCGTCGGCGCCTCGCTGTTCGACGACCGCTACGGGCTGGCCAAGGCCAAGCCCGTCAAGCTGACGCCGATGAAGACCTTCCCCAACGACAACCTGCAGCCCGCCGAACTGCACGGCGACCTCTCCCTGCAGATCTGCGCCGACCAGCAGGACACCGTGCTGCACGCGCTGCGCGACATCACCCGGCACACCCGGGGCGCGATGCAGATCCTCTGGCGGGTCGACGGCTTCCAGAACCAGTCCCGCCCGGACGGCGCCCAGCGCAACCTGCTCGGCTTCAAGGACGGCATCGTCAACCCGGACACCAAGTCCGCCCGGGAGATGGACAAGCTGGTCTGGGTCACCGACGGCACGGGCGAGCCCGCCTGGGCCACCGGTGGCAGCTACCAGGTGATCCGGATCATCAGGATGCTGATCGAGTTCTGGGACCGGGTCAAGCTCAGCGAGCAGGAGAAGATGTTCGGCCGCCGCCGCGACACCGGCGCGCCGCTGGACGGGCACCAGGAGAACGACGCGCCGGACTACGGCAAGGACCCGGACGGCACGGCGATCCCGCTCAACGCCCACATCCGGCTGGCCAACCCGCGCACCGCCGACACCGACACCTCGCGCATCCTGCGCCGCGGCTTCAACTACGACCGGGGCGTCGACAAGGCGGGCAACCTGGACATGGGCCTGGTGTTCTGCTGCTACCAGCAGGACGTGGTGCGGCAGTTCGAGGCCACCCAGACCCGGCTGATCGACGAGCCGCTGGTGGACTACATCTCGCCGACCGGTGGCGGGTACTTCTTCGTCCTGCCGGGCGTGAAGGACGACGCCGACTGGCTCGGGCGGGGGCTGCTGGCCGCCGGCTGAGACCGATCGCGGAACGGGCCCCGGCATCGTGCCGGGGCCCGTTCGTCGTGTTCGCCGGCTCTCGCCGGCTCTCGGCCGCGTCAGCCGCTTCAGCCGCCGAGGGTGAAGCCGATCACCGCGCCGCCGCCGTCGCGGTTGGCGGCGAAGGCGGTGCCGCCGTGCGAGCGGGCCACCTCGGCGACGATGGCCAGGCCGAGGCCGGAGCCGGGCAGGCTGCGGGCGGCGGTGGCCCGGTAGAAACGGTCGAAGACCCGGTCGAGGTCGGCCTCGTCGATGCCCGGGCCGCGGTCGCGGACCTCGACCCGCGGGCCGCGCGCCACCACCTCGATCGGGGACGTCCCGGCCGGGTCGAACTTG
Source organism: Kitasatospora sp. NPDC036934 (assembly GCF_055608425.1). Lineage (NCBI taxonomy): Bacteria > Bacillati > Actinomycetota > Actinomycetes > Kitasatosporales > Streptomycetaceae > Kitasatospora > Kitasatospora sp. NPDC036934. The sequence goes on along the minus strand of NZ_JBVJQR010000017.1, from coordinate 142,956 downwards.
GCCGCGTTGTCCAGCAGGTTGCCCACCGCGCGGGCCAGTGCGTCGGGGCGGGCCATGACGACCGTGGCGTCCACGGTCACGGTGATCTCCCGGTCGCTGCGCCGGCGGGCCTGGGCGGCGGCCTCCCGGACCACCTCGGCGAGCAGCACCTCGACCGGGTCCTCGTCCGCCTTGCGGTCCGCCGCCAGCGCCACCAGCTCCTCCACCAGCTGGGTCAGCTCTCTGGCCTCCTCGGCCAGGTCGGCGAGCAGCGCGGCCCTCTCGGCGGGCGGCAGCCGGTCGATGCTGGGCAGCACCGAGAGGTTGGTGCGCAGGCTGGTCAACGGGGTGCGCAGCTCGTGGCCGGCGTCCTGGACGAGGCGGCGCTGGTTCTCCTTCGCGGTGGCGAGCCGGACCAGCATCCGGTCGAAGGCGCGGCCGAGCCGGCCCACCTCGTCCGTCCCGGAGGCGGGCACCGGGACGTCCAGCCGGCCGCTGGCGGCGACCCGTTCGGCGGCGTCGGTGAGCCGGACCAGCCGGCCGGTGATCCGGCCGGCGACCAGCCGGCCGGCGCCGCCCGCCACCAGGACGACGGCCGCCACCACGGCCACCATCTGGTGCCGCAGCACCTCCAACAACTTCTCGATGTCGTCGAGTTGCTGGACGATCTGGACGGCGCCCCGGCCGCCGCCGAGGGACACCACGCCCACCCGGCAGGTGACGCCGCCGAGGTGGCGCATGTCCGTCACCGTTCGGGCCGGGGCGTCGGCGCCGGCCAGCTCGCGGTCGTCCGCGGTGGTCGGCAGGGCGAGCCGGGCGGTGCCCGGGAGGATCGTGCCGGTGGCGTCCAGGGGCTGGGCGGTGACCCGGATCGGGTGCAGCAGCTGCTCGCTCAGCCCGCCGGGGCCGTTGAAGTCCCCCGGGTAGAGCTTCTCCCGGTCGACCTGGCCGCTGACGGCGTGGACGGCCGAGTTGAAGTCGTCCGACTCGTCGTCCCGGATCAGCGCGGCGGCGGCGTGGTAGCCGAGCGTGCCGATCACCACCGCGACCAGGGCCGCCATCGCCGCGAAGGCGAGCGAGAGGGTGGTGCGCAGGCCCGGGCGCGGCAGGGGGCGGCCCGCGGGGCCGGTCACGGCTCGCGCAGCGTGTAGCCGACGCCGCGGACGGTGTGGATCAGCGGGGACAGGCCGGGGCGGTCGAGTTTTCGGCGGAGGTAGCCGATGAAGACCGCGAGGTTCTTGGAACCGGGGCCGAAGTCGTAGCCCCAGATCCGCTCGTACAGGGTGGTCTGGTCCAGGACGGCGCCGGCGTTGCGGGTGAGCAGCTCCAGCAGGTCGAACTCGGTTCGGGACAGCTCCAGCTCCTGGCCGTCGCGCCAGGCCCGGCGGGCGGGCGGCTCGACCCGCAGGTCGGCGACGGTCAGAACGTTCTCGGTGGTCTCGGCGGGCGGGTTGCGGCGCAGCAGGGCGCGCAGGCGGGCGAACAGCTCGTCCACGTCGAAGGGCTTGACCAGGTAGTCGTCGGCGCCGGCGTCCAGGCCGGCGATCCGGTCGGGGACCTCCACCCGGGCGGTGAGCATCAGTACCGGGGTGCGGTCCCCGGCGGCGCGCAGCCGGCGGCAGACCTCCAGGCCGTCCGGCGCGGGCATCATCACGTCGAGTACCAGGACGTCCGGGCGCTGCTCGGCGAGGACGGCCAGGGTCTGGGTTCCGTCCGCGGCCATCCGCACCCGGTAGCCCTCCAGCGTCAGGGCGCGGGTGAGCGATTCGCGGATGGCGCGGTCGTCCTCGGCGATCAGCACGGTGTGGGTCATGGGGGAGATTCTCCCTGGCGTGCTCACGGCAGTGGAGCGCCGGGGGTCGGGTTCCCGGGGGCCGCGGGTTTCGTCCGCTGCTTCGTGGGCGTACCGTGGCCACACGGTGGCGCGCCGGTGGGTGGGCCCGGTGCGGCGGGCCGCCGACCGGAGTCGATGCGCACCGCCGGAGGCCGTGATGGCAGATCCGATGGCAGGGCGGATGGCCTTCCTCACCACCCCGCGCGAGGAGCGGGCGCGGCGGGAGGCCCGGGAGCGGCTGGCGGACTGGCGGGAGGTGTACCGGGCGGGGACGCCGCCGCCGGTGGTCGGCGGGCAGGCGGCCCGCTGCATGGACTGCGGACTGCCGTTCTGCCACGCGGCCTGCCCGCTGGGGAACCTGGTGCCGGAGTGGAACCGGCTGGTGGCGGACGGGGACTGGCGGGCCGCGGCCGCCCGGCTGCTGGCCACCGACAACTTCCCGGAGTTCACCGGGCGGCTCTGCCCGGCGCCCTGCGAGAGCGCCTGCGTGCTGGCCATCGACGGCGCGGCCGTGACCATCCGGAACGTGGAGCTGGCGATCGTCGAACGGGCCCTGGCCGAGGGCTGGGACCGGCCGCAGCCGCCCGAGCGGCCGGAGCCCGGCGGACGGGTGGCGGTGATCGGCTCGGGCCCCGCCGGGCTGGCCGCCGCCCAGCAGCTGACCCGGGCCGGGCACGCGGTCACCGTCTACGAACGGGCCGACCGCGCGGGCGGGCTGCTGCGCTACGGGATCCCCCCGTTCCGGCTGGAGAAGCACCGGCTGGAGCGTCGGCTCGACCAACTGCGGGCCGAGGGAACCGAGTTCCGTACCGGGGTGTGGGCCGGGCGAGACATCACGGGCGAGCAGCTGCGGGCGGAGCACGACGCGGTAGTGGTCGCGGTGGGTGCCGGCGCCCACCGGGAGCCGGGGGTGTCCGGCCGCGGGCTGGCCGGGGTGCACCCGGCGATGGAGTACCTGACTTGGGCGAACCGGGTGGACGAGGGGGACGTCGGCGCCTCGCCGCTGTCCGCGCGGGGCCTGCGGGTGGTGATCGTCGGCGGCGGGGACACCGCATCGGACTGCCTGGGGACGGCGCTGCGCCAGGGCGCGGTCTCGGTCACCCAGCTGGACATCAACCCGCGCCCGCCGGAGCGGCGTTCACCGGGGCAGCCGTGGCCGGTCGACCCGAAGGTGTACCGGGAGACCACCTCGCACGAGGAGTCGGGCGCGGTCGGGGCCTCCTCCGGGGCGGACGACGGGCGGGTGTTCGCGGCCGTCACGGTCGGGTTCGAGCCGGGACCGGACGGGCGGCTGGGTGCCGTCCGCTTCGCCGAGGCCGCGCCGGACGACCGCAGCCCCCGGGCGGGCACCGAGCGGGTGCTCCCGGCGGAGCTGGCGCTGCTCGCGCTGGGCTTCACCGGGCCGGAACCGGACCAGCCGCTGTACGCCCAACTCGGCCTGGGCATCGGGCCGGAGGGCACGCTGGAGCGGGACGACGGCTTCGGCACCGCCGCCGACGCCGTGTTCGTCGCCGGGGACGCCGGGCGCGGCCAGTCGCTGATCGTCTGGGCGATCGCCGAGGGCCGGGCGGTGGCCGCGGCGGTGGACCGCCGCCTGCGCGGGCGGACCGAACTGCCGGCGCCGGTCCGGGCGTCGGCGCGGGCCCTCAGGCTGTGAGGGCCCGCGACGGTTGCGGGTTCTCGGCGGAGGGTTCTCGGCCGCGGGTTCTGAGTCGCGGGTTCCGGGTCGAGGGTTCTCGGCTGCGGGTTCTGAGTCGAGTGTGCTCGGTCGAGGGTTCTCGGCTGCGGTTTCTCGGCTGTGGTCCCTCAGCCGAGGCCGAGGACGGACACCGCGGTGGTCCAGTTGGTGGCGATGGCCTGCTGGGCGGGAACCAGGTCCACCTGGTGGTTGCAGACGGCGCGGTAGAGCTTGTACTCCACGGTGTCCTTGTCGGTGGAGGTCAGGCCGCTGGAGTCGGTGGTGTAGTGCGGCTCGGGCCAGAGGTTGCCGGGGTCGGTGGGGTGGCCGCCGAGGGACAGCGGGATGAAGTGGTCCTCCTCGTAGTCCGCCGTGCTGGTGTCCGCGTAGCCGTACTGGGCGATCTGCTGGACCTTCAGGCGGTTGGTGTACGAGGTGGAGGGGCGGATCGAGGTGCTGTAGCCCGGGACGCAGATGGTGGAGTCGATGGTGTCCTGGGTGACGTCCGGGTTGGTGACCCCCGGGGTGCAGGCGGAGTCGGGCAGCGGGAGGTAGGCCTGCGAGCAGCTGGTGTCGAGGGCGGCGCTGGTGCGGGTGGGGGCCGCGTGGGCGGTACCGGCGGTCGCGAGGGCGGCCGCGGCGAGCACCACGGTGGCGACGGCAGGGGCGAGGCGGTGGGCGCGAAGCATGGGGGAGCTCCCTGTCACGGGCTCGGCACGGAACGCCGGGCGGTGGGTGTCCATGTCACCATCCGTCGATCTATGCGGGTAGACAGGGAGCGGTGAACGGTTGGCGAAGCGTCAGTCGACGTGGTCGGGGCAAGAGTTCGCTTGACGCGGACCTGACGGAGAGGGGAGCGGCCGGGCCGGGCCGACCTGTTCGGTACGCCCGGTCTGCTGGGTGCGCTGGTCGTAGCGCCAGAGCGCGGGGAGGGCGGCGGCCAGGACGGCGCTGCCGCCCAGGCAGAGTAGGCCGCCGGTGCCCAGCGCGGCCCGGATGCCCCGGCGGGCGGCCAGCCCACCCGCGCGGAGGTCGCCGAGAGCCGGCCCGGCGGAGCCGATCAGCAGCTCCAGGCCGGCGGTCCGGCCGCGGAGTTCGTCCGGAACGGACCGGTTCCAGATGGCGCTGCGGAAGGTGTCGCCGATCCAGTGGGCGGCGCCCGCGAGGGCCAGGCAGGGCAGTACGGCCCACAGGCCGGGGGCGACGGCGGCCGCCGCGGTGGCCGCGCCGACCAGGGCGGCCGAGAGCAGGACCAGCCGTCCGTGTCGGTGCACCCGACCGGTCCAGCCGCCGGCCGCGGCCGCGAGCAGGGCGCCGGCGGCGGACGCGGAGTAGAGCAGCCCGAGCGCCCACGTCGCGTTCAACTCCGCGGCCAGGAAAGGGAACAGCGCGGTGGGCAGGGCCAGGACGGCGGCGGCGAGGTCGGCCAGGTAGGTGCCGAGGAGGTCCGGCCTGCGGGCCGCGTACCGGACGCCCTCGGCGAACTCGCGCAGCGGCGGCCCTTCGGCGTCCCGCTCGGAGGGGGCCGGCCGCAGCCGGGCGAGCAGGGCGATCGACAGCAGGAAGGTGGCCAGGTCGACCAGGTAAGCCACCGGGACGCCGGCGCTCGCGATCAGCAGTCCGGCGGCCGCCGGGGCCGCCACCCCGCCGACGCTCCAGCGCAGCGAGAGCAGCGCTCCGGCCGCCACCAGCTGCTCCGGCGGCACCAGCCGGGGGACCATCGCCTCCAACGAGGGCTGCTGGAGGCCCTGGATCGCCGCCGCGAGTGCCGCGGCGAGGTAGAGCGGCCAGACGGCGGGCGTGTCGAGCAGCGCGTTGGCCAGCAGCAGGGCGCTGAGCGCGGCGAGCGCGACCTCGGTGGCCAGGGCGACGCTGCGGCGGTCGGCACGGTCGGCGAGGACGCCGCCGTAGAGGCCGAACAGGACGGTGGGCAGGAGTTCGGCGGCGCCGACGGCTCCCACGGCGAGCGGTGAGCCGGTGAGGTCGGCGATCTGCAGGGGGATCGCGGTCATGGTGAAGACCGAGCCGAGCAGGGTGACCGTGCCGGAGGTCCAGATCAGGCGGAAGTCCCGGGAGGAGCGCCAGGGGGTGGTGTCGGGCAGGAGGCGGTGGCGGAGGCGCTGAGGCTCCGGGGCGGTCGTCGGTGAGGTCATGCGGGGTCCTTGGTCATCGCGTCCGTGTTTCCTTATCAGTGATAAAGTCCGGGCTCGGAACTTAGCGGCGATAAGGTGGGCCCCGCAAGCGGATAACCGGGAGGCCGATCGCATGGCGCTGCAACGCGACGAGGTGGTGCGCACCGCGCTGCGGGTGCTCAACGAGGAGGGCATCGACGGGCTCAGCACCCGCCGGCTCGCCCGGGAACTCGGCGTGCAGTCACCGGCGCTGTACTGGCACTTCAAGAACAAGCGGGAACTGCTCGACCTGATGGCCGAGGCGATGCTCGCCGACGCCCTCCCGCCCGACCGCGAACCCGACCCGGAACACTGGCCCGAATGGATCGCCGCCGACGCCCGGGCCAAGCGGAGCGCCCTGCTCGCCTATCGCGACGGCGCCCGGGTACACGCCGGTACCCTGCCCACCGAGGACGAACTACCCGCCGTCGAAGCACAGTTGAGTGCACTGTGCCGGGCCGGGCTGCGCCCGCGCACCGCGCTGCGACTGCTGCTGACCGTCGACCGCTACATCATGGGCTGGGTCACCGAGGAACAGGCCTGGCGGCAGGACGCCGCCGAACGCACCCGGCCGCCCTTCCCTGACGAGGCGCTGCGCGAGCTCCCGCTGCTGCGTGAAGCGGCCGACGTCCTGCGGATGACCGACCACGACGCCGACTTCGACTACGGGCTGCGGGTGCTGGTGGAGGGCTTCCGGGCGGAGATCGGCCGCGAGGCGGCGGAGGGTCAGGGCTGAGGGAGCGGATGGTTCGGCCTGAGGTGGCGGAGGGTCAGGGCTGAGGGGACTGGCATGAGCAGGGGATGGGCTGAGGGGACTGGCATGAGCAGGGGATGGGCTGAGGGGACTGGCATGAGCAGGGGATGGGCTAGCGTGAGCGCAATGACCACCCTTGATCCCCGAACCGCGGCCCTGGTCCTGGTCGACCTGATGGACCGGATCGTCGCCCACCAGCTCGCACCGCACACCGGCCCGGACGTGGTGACCGCCTCGCTGCGCCTCGCCGAGGGCTTCCGTGCCGTCGGCGCCCCCGTCATCGCGGTACGGGTCGAGCGGCCGGGCGTCGCCGAGCAGCCGCCCGGCAGCGAACTGGTCGCCGAGGTCGCGGCGGCGGCCGACGAGGTCGTGGTGAAGCGCACCATCGGGGCCTTCCAGGGCACCGGACTGCACGAACTGCTCCAGGCCCGCGGCGTGCAGACGCTGGTGTTCGCCGGGATCGCCACCAACCTCGGGGTGGAGTCCAGTGCCCGCGCGGCCGGTGACCTCGGTTACCGGCTGGTGTTCGTCGAGGACGCGACGACCGGGCTGACGGAAGCCGAGCACCGGGCCTCGGTGGAGTTGGACTTCCCGCGGCTGGGGGAGGTCGTGGCGGCGGCGGACGTGCGGTTGGGATAGCCGGGAGGGCGGGCCGGGGATCGGTGGGACGCGGGTCCTGCCCATTCTCCGCCGATCCGGCCGCTGTGCGCTGACGCTCGCTCCATCGGCACTGTGCAGACTTCCAGTGCCGGGGCGGCGTCTTTTTCATTTCCTGACGTTCCCGTTCACCGGCGTACCCGGTGGCAGGTGGCAGGTGACATCAAGCGGCCGGGCCCATTGCGGACAGTCCTGAGTCGTTCCGGGGGGCTGGCGGGTCCAGCAGGATGGTGATCACCGGGACGGCGGGGAGGCAGACTCCCCGGCCCGGGGCCGCAGCGGGCCGTACCGGCCTGCCTCGCCATCGACGTGTCCGGGGGGCTTCTGTGTTCCGCACCGCCTGTTCGACCGACGCCTGTGTCCGGTTCGCCGGCTCGGGCATGCCCTCCCGGTCTTCGTAGGCCTCCGTAGGTCTTCGTAGGTCATCGGGTCGGAGTTGTCGCTCCAGCTCAACTTCTTTCGCTGCCAATCTGATTGGGCGCATCGCGGCGCCCGCACGGTCTCGTTCGGGCGCCGCTGACCCCGTCGCCTGCTTTCCAGGCAACTCGACGACCACACCCGCACCCGCGCCCACGCCCGCGCCCACGCCCGCACCCGCGCCCACGCCCGCCATGCGTGGGGAGTGTCATCGGTGTGCGCTCGGCGGTCTCTTCTCTGCCTTCCTGTCCTCCTCACCTCATGGGAGCCGTCATGCCCGGACGCACTCGACGATCGACGTTCACCGCCGCCTCGGCGGTCCTGGCCCTGTGTGCCGCGGCCGTGGTGACCGGTTGCGGGGCGGCCGACCGCAGCGCGCCCACGGCTGCCGCGTCGAGCGTGGGCGCCCCGAATGCCAGTCCAACGTCCGTAACGAGTAAGGGAGTCGAGACGGCAACCGCGACGCCGACGTCATCGGCGAGCACCCCGACAGTCGACGCGAGTCCCTCCGGTGGGCCCGAGCCCGCGCCGGCGGCGGGGGCCGCCCCCGCCGCCGCTGCGCCGTCGGCCAAGGGCGACCCGGGGGCCGCCCTCACTCCCGCCGTCCAGCCGGCCGGCCTGGCGCAGCTGCCGATGGCGCCGAAGCTCGGGTGGAAGCCCGACGGCCCGCTGAGCAGCGAGGACGTGCAGGGCCGGGAGATCACCCTCAATGAGTGCGCGGCCGTCACCGGCGCCACCACCTGGCAGCAGCAGGGCTACCTGAGCGCGGCCCGCAACCCGGCGGGGCAGCAGCTGTTCTCCTTCCCCGGTCCGGAGGTCGCACACGCCGCCTACCAGAAGCTGCTGGCCGACATGGACGCCTGCCAGACGTCCTCCCGGCAGCTCCAGGCCCGTCAGGGCGTGGCCCAGGACGCCACCGTGACCCGCACGGCGTCCACGGCCGATGGAACGTCATGGTCCAGGGCCTGGACGGGAGTGGGCGGCATGTCGGCCCCCGATCACCAGACCAATCACCTCTACGCGCTCCAGCAGGGAGCTGTTCTCACGCTCTTCGAGTTCGACGAACTCCAGGAGCGTCCCGCCCCGGCGCACGACACCGGTCCGACCCGTCGGTACTGGCCGCGCTTGCCGCGCTCGCGGTCCGGCACTGAAGCCGCACCGGTTCCGCTTTCCGTCTCGTCCTCTCGCTTCCGCATTCTCCATTGAAGGGAAACACGTCCGTGCCACTGAAGAAGTCACCGCGACGCCTGGCCGGTGTCCTGGTCGCCGCCTGCGCCGCCTCCGCGGTGCTGGCCACCGCGCCCGCTCGCGCCGACAGTGTCCTGTCCACGTACATAGCCGCTTCGTCGACCGGTTCGCTGGGCGACAACGCCGCCCCGGGTGGCAAGGTCACGCGCGGCCAGGTCCTGGCGCGCGCCCAGGCCTGGGTGAACCAGAGCGTTCCGTACAGCACCAACGGGCTCGTGGCGCCGTTCAGTTGGTGGTCCGACTCGCAGACGGGCGGTCGCTACCGCCAGGACTGCTCGGGATACGTCTCCATGGCCTGGGAGCTGCCCGAGAGTCCGAACACGGGCGGCCTTCCCTCCTACGGGTCCGTCATCGACAGGTCGGACCTCCAGCCCGGTGACATCCTCAACAGCGCGGAGCATGTGGTCATCTTCGCCGGCTGGCGGGACAAGGGCGCGGGGACGTTCAACTACTACCAGGAGAGCGGACGTTCCAGGCCGACGAACTACAACACCGACGGCGACCTGAACGCATCCAAGCTCTCCTCGCACGCGATGAGCAGCTACACCGCCTACCGCTACAAGAACATCGTGGACGACGTTGCGGCGCCGTCGGCTCCGGGGTCGATGGTCACGGCGTCGGCGATCGGCAATCAGGTGCATCTGAACATCGTGGGTTCGGATGGGCAGTTGTGGTCGACGG
>NZ_JBVJQR010000017.1:0-133439 GCF_055608425.1 Kitasatospora sp. NPDC036934 | reverse complement strand
GGACGGTGATTACGGGGCCGGGTCGTGGTCGGGTAAGTGGGCGCCGTTGGGTGGGTCCGGGCTGAAGTCGCTGACCAGCACGGTCGTCGGCAACACGGTGCAGTTGTTCGCGTTGGGGTCGACGGGTCATGTGTACACGATGGGTGCGGACTACACGTCGGGCCGGTGGAGTGGTTCGTGGGTCGAGGTGCCGGGTGATGCGGGTGGTGCGACCGCGGTCACGGCGTCGGCGATCGGGAACCAGGTGCATCTGAACATCGTGGGTTCGGATGGGCAGTTGTGGTCGACGGACGGTGATTACGGGGCCGGGTCGTGGTCGGGTAAGTGGGCGCCGTTGGGTGGGTCCGGGCTGAAGTCGCTGACCAGCACGGTCGTCGGCAACACCATGCAGCTGTTCACGACCGGCTCGAACGGCCGGGTCTACACGATGGGCGCGGACTACACCGCCGGTCGGTGGAGCGGCGCGTGGGTCGACGTCCCCGGCGACGCGGTCGCGTCCACCAACTGACCGATTCCTCGCGCGGGCCCGGTCGGCGATCGCCTCGGCGGTCGCCGGCCGGCCCCGCCGCGCGTCGACTTGCTAGGCCCTGTCCTGGCGCCGGAACGTCCCCCGGTCGCGGGCGAGTTCGAGGGCATCGCGCAGTCGTCCGTCCGCGGTGGTGAGGAGGTGGGCGGCGGTGGGGGCGTCCACGTCGGCGAGTAGGAGCAGGATCGCGTCCTTGGTCCGGCCGTCGGTGGCGGTGAGGGCGTGGTCGACCGTCTCGCCGTCGGTGCCGGTGGCTTCGGCGACGATCCGGCGGGCGCGCTCGCGGAGTTTGGTGTTGGTGGCCCGCAGATCGACCATCAGGTTTCCGTACGTACGGCCGAGGCGGATCATCACGGCCGTGGACAGCATGTTGAGCGTCAGCTTCTGCGCGGTGCCAGCCTTCAGTCGGGTGGAGCCGGCCAGCACCTCCGGGCCGACCTCCACCTCGATCCCCAGCTCCGCCGCCGCCACCAGGGCCGAGCCCCGGTTGCAGGCCAGTCCGACGGTCAGTGCCCCGGCCGCCCGGGCGGCGCGGAGGGCGGCCAGCGGGTACGGGGTGCGGCCCGAGGCGGAGATGCCCACTAGGGTGTCGGCCGGGGTGAGGTCGAGTGCGGCGACGTCCGCCTCGGCGAGGTCGGTACGGTCCTCGGCGCCCTCGGCGGCCTCCGTGACGGCGCTCCGGCCGCCCGCGATCAGGCCGAGGACCAGGCCGGGGTCGGTGCCGAAGGTCGGCGGGCACTCGGCGGCGTCCAGCACCCCGAGACGCCCGGCGGTACCCGCGCCGGCGTAGACCAGACGCCCGCCGTGCGCCATCCGGGCGGTCACGGCGTCGACCGCGGCGGCGATCCGCGGCAGCTCCGCGGCGACGGCGGCGGGGACGGTGCGGTCCTCGGCGTTCATCAGGTGCAGCAGGTCGGCGGTGGGCAGCCGGTCGATGTCGGCCCAGTCGGGGCGGACCGTCTCGGTGGAGGGCACGGCGTCGGGGTTCATGCGACGAGCGTCCCCGGGGAGGCGCCGCCCGAACCGGAACGATCGTGGAGCGGGCGAGCGGGTCGTCGGTCAGGCCATCCAGAAGAACACGGCCGTCATCCGGCGGTCCGCCAGTTCGACGCCGTAGTAGTCGGTGGCGCTGTGGATCAGGTTGGCGTGGTAGAGGAGCAGTTGGTTGTAGCGGTTGGGGACGCGGACGTCCTCGGTGAAGTGGTCGGCGGGGACGTGGCGGGTGCCGAGCGCCTCGACCAGGTTGTTGTGCGGGGCGTTGACCAGGTTGCCGCCGAGGCGGCCACCGGGGAACTGTTGGCGGTAGAAGCTGGTGCCGGCGTCTTTGGGGGCGCCCGGGCTGAGGTAGAGCACGGCGGCGTAGCGGCAGAGCGCGCGGGAGTCGGTGTGCGGGCGGGACTCCGACTCCCCGGCGCCGACGACCTGGACGCAGTTGTGGTTGAGGGTGCCGCCGCCCGGGGTGCTCTGCACCCAGAGCCGGGAGGCGCCGGTGGCCTTGCGGACCTGGGCCTCGACCCGTGCCAGCTCGTCGGGCTCCAGGCCGGGCATGGTGCGCAGACCGGGCCAGGTCTCGGGGCGGTGCGGGTAGCCCTCGGTCCAGTCGCCGCGGGCCAGGACGCGTTCGCGGACGGCGTCCGGGTCGGGCAGGACGTTGTCCAGGACCCAGTAGTCCCGGCCGCGGGTGGGCTTGCGGTAGGGCAGGACCGGCAGGGCGGTGGGCCTGATGGGCTGTGAGGGCATGGGCCGACGATAGGGGCGCCGGTCGTCAACGATCTGCCGTGAACAGGTCAACCTTTCGTCAAGGGGCGCGCGGGCGGGAGCGGTGTGCGGCCCCCGCCCGCGCCTTGTACCGTGCCGGGTCGGTGCCCTGTCCCGTGCCCGGGTCGGCGCCGGGTCGGCGCCCAGCCCGTGCCCGTGCCCGTGCTTGCGGGGGTGCTACCGGCGGATCAGGCGGAAGACGGCCGTGAGGGCGAGGGCGGTGAGCACCAACAGGATGCCGGTCTCGACGAGTTGGATCGGCACGAGGTCGCCGGCGGGGTGGTAGCTAAGCCAGGTGCCGGTCGCCCCGTCGCACCGGTGCTCGCCCGCGCACTTCGCGGTGCTCACGCGGCTGCCGTCGGCCAGGACCGTCTGGACGTCGACCAGCCACGCGTTGGTGGGCTGCATGGCCCTGAGTGGAGCGACCACGTCGACGGTGGGGTGGAAGGACGGCCGAGCCCAGTGGATCAGGCTGTGGGTGATCGCGACCAGCGCGCCGGTGAGGAACATCGCGGGCAGGGTCCGGCGCACCAGCTGGCCGACCAGGACACCCAGGGCCAGGGCGAACAGCGACCAGGCGATCGGTGCCAGTCCGAGTGCCGGATAGGTGAAGAACTGGAACGGCGGGTCGAAGGCGACCGGCCCGTGCACGATGTCCGTCCACCACACCCAGGTCATCAGCGAGGCGAGCACACCGGTGGTGGCCAGGACGGCGAGGCCCGGCACGGTGAGGCGGGCGACCAGCCAGCGCACCGGGCTGACGGACTGGGCGCGGATCAGCCGGATCGTGCCGCGCTCGTGCTCCTGGGCCAGCAGGGGCGCGCCGATGAACACGCCGATCAGCAGCGGGACGGCGGTGACGGCGGGCTGCAGCACTGAGGTGAACCAGTAGTCCGGCTGGTTGATCGGTGAGAGGAGGGCCCAGCACCGGGGGCTGTCCCAGCTCTCGGGGCTGTAGCAGCCCGTCTGCCGCAGCACGCCCACGACGTGGTGGGAGACGATGTGGATCCAGAGGAGGTCGGCCGCCAGGAGGGCCACCAGTGCGGACAGCGTCCAGAGAGTGAACCGACTCTGACGGAACGTCAGCCAAAGTAGCCCGCGCATGCGGGGGGTGCCGGTGCGCTCCCGGCCGGCGGGTGCGGGCGTCTTCTTCGCGGGGTCGGTCAGGATGTCGGTGCTCATGCTGCCTTCTCGTCGTTCGCCGGGGTGGCGGCCGGGCGTGCGGCATCGGGGCGGGGGCGGGCCGGGGTGTTCGGCTCGGCCGGGGTGAGGTCGGCGGGAGCGCGGAGGTAGCCGAGCAGCAGCTCCTCCAAGCTGGGCCGTTCGCTCTCCCAGGGGCCGTCCAGTGGTTCACCGGTGCGTACCAGTGCGGTTGCCTGGCGTCCGCCGATTCGCTGCTCGACCACCAGTTCGGGCGGGAGTACGGCGCTTCCGGCGGGGCCCGTGAGCAGCCGGTGTCCGTCCAGGATGTCATCCAGGTCCCCGGCCAGCCGGATCCGGGCGCCCTGGACGAGCAGCAAGTGGTCGATGACACCGTCGAGTTCGGGGAGAATGTGTGAGGAGACCACGATGGTCGTGCCGCGTTCGGCGGCTGCCGACATCAGGGTGCCCATGAGCTGGTGGCGGGCGAGTGGGTCGAGGTCGGCCATCGGCTCGTCCAGCAGCAGCAGTTCGGGGAGCTTGCCGAGGGCGAGGGCCATCGAGACCCGGGTGCGCTGACCGCCGGAGAGCGATCGGATCCGCGTCCTGGGACGCAACTCGCCCTGGTCGACGATCTGTTGGGCCAGCTCCTGGTCCCAGACCGGGTTGAGCTCACGGCCCATTCGCAGGGTCTCGGCGACGGTCAGGCCCGGGTAGAGCGGCTTGTCCTGCGCGACGTAGGCGACCCGGGCGCGCTCCTCCGGGGTCCCGGCCGGTTCGCCGAAGACGCGCAAGTCGCCCTCGGTGGCGTTGAGTTGCCGGGCCGCGAGGGAGAGCAGGGTGCTCTTGCCGGCGCCGTTGGGCCCCACCACGCCGCAGATCCGTCCGATCGGGACGGTGAAGTTGCAGTCGCGCAGCGCCCAGCCGCCTCGGTAGTTCCTGCCGAGCCCGGCGGCCTCCAGTGCCGGAGCCACGGTTGTCGGGTTGTTCACCCGGTCCCCCCACTGTTCTCGGTTCTGTGTTCGGTGCTGCCGGGGAGACCCGGCGTGCTGATAGTGCGGTGGTGCGTCCCGGCATGCCTCGGTGTGTGGCGTCCGGGAGTCGGTGCGCCTCGGTGTGAGACGTCCGGGAGTCGGGGTGTCGTCGGTTCGAGTGCCGTCAGTCCGATGGCCTCGGGGGCACCCCGCTGTCGAAGCGCTGCTCCAGTGCGGAGGTCATCAGCGCGGCGATGTCCTCGCGCTCAAGCCCGGCGCCCCGGGCCCGATCCACCCAGCCGATCAGCTCGGCGCGCAAGGGCCCGTCGGCCGCTGCCTCGGGTCGGGCGAGCGAACGCCGGACGAAGGTGCCGAGCCCCGGGCGGGGTTCGACCAGCCCCTCGCGTTCGAGTTCGCGGTAGGCCTTCAGCACGGTGTTCGGATTGATCGCGGTCAGTTCGACCACCTCGCGGGCGGTCGGCAGCTTGTCTCCGGGTTGCAGCAGTCCGAGCCGCAGCGCCTGTTCGGTCTGCTGCACGATCTGCTGGTAGGTGGAGACGCCGCTGCGCCGATCGATGCGGTACTCGATCACGCCCGTTGCGACCTTTCACTAGTCGAATAGTGGAATGGTGGCCCACTACGGCGTGCGGGTCAAGCCGGACCGGGGCGGGACGTGTGAGTGGAAGCCGGGCCCCGGGCCCATTGGGTCGAGCCGCGGACCGCCTTGGGGCCGGGCCCCGGGCCGCGTTGGGTCGAGCCGCGGACCGCCATGGAGCGGAGCTTCGGACCGCCTTGGCTCAGCCCAGCGCGTCCATCAGGGCGGCGACGTAGGCATCCAGCCGCTCCTCGACGGCTCGTGCGGTCGGTTCCGCCCTCCTGCCCCCCGCCATGCCCGTGCCACCGGCTGCACTTCTTCCGAGCAGGCGAGCGAGTCCCGCACCCGCCAGTACGGTCGCTCACTCCGGGTCGCGGCCAGGACCCCGCCGGCCTCCTCGTACGCCTCCGCGAACCGCTGCCCCCACGCCGGGCCGTGCAGTAGCGCGAGATCGGTGGAGCAGTGCGCCGCATCGAGATCCGCCGGGCCCAGCCGCCACCAGCCCGGGGGCCGGCACGGCGGTCCCCGCCAGCAGCGTCAGGGTGCGGGCCTCCCTGGTCAGCCAGTCCTCGGCACGCTCCAGGTGGAACGGCTCGACGAACATTCGCAGCACCGGGTCACGGGTGCCGCCGTCCCGTGTGCGGATGGTCGGCCTCCGCATGTCGGCGGTGATGCCGCCGTGCAGCGGCGCGGTTCTGACGATCCGTTCGCCGACCTTCAGATGCCGACGTACCCAGGCCTCGGCTCCGTCATGGTCGACCACCGCGTCACCTCATCATCCGGACGGCAGCACCCGCAAAGCCTTTCACGGTGGCAGGCCCTCGACGACCACGGCCGCTACCTCGGCCGGTCAGGGGCGTTTGAGGAGGAGCAGGTCGTCCCGGTCGACCAGCCGGTGGTAGCCCTGCTCCTGGTAGAGCACCAGCATCCGGGCGGTGGCGGCGGTGGCGCACGGGGACTGCACGCTGGGATCGCGAAGGTCCACGGCCACCCACTCCGGACCGGGGGCGACCGCGTCCTGGCACACCAGGGTGACCTCCGCCCGGGCGGTGAGCTGGGCGGCCAGCCGGTTGGAGGCGGCGACGGTGGCGTCGTCGGGTATCAGGCGGAGCATTGACCGGGTCTCGGTGAGTCTGGGGGAGGTGCTCCACGCCTCGGGCGTCACCACCTCGTGCAGCGGATACAGCGGCAGGGTCACGACCGTCACCAGGGCCGTCACGGCGAGTGCGCGGCGGACGCGGCGGGGGCTGGTGGCGGTGGGCGCGGAATCGGCGTCCCGCTCGGTGCGGGCGCGCCGGACGGCGTCGACCAGGGCGGCGAACACGATCGGCATCAGGACCGCGCTGTAGTGGTAACTGACGCCCCAGTGGTGCGGGTTGGTGGACAGCAGCCGCCAGAGCAGGGTGGGTGCGCAGAGCAGGACTAGCGGCGAGCGCAGGCAGAGGAAGCCGGCCGTGGCGGCCAGCAGGAACAGCAGCAGCCACTTGATCGGCGGCCAGCCGAGCCGCAGGGGCACGGTCCAGGCGGGGGAGTGTCCGCCGGCGCCGTCCAGCTGCTGCCAGTAGTCGAAGTCGCCATGGGGGTTGAACGCGGGCAGGAGGACGAGCAGGGTGAGCGCGCTCGCGGTGACGCCGACGGCGGCGAGGACGAGACCGGGCAGCGGAGCGCGCCGGTCCCGGCGGGCCTGCCAGGCGATCAGCAGGCCCACGGCGGCCAGCGTGAGCCCCAGGTCCTCCTTGACCAGCAGCAGCGGCAGTGACCAGAGCGCGGCGGCGAGCGGCCGGCGGCGGCCGAGCGCGGTGGCGGCGAAGGCCAGCAGTGGGACGGCGAAGGCGATCTCGTGGAAGTCGTCGGCGGCGGCCCGGACGATCCCCCAGGAGGCCCCGGTGGCGCAGCCGACGAGCAGGGCCACCCGCGGCCCGGCCACCTCGTGGGCCCAGGTGGTGAGAGGAACGACGGCCAGTGCCATGAGCAGGGCCTGGGCGACCACCAGGGTGAGCGGGCTGGGGAAGGCCCGGTAGGCGGGGGCGAGGGCGGCGATCAGGGGGTGGAAGTGGTCGCCGAGCAGGTCGTAGCCGGGCGCCTTGAGCGGCACGATCGGGGGCCGACCGTGGGCGTACGCCCGGACGGCCTGTTCGAAGATGCCCAGGTCGTAGGCCTTGGTGAGGCCGCGTCGGTGCCGGTTGACGGCGACGCAGGTGTAGAGCACGGCGAAGGTGGCGGCCAGGCTCCAGGCGAGGGTGGAGGGGCGGAGGGTGCGGGGGTGGAGGGGGCGCCGGAGGTGGGCCAGGGGGCGGGCGTCCGGGTGGGCTTCGGTCGGGTCGACCGAGGAGAGGGCGGCGGGCATCGGCGAAGTACCCTTTCACTATTCGATTAGTGGAAGGGTGGTGGAAGTCCGAGCGGGCGTCAACCTCGGTCCGGCAGCGCCGACCGGGCCTTTGACGTGCGCGTTTGCGGTTGCCGGAGGGGCGTTGGAACAGGCGAGGACCCCACCTCGGTCGCGGGAACGAGGTGGGGTCCTCGGCAGCGGGACGACCCGCCGGTACTACTTGCCGAAGCTCGCCAGGGAGGCCAGTGCCTCCGCCTCGGAGCCCTTGTAGACGCTCATCCGCGGGTCCAGGACCCGGACGCCGCTCTTGAGCGGGAAGTTCTGGGTACTCGCGAGGGGCATGTTCTCCTGGTCGGCCAGCACGTTGAGCTCGTTGATGCCGGGGAGGGCGCCGGTGGTGGCACCGCTCGGGTCGAGGTCGATCACCGCGTAGGCGCTCTTGCCGGCCGGGACCGAGTACCGCAGCGTGCCGCTCGCGAGCGCGGGCTTGATGTTCTTGCTCTGGTCGCGCGCGGCGGAGTCGCCGAGGTCGACGGTCGGGACGGCGTCCAGGCTGCAGGCGCTCGCACCGGTGTTGTGCACCTCGATCAGGTACTGGTTGGCCGACCCGCTGCGCGCCGTCACGTGGATCGTGAGGTTCTGGATGTCGCACGGGGCGCCGGCGGCGTTGGAGCCCCCGGCGGGCGGGGTGTGGGCGGTGGGGCGCGCGGTCGCGCCCGTGCCCTTCGTCGGAGCGGCGGTGGCCGGGCTGCCGGCCGTCGGGGGCTTGGCGGCGGCCGAGCCGGTCACGGAGGCGGTCGCGTTGCCGGTGACCGTGTCGGTGTTGTCCGGCCCGCAGGCGGTCAGTGCGAGCCCAGCCCCGGCGACGAGGACGACGGAGGCGAGCAGCGGGCGACGGTTGCGGACGGACATGGTGGCTCCCCGGTGTGGTGTTCCTGCTGACTGCTTGGACACACCACAGGACGGCAGGTGGAGGGCGTTCGGTGCCATCGGTGGCGTCACAATCGTCAGGACGTGACAGGGATCGGACTGTGACAATCGATCGGCTGCGGACAGTTGACATGACGACGGTTGGTCGGTCGCCAACTCAGTGTTTTGGTAGGGAGTGTGGCGATATGTCACTTGTCGGCGGTGTTCGTTGTCAGTGGGTCGTCGGCCCGGCTGGGCGCGGTGGGCGCGGTGGGCGCGGTGGGCGCGGTGGTGTTCGGCGTGCGGTGGGTGCGGTGGGTGCGGTGGGCCGGAGCCCGGACAGAGCTGCGCCCGGGTCGGCGCCGCGCCGTGCTGTACCGCCGTGCCGCCGTGTCGCTCGAGGAGTGGGTGGCACGGCGGCGTTCGGGGCTTCGCGGGATCAGGTCGTGCAGTAGCCGTCAGGTCGGCGATCAGGTGGGTGTCACCGGCGGTGTCGACGGAGGTGGCGTCGTCTGCCGGGCCGCGAGCACACCACGCGCGGGGACGGCCACCAGCAGTGCGGCGGCGACGAGGAGTCCGCTCGCCCACAGTGGCCCGAGGTCTCCGGCCGCTGTCCCGAGGCCGGCCGCGGCGACGAGGGGTCCGGCGACGGCACCGGCGTTGAGGGCTGCGGTCGCGTAGGAGCCGGCCATGGTGGGGGCTCCGGCGGCCTCGTACAGGACTCGGGTGATCAGCGTGCTGCCCAGCGCGAACGACAGCGCGCCCTGGACGAACACCAGGGCGAGCAGGGCGGCCGGGCGGTCGGCCAGCACGGCCAGGGTCGGCCAGCCGACGAGTAGGAGCGGACCGCAGGCTGTGACGACCAGGCCGGAGCGCCGGTCGGACAGCCGTCCGGCGACGGTGACACCGGCGAAGGAACCGGCGCCGAAGAGCACCAGGGCGACGGAGATCCACAGCTCGCCCAGCCCGGCGGTGCCGGTCACGACGGGGGCGAGGAAGGTGAAGGCGGCGAAGGTGGCCGCGTTCACCAGCGCGCCGAGCAGCATGACCAGGAGCAGGCGCGGGCTTTTGAGCCGCGCGAGCTCTGCTCGCAGTGGTGGCCCGTCAGCCGCGTGCTGCCGCGGGCGGCGCGCTGGGAGTCCGGTGAGGATGCCGACCGCCGCGGGCAGGCAGAGTAGGGCGACGGCCCAGAACGTGGCTCGCCAGCCGAGCAGGGCGCCGAGCAGCGATCCACTGGGGACGCCGGCGATCGTGGCCACCGTGGTGCCGGACAGCAGCACGGCCAACGCCCGTCCCTTCTTGTCGGCGGGAACCAGCGTGGTGGCGGTCGTCAGGGCGACGGCGAGGAACCCGGCGTTCGCCAGCGCCGCGACCACTCGGGTCGCGCACAGGACCGGGAAGCCCGCGCCGGCGGCACCCACGGCATGGGCCGCCGAGAACACGAGGACGAATCCGAACAGGCTCGATCGTACGGGCCAGTGGCGGGCGAGTCCGGCCATGAGCGGGGCGCCGACGATCATGCCGGCCGCGAAGGCCGAGGTGAGCGCGCCGGCCGTTCCGACGGTGACGCCGAGATCCGAGGCGATGGCCGGCAGGAGGCCGGCGAGCATGAACTCCGAGGTGCCCATGGTGAAGACCGCCAGGGCGAGCAAGTACAGCGGGAAAGGCATCGAGTGGCTCCGAGGTGAGGAGAAGCACGAGAAGGTCATCCCGTCACCGCGGTCAGCACCCAGGGGCACACTCATCCGGCCGCGGAGCGCGGCGGGACGGCTGTGGACTCAGTGGTTCAGGGGGCTGACGGCGTGACCGAAAGCCCCCACCTCGTCTGACTCAGGACTCGACACGGCCCGCACGCTACCCGACCGGGGGCGCCGAAGCACCTCCATTTCACTGCGTCTACCTGTGCCGCCTGCGTCGGCCTGTGCCGCCGACCTCGGGTCCCACGACGTCAGCTGTCGCGGACCGCGTAGCCGCCGAGGGCGCTCTGGAGGCGGTCGAAGGCGTGGGCGGCGGAGGGGCGGACGGCGGCGGCGATGGTGGGGTGGTCCTGGCCGGCCAGGGTGCGGCGGAAGATCTCGGCGAGTACGGCGCGGTCGACGGCGGCGAGCAGCGCGGCGGCGACCCGGCTCTCGAAGTCGACGGGTGCCGCGTGGGCGGCCTCGGCCAGGGCTTCGGCGAGGGCGGCCTCGCTCTGTTCGTGCAGTTCTCGCAGTCGGGCGCCGAGCGCGGGGCTCTCGGCGATGGTGCGGGCGAACTCGGGGTCGGAGAAGCCGAGCCGTGGATCGTGCCGGTCCAGCCCGGCCAGGCAGTCGCGGCGCAGCGCGGCGAGGGCGGACTCGCCGGGGGCGCGCTCGGCGACGGTGCGGGCGAGCCGGTTGACGAGCTCCTCGTGCAGGTCGAGGAAGAGGTCCTCCTTGCGCGGGAAGTGGTTGGTGACGGTCATCTTGGCGACCCCGGCGGCGGCGGCCACCTCGGCGATGGTCGTGCGGTCGAAGCCGTGCTCGATGAAGAGCCTGGTCGCGGCGTGCGAGATGGCTTCGCGGGTGCGGCGCTTGTTGAGCTCGCGAAGGTTCGGAGTGCTGCCGGTGTCGGTCATGGTGGCGAGCCTAGCGCAGTTAGCTGGGTCGAGCACAGAAATTAGGCTTGACCCAATCGATAGGTCCGTCCTAAGTTTCTCTCCGGACGGTCGGATCGACGGCCGGTGGGGCGAACCGGGGGAGGGCGCATGACCATGGCGGTCACCAGAAAGGGCAGGCCGGGGAGGGGTGCGGAGGCGGTCCGGTCGGCGGGGCCGGAGCCGCTGCCGCCGGCATGCGGAAGATGGCAGTGGTGCGGCACCCGGGTCAGCCCGGCGCGGCCTTCGGTGCGACCTTCTGGTGGGTGCTGGCCATGTCGGCACTCTCGATCGCTCCGGCCCTGCTCTACCCCGGTGCTGTCCGTAAGGAAGGCTGACCGGCTGCCGGTTCATGATCATTCATCAGTATCCCTTCGGACCAAGCCCGCTCAGCCCGACTCAACTCGCCTCAACTCGCCTCAACTCGCCTCGATCCGATGCCGTCCGATGCAATCCGACTCACGTTGACTGTGGAGGTCCCCTTGTTCACCAAGCGCCCTGACGGCGAACACGCAGGCGGTCTGCGTCTGCTCACCGTGCACGCCCACCCCGACGACGAATCCAGCAAGGGCGCGGCGACGCTCGCCCGGTACGCGGCCGACGGCGTGGACGTCCTGGTCGCGACCTGTACCGGCGGTGAGCGCGGTTCGGTGCTCAATCCGGCGCTGGACCGTCCGGAGGTCCGCGCAGACCTCACCCGGATCAGGCGCGAGGAGATGGCGGCCGCGCGCGAAATCCTCGGTGTGCGGCAGCAGTTCCTCGGGTTCGTCGACTCCGGGATGCCGTGCCCGGACGAACCGCTGCCGGAGGGCTGCTTCGCCGCCCAGCCGGTGGAGGTCGCGGCGGCACCGTTGGTCGCGCTGATCCGGGAGTTCCGTCCGCACGTCGTGATCACCTACGACGAGACCGGCGGGTACCCGCACCCGGACCACGTGATGACCCACACGGTCACGGTCGAGGCCTTCGAGGCCGCTGCCGACCCGACGCGCTACCCGGAGGCCGGCGCACCCTGGCAGACGTCGAAGCTCTACTACCACCTGGCGCTCTCCCGGCCCTGGTTCCAGGCGCTGCACGATGCCATGACGGAGCGCGGGATCCCCTCGGAGATGGACGAGTTGCTCGCCGAGTGGCCCGACACCCCGCCCGCCCTCGCGACCACCACCCGGATCGCGTGCGGTGAGCAGTTCGCCGTACGGGACGCGGCGATGCTGGCGCATGCCACCCAAGTACAGCCCGGCGTCGCCTTCATGGCCCATCCGCGGGACATCGAGCGGGAGGTCTGGCCCACCGAGGACTACCATCTGGCGCGCAGCTTCGTCCCGAGTGCCGAAGGCCTGGCCGGTGCCGGAGGCGTCGAGACCGACCTGTTCGCGGGGCTGCGGGCCGGCGTGGGCGTGGGAGAGGTGGCGGGATGAACGAGAAGTGACTTGTCACCGGACTGGTAGCCGATGGTCCCAAGCGGAGGTGACCAGGGCGGAGGACCCTGGCCGTAGTGGCCCTGGCTGGGGAGGGCTTGAGCCGGGCGACTGCTGTGCTGTGAGGGCGTGGCGTGGCATCTGGGCCGGACGATGCGACTGCGAAGGCCAGGGTGGTCGGAGCGGAGCGGCAAGCTCTACGCCCACGGGACCGCCACCTGCGCAATCCTGACGCCCCGTCCGGTGGCCTGACCGTACCGCCCGTCGTGAGCACCCCGATCCCGACCGGGTGTTCAGAGCGCAGCCAGGACCCCGCAGAGCGCAAGGAGGCCGCAGATCCCGAAGTTGACCAGTTTGTGCGACAGGAAGACCGCCGCGAACTCGCGGATGGTCGCGCTCGGCCAGTAGTACCGGGCGGTGGGCGAGCCGAAGACGTGCCCGTTGACGCCGGTCTTGCGGGCGATCAGCGCGGCCCGGAATGCGTGGAAGTTGTTGGTCACCACGACGCAGCGGTAGCCGGGCTTGGCCTGCTCCATGATGGCCCGGCTGAGGAGCAGGTTCTCCTCGGTGGTGCGTGAGCGGTCCTCGCGCTCGATGTGCTCGGCGGGGAAGCCGCGTTCGACCAGGTAGTCCGCCATCGCATGGGACTCCGGTAGCTTCTCGTCCGGCCCCTGACCGCCCGAGGTGATCAGTACCGGCGGGTTGCCGCGGGCGGCCTGGGCCTCGTACACCTCGCGGCCCCGGTTGAGCCGGCTGGCCAGCAGGGGCGGGACGCGCTCGCCGCCGATCAGTCCGGATCCGAGGACGACCACGAAGTCCACGTCCCGGCGCGGCCGGTGGCGACCGTACAGGAAGGCGTAGCCGACGAAGCAGACGAACAGGAAGGAGATGTACCCGACCACCAGGACGGCGGTGCCGGCGAGGATGCCGAGCCGGGGTGAGTGGGTGGCGATGGCGGCGAACAGCAGGGCGATGACGGCGATGATGCCCAGACCGGCGAGCAGGGACAGCAGATTGGCCGGTCGGGTGCCCTCTTTGC
Organism: Kitasatospora sp. NPDC036934; assembly: GCF_055608425.1. Taxonomy (NCBI): domain Bacteria; kingdom Bacillati; phylum Actinomycetota; class Actinomycetes; order Kitasatosporales; family Streptomycetaceae; genus Kitasatospora; species Kitasatospora sp. NPDC036934. Next base: position 120,140 of record NZ_JBVJQR010000017.1, on the reverse strand, counting down.
GGATCATGGTCACGCCGTTGGCGAGCAGGAACCAGACCAGGGCCACCGTTCCGACCGTCGGCAGCAGGACGATCGCCACCGCCGCGAGCTCCGCCACCAGCGTGGGCGCCTTGCGGAGTTCGGCGAGCAGGGCGAGCGAGAGGAGTGACACGGCGATGCCGAGCAGGACAGCGTTGCTGAACCGGCGGCGGTCGCGCAGCACCCCGAATCCGAACAGCAGGAAGAACAGGGCTGCGGGGGCGTAGGCGAGCATGCTCCGTATCGTAGGGGGAAGGGGATGTGTGGATCATCCGTGCGAATGGCTGGGTGCCTCAGGGGTATACGGCTTGGCGGGGCGTACGGCGAGGCGCTGACCGGCTCCGTCAGATCCCGATGGCCAGTCCGAAGGAGTCGTCGAAGGGGGCGTAGCCGACGCAGAGGATCAGCCAGAAACCCAGCGCGGCGGTCAGGCCGGCCGTGATCCGTCCGAGCCGGCTGCGCTGCTCCTTCGGTCGGCGCTGCCTGTTCGGGTCGACCGTCGCGCCGGCGTCGGGTGGCGGCAGTCCGCGGTGGCCGCCGGCCGACGACAGCCGGCGGCGGTCAGCGGGCAGTAAGGCGGCGAGTCCGTCGAGGACGCGGTGGACGCAGACGTCGAAGCGGGCGTCCATGTTCGGGCTGGTGATGTGGTCGGCGAGGTCGGTGAGGTTGGGGTACTGCTCCGGGGGGCAGGTTCCGAAGAGGCCCCCGGTGTCGGCGGCGATGTCGCGGCGGCCGGTGCCGAGTATCTCGGCGGCCGAAGAGCGTCGGAGCCCACTCCAGCTGAGCGCAGCCCCGGCCGGGACACCGAGAACGGCCCACACGGCAAGGACGGCCCGAGCGGCTCGCACGACAAGACCGCCGGAAGGGCTCCGCTTCAGCGGATCCCCTCCACCGCCGCCTGCGCCGCCCGGGCCAGCTCCCTCCGGGCCCCGGCCCGGGTGGGCTGGGGCCCGGGTGGCGGGATCGGCGGCAGGAAGGTGACGTCGGCGACCAGCCCGCGGACCGCGACCACCCGGGCGAGCGAGGTGAGCAGTCCCTCGTCCCCGATGAAGGCGGGCGCGCTGGTGGGCCGTCCGTCCGCCAGCCGGTAGCGGATGGTGACGGGCTGGACGAACGCGCCGGCCTCCACTGCGGCCTGGAACAGCGCGGGCCGGAACCGGCCGCTCTCCCGCCCGCACCAGGTCGACCCCTCCGGGAAGACGATCACCGGATGTCCGGAGCGCAGCACCTCGGTCACCGCCGCCACGGTGTCCGGGAGGGTGCGCAGCCGGTCGCGGTCCAGGAACACGGTGCCGCCCCAGGCGACCAGCGGCCCGAGCACCGGCCACCGCCGGACCTCGGTCTTGGCCAGCGAACGGCCCGGCCGCCCGGCCGCGAGCAGTGGGATGTCCAGCCAGGACACGTGGTTGGCCACCACCAGGGCCCCGTCGGCGGCCACCGCCGTGCCGCCGACCGCGCCGGCCGAGCCGGGGGTGCCGGGCGTTCGGGGCGTCCCGAGGTGGACGGTCACCCCGAGGGTGCGCAGTAGCACCCGCGCCCAGAACCGGATCAGCCGGGACCGGGTGCCGTAGGGCAGCACCCGCACCGGAAGGCTGAGCAGCACCCCGGCCAGTACCGCCGTCAGACAGGCGGTCAGCCGCAGCGCCCGCCGGGGGCGCGAGACCACCGGCGCGCGCTCGCTCAGGCAGGTCTCCGGGCGGCAGGTCGCGGTCGGCAGCCAGACGCTCATGACGACGCGCCCGGGGCAGCCGTTCCGGACAGGAAGTGCCGCAGGTAGCGCGGGTCGGTGCGCTCCAGCGACAGCAGCACGTACAGGTCGGCGCAGTTGAAGTCCGGGTCGTACGCGGGCTCGCCGCAGACCCAGGCGCCGAGCCGCAGGTAGCCGCGGAGCAGGGCGGGCAGGGCGCCGCGCTCGGCCCGCGGCACGCCGGTGGAGTCCCAGCGGCGGTGCGGGCTGACCCGGTACTCCTCGGGGGCCAGGTGCTTGGCGCTGACGGTGTCCCAGACCCGGGCCGCGGTGGCGCCGCCGTCGGTCAGGTCGATGGAGCAGCAGCCGCCGACCCAGGTGTTGCCGGTGTCGGCGAGGTAGCGGGCGATGCCGCCCCACATCAGGTTGATGACGGCGCCGTTGCCGCGGTGGTCGTGGCGGATGCAGGAGCGGCCGAGCTCGACCAGGCCGGGCCGGACGGGCGCGAGCGCGGAGAGGTCGAACTCGCCGTCGGAGTAGAGCCGTCCGGCCCGGCGGGCGGCCTCGGGGCGGAGCAACCGGTAGGTGCCGACCACGGCGCCGTCCTCGCCCTCGCGGACCAGCAGGTGGTCGCAGTACTCGTCGAAGGGGTCGACGTCGAGTCCGGCGACGGGGCTGTTCAGGACGGCGCCGAGTTCGGCGGCGAAGACCTGGTGGCGCAGCCGCTGGGCGGCGCGCACGTCGTCCTCGTCGCGGGCGAGCGAGACGGTGTAGGCGGCCGGGGCCGGGGCCGGGGCCGGGGTCGGGGTCGGGGTCGAGGACGAGGACGAGGCCAGGGTCGAGGCCGGGGCCGGCGGGTTGCGGGGCGCGGGGACCGCCGGGGCGTCGTGGGTGGGGGCGACTGCGGGCGGAGCGTACGTGGGGACGGTGGTCATGGCGGACCCTCCAGGGCAGCACGATCGGCGGTGCCGTGGATCGCCATGGCACCGTCCCGGCCCGCAGGGGTTGGGCTTTCGGACGCGGACCGGTCTCCGTATGTGTCTCCAAGTCGGTTGGAATTCACGTTGCGGCCCGGCGGAGCGCAGATGTGCACCTGTTGAATGGGACCACCCGTGGCGCGCCGTGGCCTGCCGGTCATCTGCCGGGCACCGGGCGGTCGTTCGTCCGGGGTGGACAACGGGGGCGCGCACCTGCTTCGTGCGCGCTTCCCGTGTCACCCCCCGTACGGTGCCCCCGTGTCACGCCCCCGTGCGGGCGGTGAACAGCCTGGCCCCCGTGTCACGCCCCCCGTGCAGTGCTCCCGTGCGGTGCCTGCGGTCTCAGAACGCCCGCCAGCCCTGCGGGTCGACGCCGCCCGGGACCGCGCCGCCCGGTCCGTACGGCTCGCGGGTGTAGATGAAGGAGCCGATGTCCAGGTGGCTGACCGTGCCGTCGGGGTGCCGGACCACCCGCAGGGTCTCGCCCGCGTAGTAGTCGTCCAGACCGAGCCAGCTGCCGTCCGGCTGAGGCCGGAAGCGAGAGCCCCGGCCGCCGGCCAGCGAGGCCAGTTCCAGGACGCCCTCGGCGCGCAGCCGCAGGACGTTGGGCGCGGCGCCCCAGTACCAGGGCCCGGTGAGGGCCAGCACGTCCTGGTCCACCTCGGGCAGCGGGCGCCAGGGTTCGGGCAGCCGGGGCTCGTGGGCGGCCGTGATGCCGATCAGCTCGGCGGCCAGCTGATTGCTGCTGCCGCTGGTGGCGTTGGACAGGACGAAGGCGGCCAGGCCGTCCTCGGCGCAGACCCACAGACAGGCCGTGAAGCCGGGCACCGAGCCGGTGTGGCCGTACAGCAACCGGCCCTCGTGGCGGCGCAGTTGCAGGCCGAGACCATACGAGGAGCTCCAGTCGGCGTCGCCCGGGCCGACGGCGGGGCGGCGCATCTCGGCGAGGGTGTCGGGCTTGAGCACCGCGTCGTCGCCGGCGGCCAGGAAGGCCGCCCAGCGGGCCAGGTCGGCACCGGTGGACCAGAGTTGGCCGGCGGGGCCCATCAGGCCGGTGTCGGTGAGGGGTTCGGGCAGCATGACGTCGGCCCAGGGGTGGACGGCGAAGCCCCCGGCGTGCGGGTGCTCGGGCAGCAGGGTGGTGCGGTTCATACCGAGCGGGGCCAGCACCTCGCGGCGCAGCACCTCGCCCCAGGGCGCGCCGCGCAGCTTCTCCACCAGGGCGCCGAGCAGCGCGTAGCCGGGGTTGGAGTAGTGGTGGCGGCGCCCGGCCGGGTGCTTGAGCGGGCTCTCCTGCTCCAGCAGGTCGGCGAGTGCGGGCCGCAGCGCGCCGTCGGTCCGCTCCCACCAGGGTCCGGGCGTCTCGGCGGCCAGTCCGCCGGAGTGGGCGAGCAGTTGGGCGAGGGTGACCGCGTCGGCCGGGGTGCCGGGCAGGTGACGGCCGAGCGGGTCGGCGAGGTCGACCAGACCCTCGTCGCGCAGCCGAAGCACCAGCACCGCGACGAAGGTCTTGGTGAGCGAGCCGATCCGGTACTGGACGTCGGTGTCCGGCGCGTTCCCGTCGACCATGCTGCGGGCGCCGCTCCACACCGGTCGGCCGTCCCGCACCACCCCGGCGACCAGCGAGGGGGTGCGGACCTCGGACTGGGCGACGGCGATGCGGTGCAGCAGGGCGCGGCGGGTGGTGGGCAGCAGCTCTTCGGGCAGATCGGTCAGGTGATCAATTTTCAGCATGTCGGGGACAGTAACCCAGCGTCGGCCGGGGCCCGGGCGAATATCCGCTCAGCCGGCCGGCGGCGGCAGCTCCGGCCGCTCCAGCCACGCCTCGAACAGCGGCCCGAGCGGCGCCGTGGTGTACCGGGAGGCGTGGGCGAGGAGGTCACGGGTGGCCACCACGCCGTGCCGGTTGGTGCCGGCCCAGTCCCGCAGCATCGCGAAGAACGCGTCCTCGCCGAGCGCCCGCCGCAGTGCGTGCACCACCAGGCCGCCGCGCTGGTACAGCCGGTCGTCGAACATCAGCCGACGGCCCGGGTCGCCCAGCGTGAGGTCCTGCGGCAGCCCGGCCAGCAGCCGGTGCGCGGCGGCGGCGTGCACGGCCGCGGGCGGGCCGCCGGCGTGTTCGGACCAGAGCCACTCCGCGTACTTGGCGAAGCCCTCGTTGAGCCAGATGTGCCGCCAGTCGGCGATCGAGACGCTGTTGCCGAACCACTGGTGGGCCAGCTCGTGCGCGATCAGCCGCTCGCGCTCCCAGCCGCCGCCGAGGTGGTTGGTGCCGAAGGTGGCCACGCCCTGCGCCTCCACCGGGACGTCCAGCTCCTCGTCGGCGACCACGACGGCGTACTCGCCGAAGGGGTACGGCCCGAAGACCTCGGCGAAGTGCGCCATCATCTCGGGCTGCCGGGCGAAGTCCCGGGTGAAGTCCTGGACCAGCCGCTCCGGCACGTACCCGGTCTGCGGCACGACGCCGCCCTGGGCCGGCCGGGCGGCCAGCGGCACCGGCCGGTAGTGCCCGATGGAGACCGTCACCAGGTACGGCGAGGTCGGCGCGCTCTGCTCGTACACCCAGGTGGTGCTGGAGGCCCGGGTGGTCCGGGTGAGCAGCCGGCCGCCGGAGAGCACCGTGAAGGGGGACGGCGTGGTGACCGCCAGCTGGTACGTCGCCTTGTCGGCGGGCCGGTCGTTGCACGGGAACCAGGACGGCGCCCCGACCGGCTGGCTGGCCACCAGCGCGCCCTCGGTCAGCTCCTCCCAGCCCAGGCCGCCCCACGGGCTGCGCACCGGCCGGGGGTTGCCGGTGTAGTGCACGTCGACGGTGAAGGCCGCGCCGGCCGGGAGGGCCTTCGCCGGGCGGATCCGCAGCTTGCCGCCGCGGTGGGTGTAGCGGGCGGCCTTGCCGTCGACCAGCACCCGTCCGATCCGGAAGTCCGCCAGGTCGAGTGCGAACTCGGCCAGGGCCGCGTCGGCGACCGCGCTCAGCCGGGCCGAGGCGGCCAGCCGGTTGGGCCCGGGCCGGTAGTCCAGGGCGAGTTCGTAGCGGTGCACCCGGTAGCGGTGGTCGCCGCTGTTCGGGAAGTAGGGGTCCGGGCCGGCGGCCGCGGGCTGGGCGTGCTTGGGCTTCACGGGGCGGGCGCTTCCTGCGGGCCGGGACGGGGGGTCGTGCCGGGGGATCCGGGCGGCGGGGTGGTCACGGGCTGTCAGGGGTGGTGAAGGGCGGTCACGAGGTGGTCTGCCACGCCTCGATGGGGTTGCCCAGCCACCGGGTGTCGGCGGGGACGGACTCGGCGCGCATCACCAGCGAGGCCGGGCCCAGCGTGCTGCGCGCGCCCACCGTGCTGCCGGGCAGCACGATCCCGCCCGGGCCCAGGGTGGCGCCCTCGCGGAGGACCACAGTATCCATCCGCATGATCCGGTCGTGGAAGAGGTGGGTCTGCACCACGCAGCCCCGGTTCACGCTGACCCCGTCACCGAGGGTGACCAGGTCGGCCTCGGGCAGCCAGTAGCTCTCGCACCAGACGCCGTGCCCGACCTTGGCGCCGAGTGCCCGCAGCCACAGGTTGAGCACCGGGGTGCCCGGCACCGCGCCGACCAGCCAGGGCACCGCCAGCACCTCGACGAAGGTGTCGGCCAGCTCGTTGCGCCACACGAAGCCGCTCCACAGCGGGTGCTCCACCGCCCGGAACCGGCCCACCAGTAGCCACTTCGCGGCCACCGCGACCAGGCAGGCCACGCCGCCCGCCGCCAGCAGCACCAGGCCGGAGAGCAGCGCCGCCCGCAGCGGGGAGCCGGCCGCCAGCCAGGACAATGCCGCCACTGTCAGCAGGCCCAGCGCCCCCGAGGCCAGCACCGGCAGCAGCCGGGCCAGCTCGACCAGCCCGCGCGCCCAGCGCAGCCGGGTCGGCGGCTCGTAGGTCAGGCTCTGGTCCGCCTGGTCCGCCGAGCGAGGCAGCCGCATCGGCGGCATGCCCAGGTACGAGCTGCCCTTCTTCGCCTTCTTCGGCGTCGCCGACAGCACGCCCACCAGGCCCCGCTTGGGCACCGAGCGGCCCGGCGCGGTCATCCCCGAGTTGCCGAGGAAGGCCCGCTCGCCGATCTTCGCCTCGCCCAGGCGCATCCAGCCGCCGCCCAGCTCGTACGGTGCGATCAGGGTGTCGTCGGCCAGGAACGCACCGTCCCCGACGGTGGTCAGGCTGGGCAGCGCCAGCACCGTGGACACCTCGGCGCCCCGGCCGACCCGCATCCCCAGTGCCCGCAGCCACAGCGGGGTCACCAGGCCGGCGTACAGCGGGAACAGCACCTCGCGGGCCCGGTCCATCAGCTGGCTGACCGTCCAGGCCTGCCAGCTGACCCGGCCGTGCAGCGGGTGCACTCCGGACACCAGGCCGAGGCTCAGCAGCCGGACCAGCACCACCAGCTGCGCCGCGTACAGCGCGCCGTACGCCAGGGTGGCGGGCAGCAGGCCGAGCAGCGCGTCGCCGAGGGCCGGACCGAGCTCCGTGCCCTGGTCGACGAAGCGGAAGAGCACGGCGAGGGCGGCCGCGGCCGGCAGCACCGGGAGCAGGCCGAGCAGGGCGTCGCCGGCGCCGTACACCGCGGCCCAGAGGGGACGGCGGACCGGGGCCTGCTTCGGCCAGGACCACTCGGCCCGGCCCAGCTTGACGGCGGGCGCGCCGCCCCAGCGCTGGCCGGTCGGCACCTGGCCGGTGACGCTGGAGCCGGGCAGCACCTGGGAGTGCTTGCCGACCCGGGCCCCGGGAAGCAGCGTCGAACGGGTGCCGACCACCGCGCCGGCGCCGACCTTGACCTGCCCGACCTCCAGCCGGTCGCCGTCCAGCCAGTAGCCGGACAGGTCGACCTCGGCCTCGACGGCGCAGCCCCGGCCCAGCTTGAGCAGCCCGGTGACCGGCGGCAGCGAGTGGAGGTCCACCTCGGGGGCGACCTTGGCGCCCAGTGCCCGGGCGTAGGGGACCAGCCAGGCGCCGGACAGCCCGGTCGCGCCGCTCAGCTCGGTGAGCCGCTCGGCCGCCCAGAGTCGCAGGTGCACGGAGCCGCCGCGCGGGTAGCTGCCGGGGCGCAGCCCGCGCAGCAGCAGCCGGGCTCCGCCGGCTCCGATTGCCAGTCGGCCCGGCGCGGTGAACAGCACCAGTGCGCCCGCGCCGACCGCCCACCAGGAGGCGGTGGGCGCCCACGGGTAGTCGCCGACGTACGAGAGCAGGTTCCCGGCGGCCAGCAGGGCGACCGTCCAGCGCAGCCCGACCACGGTGAACAGCGGTACCAGCAGCAGCAGTTGGAGCAGCTTGGCCCGGGTCGGCACCAGGGAGACGGTACGGGCCTCGCCGCCCTCACCGGCGGTGCGCTCCAGGTGGCGGGCGAGCTTGCGCAGTGTCGGGTGCTGGTAGATGTCCAGCACGGCGGCGTTCGGGTAGCGGGTGCGCAGCAGGGTGGTCAGTCGGGCGGCGGCCAGGCTGCCGCCGCCGATCGCGAAGAAGTCGTCTCGCGCGCCGCCCACCTGCACGCCGAGGATCTCGGCCCACTGCTCGGCCAGCCACGCCTCGGTGCCGTACAACTGCTCGCTCGGTCCGGCGGCCTCCAGCTCGGGCAGCGGCCAGGGCAGGGCGCTGCGGTCGACCTTGCCGGAGGTGCGGGTGGGCAGGGCGTCGACCGGGGCGAGCAGCGGCACCAAGGCGGCGGGCAGCTCTGCGCGCAGCCGTTCGACGGCCTGCTCGCGGTCGAAGTCGTCCTGGACGACCAGGTAGCCGACCAGCAGCTGGTTGCCGCCGCGCGCGGTGCGCACGGCCGCGGCCGCGCCGGCCACGCCGGGCAGCGCCTGCAGGGCGGCGTCCACCTCGCCGAGTTCGATCCGGCGCCCGCCGAGCTTGATCTGCTCGTCGGTGCGGCCGAGGAACAGCAGGCCGGCCGGGTCGGCCTGGACCAGGTCGCCGCTGCGGTAGGCGCGCTCCCAACCCAGCGAGGGCAGCGGGGCGTACTTCTCGGCGTCCTTCTCCGGGTCGAGGTAGCGGGCCAGGCCGACCCCGCCGATCACCAGCTGGCCGGTGCCGCCGGGGGCGACCGGCTGCCCGGCCCCGTCCACCACGGCGAGGTCCCAGCCGTCCAGCGGCAGGCCGATCCGGACCGGCCCCTCGCCGGTCAGCAGGGCGGCGCAGGCGACCACGGTGGCCTCGGTCGGGCCGTAGGTGTTCCACACCTCGCGGCCCTCGGTGACCAGGCGCTGCACCAGCTCGGGCGGGCAGGCCTCGCCGCCGAAGATCAGCAACCGGACCTCGTTCAGCGCCTCGGCCGGCCAGAGCGCGGCCAGGGTCGGGACGGTGGAGACCACGGTGATCTCCTGCTCGGCCAGCCAGGGGCCGAGGTCGGCGCCGCTGCGCACCTGGGAGCGGGGGACGGGCACCAGGCAGGCGCCGTGCCGCCAGGCCAGCCACATCTCCTCGCAGGAGGCGTCGAAGGCGACGGACAGCCCGGCCATCACCCGGTCGCCGGGGCCGATCGGCTCCTCCTGGAGGAAGAGCGAGGCCTCGGCGTCGACGAAGGCGGCGGCGTTGCGGTGGGTGACGGCGACGCCCTTGGGCTTGCCGGTCGAACCCGAGGTGAAGATGATCCAGGCGTCGTCGGCCGGGGTGGGGCGCCGCTCCACGGCGGGCGGGCGCTCGGTGGTGGTGCTCAGGGCACGCCCGGCGCCGAGCACGGCGGCCACGGCGGCCTCGCCGAACACCAGCTGGGCGCGCTCGTCCGGATCCTCGGCGTCCACCGGGACGTAGGCGGCGCCGGCGGCCAGCACGGCCAGGATGGAGACGTACAGGTCGTTGGTGCCGGAGGGCACCCGGACGCCGACCCGGTCGCCCGGGCGGATCCCGGCGCCGGCCAGCCGGCCGCGCAGCTGCTCGACCTCGGCGGCCAGGGCGCGGTAGCTGAGCACGGTGGTGCCGTCGTCCAGGGCCGGTTCGTCGGGGTGGGCGCGCACGGTGGCGTCCAGCAGGTCCACCAGGGTGCGCGCGGCGGCGGCCGGGCGGCCGGGGAACAGCGCGTGCGCCGGCTCGGCCGACGGCGGCTCGGTGTACCGCTCCGGGTGGATCGGTTCAGTGCTCATCACGGCCGTGCGCTCCTCGTCCTCGCCCCGTTCCTGCCGATGCCCGGCCCCCTGGGGCGGTGGGGGCACCGCCGGGCCGGGGCTCCCACTCCGGGGCCGGAGCGGACAACCCGATCGATGGTAGCCCGGGGCCCGGCGCCCGGCAGGAGCTCGAACTCAGCCCAACTGGGTTCGGACCGGTCGAATCTGACGTTGCATCAGCTGACAACTGATGCCTCGTCTCCCCGATGTGACGGAGCATCAGTCGACTTGACGGATCGTCAGGTGAAGTCGTCGATAGTGATCCACGCCACAGCGAATGCTGCTCCCTTCGGGTGGCGGGCCCGGCGTTTCGGCCTCGCGCCGGTCCGCCACGCCGACGGATCGGCTCGGCGGAAGCGCTCCGGCGGTTCGCCGAGGAGTCGAGGGTGCGGCCGCGCGCCCTACGCGGCGCGCGGGGTGATCCGGGGCGGTGTCCAGTCGGCGTGCTTCAGGACGGTCCGGACCATCGCGCCCGGCGGGGTGAGCCGGATCGCCGCGTTGCGCAGGCCGACCGCGAGCGGGTTGGCGAGCTGCTGCCCCATCCGGCCGGCCCGGCGGGCGTCGCGGGCCACCGTCTGGCTGCGCGGCCGGCGGACGGCGTCGTAGCGGGCGAGCGCGCCCTCCACCGTCGGGCCGCCGGCGACCGCCGCCGCGAGGGTCACCGCGTCCTCCAGGGCCTGGCAGGCGCCCTGGCCCAGGTGGGGCGTCATGGCGTGCGCCGCGTCGCCGAGCAGGGCGATCCGGCCCGAGACGTACGAGGGCAGCGGGGTGGCCAGCTCGTTGACGTCGTGGTGCAGCACCGCCGCCGGGTCGGTCGCCGCCAGCAGCGCCGGGATCGGGTCGTGCCAGCGGGTGAAGCGGCGGCGGACTTCGGCGAGCGGATCCCGGTAGCGCACCCCGGCGGGCGCGTTGAGCACCGCGTGCCACTCGGCCCGGCCGTCCGGGAAGGCGATCTGGCCGAACTCGGCGCCGCGGCCCCAGGTCAGCTCGAAGTCGGCGGTCAGCCCGTCGACCGGGCGCGCGGTGATCGCCCGCAGCACCGTCGAGCCGCTGTACACCGCCCCGGGGTGGGCGGGGAAGAGGCGGCGCCGGATCCGGCTGTGGATGCCGTCGGCCGCCACCACCAGCTCGGCCTCCAGGATGCGGTCGCCGTGGCGCACCCGGACCTTGGCGGGGTCGGTGGTGTCGAGGTCGGTCACCTCCGCACCGATCACCAGGGACTCGGCGGGCAGCGCCTCCCGCAGGATCCGGTGCAGGTCGGCCCGGGGGATCCCGACGATCGGCGCCCCCAACTCCCGCTCCAGCGCCTCGCCGTCCATCAGGGCCAGTCGGCGGCCGTCCGGGGTGCGGGTCCCGCCGGTGTACTGCCGCCGGGACGCCGCCTCGATCGGCTCGGCCACCCCGAGCGCGGCGAGCGCCCGCATCCCGTTGGCGGCCAGCGAGATCCCGGCCCCGGCGTCGTCCAGGACGGCCGCCCGCTCGATCACCGCCACCTCCCACCCGGCCAACCGGAGCCCGATCGCGGCCGCCAACCCACCGATGCCGCCCCCGACCACCACCGCGCTGTTGCCGCCCATGCCGGTCCCTCCGCTGTCTCCGCGTTGCCTTCTACAGCTGTAGAAGGAGCGTACTACGCGCCGATCGGTCCGCCCGGCCGGGGCCCGGCCCCGCCCAGACCCTGTCCGGGGGCGGGTGGGGCTGGTTTTGGGTGGCTGGGGGTGACGGCCGGTAGAAAGGGGGGATGCGGCGAGAGCGGGAGCAGGGTGGCACGGGCGGGGTGGCGAAGCCGGAGCGGCGGACGGTGTTGGCGGATGCGGCGATCGCGGTGCTGGCGGACGCCGGGGTGCGGGGGCTGACGCACCGGGCGGTGGATGCGGCGGCCGGCCTGCCGGTCGGAACCACCTCGGCGTACCTGCGGACCAGGCAGGCGCTGCTGACCGCGCTGGTGCGGCGGCTGGTGGAGCTGGACCAGGCGGAGCTGCAGGGGCTGGGAGAGCGGGTGGAGATCCGCTCGGTGGACGAACTGGTCGAGAACATCCGGGAGTTGATCCGGCAGCGGGTGACCGGCGAGGGGCGTCGGCGCTCCTTGGCGCGGTACGCCTGCGCGGTGGAGAGCGTGCGGGATCCCGAGCTGCGGGAGATCCTCGTGCCGCGCGAGAACGCGGGCCGGGCCGCCGTCCGGGCCTTCCTCGCCGATCGGGGGGTCGCCGACCCGGACGGGCGGACAGCCACGCTGCTGGCCTGCATCGACGGGCTGGTCTTCGACCGCCTGGTGGGCGGCGGCGAGACCGCCGCTGACGAACTCCAGGGTCTGGTGGCGGCCGCCCTCCGCGGCGCGGCGCGCGACTGACCAAGGCTGTTCCTGCGGATTCACCGGCGGTCGATCCCACTCGTCCGTGACGGGTTTCAGGCCTGCTCCGGCGCCAGTTCGGCGGCGTAGCCGGCCAGCAGGATGCGGAGGGTGCGCCGGAAGCGCCGCTCGGGGTCGAGGCCCTCGCCGGTGGTGAAGGCCTGGGCGAGGTGGGGGTAGGTGGCCGGGTCCAGGGCGGAGAACTGTTCGGGCTGGGGTTCGGTGCCTTCGTGGTGGGGGGTTTCGCCGGCCTCGCTGAGGGTGTGGCCGAGGGTCCACATCACCACCGAGTTGAGGACGTCCAGGGCGTCGGCCAGGGGGACGCCGTCCTCGCGGAGCACGGTGACGCCGCGTTCCAGCAGCGCGAGTGCGGCGGGGGTGGCGGCCGGGCGGGTGGCGAGGACGGTGAGCATGGCCGGGTGGTCCAGCAGCATCCGGCGCAGGGCGACGGCGAAGTCGTGGACCACCTCCGTCCACGGGCCGTCAGGTTGGGCGAAGAGGTCGCCGGCGGAGAGTTCCAGCAGCCGTTCGACCATCCCGTCGAGCAGGGCGGCCTTGCTGGGGACGTAGTGGTAGAGCGTCATGCCCTCGCAGCCGAGTGCCGCGCCGAGCTTGCGGTTGGAGAGTGCGGCGAGGCCCTGTTCGTCGACGAAATCGAGGGCGGCGTCGATGATCTTCTCCCGGGTCAGGCCCGTCCTGGGGCGGGCGCGTCGGTCCGGCATCTGCTCCTCCTGGCTCCCGGGGTGGCCGGCCGAGGTGCTCCCGATCGGTCCTTGACAACTCTTGCAGTGCAAGAAAACAATAGCCGACGTCAACTTCTTGCGGTGCAAGAAAACGGATGGGGGAGAACGGCGTGCAGCTCGTCGCGGTGATGGTGCGCAAGCTCAACGAGGGTGTGGAGTACGGGGAGTTCCGCAAGGGCTGGATCCCGGACGAGGTGTTCCCGGACGACCCGCGGACCAGGGTGATCACCGCCACCGCGCTGGAGGACTCCCGGGAGGTCCTCACCATCGCCCTGATCGAGGGCGACCACGGGCCGGAGTCCATGGCGGAGTGGATGGAGCGTCTTGGTCCGGTGGAGGAGCGCCGCTTCGAGCGGATCAAGGACCTGGTGGGCCCGCCCTCGCTGAACGCGGTCTACCAGGTCGTCGCCGAGGACGACCTGTCGCGACCGATCGCCGAGTAGCGGCCGACCGCCGAGTGGCGCCGAGCCACCGAGCCCCCGGGTCACCGAGCCCCGAGCCCCCGAGCCGCGGGTGACGCCGGACCGCCGGACCGGGGGCGGCCCCGGAAACCCGCGGCCCGGCCGATCGGCACGGGTGAGTCACCATCAGGTCAATCAACCGTCAAGTCCGTTCATTCACAGAATGTTCCGTGCGGAAATGACGGGAACTCCGGAAGAATTGCGCCGCCATGAGGTCTTCACACGGAGATCTCCGACTGACAGGCTGGGGCCGCCCTTTTCAGTACGGAGGAGGTTCCTTGTCCCGCATAACCACGTTGGCCGGAGCGGTCACCTGCGCGCTCGTCCTTGTCGCCGGAAGCGCCGTGGCCGCGTCGGCCGCGCCGTTCGACCAGGCCCCGGGTGCGGCGGCCGCCGAGGCGAAGGTCGACCCCGTCGACTGGAAGCCCTGCAATCCCGATCCGAGCAAGCCGGATCCGGGCGGCTTCGACTGCGCCGTCTACCCCGTGCCGCTCGACTACGACGACCCGGCGGGCGAGAAGGTCGGCATCGCCATGATGCGGCACCGCGCGAGTGACCCGTCGAAGCGGATCGGCTCGCTGTTCCTCAACCCGGGCGGCCCGGGCGGCAGCGGCTACCTGTGGGCGACCACCACCCGCTTCGGCGACGAGGTGCGGGCCAAGTTCGACCTGGTCGGCTTCGACCCGCGCGGGGTGGCCCGGAGCAACCCGCTGAAGTGCTTCAAGACCCAGGAGGACGCCGACGCGGTCAACAACCGCATGGTGGGCGTGCCGGTCACCAAGGCCGAGATCGCCGAGACCCTGGACGCCGACCAGGACTACACCGACGCCTGCAGTAAGAACGCCGGCCCGCTGATCGAGCACATGTCGACCATCAACGTGGTGCGCGACCTGGACCGGATGCGCCGCGCCGTCGGCGACTCCCAGCTCACCTTCGCCGGGTTCTCGTACGGCACCCTGATCGGTTCGACGTACGCCGCGATGTACCCGAACAAGGTGCGCGCGGTCATCGTGGACGGCAACGTCGACCCCAACCTGCGCCTGCACAACGGCCTGGAGTACGACCGGCAGCGGGCGGGCGGCTTCGAGATCGCCCTGGACGAGTTCCTGAAGCGCTGCCAGGCCGCCGGTGCCCCGCGCTGCGCGTTCGGCGACGGCGACACCCGGGCGAAGTTCGACGAGCTCCGCGATCACCTGCGGACCAGCCCGATCACCCTGTCGAACGGCTCCCAGGTGACGCTGAGCAGCTTCACCAGCGAGGTGGCCAGCGCCCTGTACTCGCAGGCCAAGCTGGCTCCGCTGGCGAAGTCGCTGCAGGCCACCTACCAGGTGCTGCGGAAGCCGGCCGCGACCGCCCCGCTGGCGCCGAAGGCGAACGAGTCGGACGAGGCGGCCAACGAGCTCACGGTGAACGTCCCGCGGGCGCTGCGCGAGGCCCCGGCCGACTCCGAGTACACCGCCGACGACTCGTACATGGGCGTCAACTGCCAGGACAAGCCGTACCCGTCGGACGACCGGGTCTTCCCCAACGTTGCCAAGGCGTGGGAGAAGGAGTCGCCGACCTTCGGCCGCTACCAGGCCTTCGACGCCCCGGCGTGCGCGAGCTGGCCGGCCCCGGCCCGGGACGCCGAGCGCTTCAGCGGTCCGTGGAACAAGAAGACCTCCAACACCGTGATGGTGATCGGCAACCTCTACGACCCGGCCACCCAGTACAAGTTCGCCCAGCGGATGCAGCAGGAGCTGGGCAACGCGGTGCTGGTCAGCGTGGACGCCATCGAGCACTGCGCGGTCGGTCGCAGCAAGGCGCTGAACACGCTGGTGACCCGCTACCTGGTGGACGGCACCGCGCCGCAGCCGGGCCAGCTGCTCAAGCCGGACGCCGAGATCTTCCCGGCAGTCTGAGGGGACTCGCCCGGGACGACCGGCCGTTGAGGCCGGGGCCGTGGTGGCCGACGGATGCCGTCGCCCACCACGGTCGTGTTCCGGCGGCGGCACGTCCGTCAGGACTTCCCGGAATCCGGCGGGAATGGCGGCGGAAGGTCGTCATCGAACCTCTTCCAGTCCGCCGGTGGGGGAATTCGCCGCAGCCGCGGTGGGGGCATCGGCCAGGGACCGCTCCGGGCGGGCGGATTCCTCTCGGTGAGGCAAAGGGCCTGATGTCCTGTCGCGGCCTTCAGCCGGGTGAATTCACGCCGCGGGGCGGGGAAGCCGCCGAAGCGGCGCCCCGGCCCGGCACCGGGCCGGGGCGCCGCGGGCGGGCGCGCGGCAGCCTTCAGGCCGCCTGCTCCGCCTCCTCGACGATCCGGCCGTCGTGGAGCTCGATCACCCGGTCGGCGAGCCCCATCAGCGTCGGGTCGTGGGTGGCGACCAGGACGGTGACGCCCTCGCTGCGGACCACCGCGCGCAGCAGCTCCATGATCGAGCGGCCGGTCTCCGAGTCCAGCTGGCCGGTGGGCTCGTCAGCGATGATCAGACCGGGCTCGTTGGCCAGCGCGCGGGCGATCGCGACGCGCTGCTGCTGGCCGCCGGAGAGTTCGCCGGGCCGCTGGCCGGCGTGGTCGGCGAGGCCGACCAGGGCGAGCAGGGTGTGGGCGCGCTCCTCGCGCTCGGCCGGCGGGACCTTGCGCAGCCGCATCGGCACGCCGACGTTCTCGGCGGCGGTGAGCATCGGGATCAGCCCGAAGGACTGGAAGACGAAGCCGATCCGCTCCCGGCGCAGGGCCAGGCGGCCGTCCTCGTCCAGTCCGCCGAGGTCGATGCCGTCCAGCCTGATGCTGCCGCCGGTCGGCGCGTCCAGACCGCCGACCAGGTTGAGCAGGGTGGTCTTGCCGGAGCCGGAACGGCCCTTGAGCGCGGCGAGTTCACCGCGTTCGATGGAGAAGTCGATGCCGCGCAGGGCGTGGACGGTCCGCTCGCCGGTGCCGAAGCTGCGCCGGAGGCCGGTCACCTCCACCATCGGGCCGGTGGTCGTCGGGCCGGTCGTCGGGGTGGTGTCGGCGGCCTGGTGTCGTGTCATGCGGCGTCCCCCTGCGGGCGATTGGGCCCGGTTCTCTCCGGGCCAACGGATGTGGTGGCCATTTCGGTTCAGCATCCCGGGCGGAGAATTCGTAACGGAGGAGTTCCCTGGTCAAAAGGGGTGCGCGGAAGCCCGAGTTGTGAAGTGTGCATGGCATTTCAATGGCTTGTCCCCGGTGGGGTGATGGCCAATACAAGGAATTTGCTCATTGCTTACTTGATTCGCGCAAGTCCCTTCCGTTCCCGGATCGAATCTGACAGCATCGTCCGCTATCCGGCGATCGAATGCCGGGGATCACTGCGCCGGTGTGCCCGTGGGGTGTTCGTCCGTGGCCGAGATGTGCCCGGATCGGATCGACAGGTGCCGGGATGCGACCGGGGATGCAACCGGGGGAGGAACTTGATGCTCGGCTTCGTCGTGCGCAGGCTGCGCGGGCGACTGCCGCTGGCTGCTGCCGTCCTGCTGACGGTGCTGATCACCACGGCGGTGCTGACCGCCCTGGTGACCTTCAACAGCGGGGTCGGCCAGGCCGGCCTGAGGCAGGCGCTCCAGGGGCCGGGTCATGCCCGGACCACCGTGGTGGTGACCGCCGAACACGGCCTCGACCAGCGGCAGAAGGACGAGGAGGCGCTTGCCTCCTACCGGCAGAGGCTCTTCGGTGACCTGCCCGTACGCACCGACAGTCTGCTCCGCAGCCGCTCCTACGGCCTGCCGGGCGGTGACGCCCCGGCGGGCGCCTCGACGAACGGCGCCCCGGACGGCGAGTCGGCGGGTGGTCAATCCGGTTCCGGCAAGGCCGACTTGACGGTGCTGGCCGACCTCGACCGGTCCCGGGTGAGCCTGGTCGCCGGTGCCTGGCCGGGCGCCGCCACCGGTCCGGTCCGCTCCGCCGCCCCGCAGGTCGCCGTCCCGCAGGCCATGCTGACCCGGCTCGGCCTGACCGCCGAGGCGCTGCCCGCGGACGTCCGGCTCGCCGACCGGTTCGACGGCTCGCCGCTGACCGTCCGGGTCACCGGCAGCTACCGGGTCGTCGACCCGTTCGCCCCCTACTGGCGGATCGACCCGGTCGGCGGCCACGAGATCCAGATCGGCGGGTTCACCACCTACGGCCCGATGATGGTCGACCAGAGCGCCTTCACCGCGGGCGGCCTGCCGCAGAGCAGCCGCGGCTGGCTGCTCGACGCCGACTTCGCGGGCGTCGACCAGAGCACGGCCGAGGCCATCGGTGCCCGGGCCCAGGGCCTGGGCGCCGACCTGCGGAAGACCTCCAGCCTCACCGCCAGCACCGAAGTCCCCGATC
The DNA here is from genome assembly GCF_055608425.1 of Kitasatospora sp. NPDC036934. NCBI lineage: Bacteria > Bacillati > Actinomycetota > Actinomycetes > Kitasatosporales > Streptomycetaceae > Kitasatospora > Kitasatospora sp. NPDC036934. Next base: position 102,466 of record NZ_JBVJQR010000017.1, on the reverse strand, counting down.
TGGTGAGCGAGTTGTCGGCCAGCCTGCTGGTCGCCCGGTCCACCCTGCTGATCGGCGCCCTGCAACTCGCGGTGCTGGCCACGGCGGCCCTGCTGCTGGTGGTCCGACTGATCTCGACCCGCCAGGAGCGGGAGAACGAACTGCTCGCCGCCCGCGGCGCCTCCGGTACCCGGCTCGGTGGCTTCACCGCGCTGGAGTCGGTGCTGCTCGCCCTCCCGGCCGCCGTGTTCGCGCCGCTGCTCACACCGTTCCTGGTCCGCGTCCTGGCCGGCCTCGGCCGCTCCCATCAGGTCACCCTGGACACCCAACTGCGCTGGACGCTCTGGCCGGTGGCCGTGCTCTGTGCTCTCGGCTGCATCGTGCTGGCCACCGTGCCCAGCCTACTGCGCGGCGCCGGCGCCGCCCTGCGCCGGCGAGCCGGCCGCCGCCAGGCGGTGGTCTCCGGCATCGCCCGCAACGGCGGGGACCTCGCGGTGCTCGCCCTGGCCGCGCTCGCCTACCAGCAACTCGACCAGTACGGCGGCGGACTGTCCACCGACTCCTCCGGCCGGCTCGGCGTCGACCTGCTGCTGGTCGCCACCCCCACCCTGGCCCTGTGCGCGGGAACCCTGGTGGTGCTGCGGCTGCTGCCGCTGGTCGCCCGGCTGGGTGCCCGGGTCGCCGCCCGGGGCAGCGGCCTCGGCCCGGCCATGGTCGGCTGGCAACTGGCCCGTCAGCCCGCCCGGGCCACCGGGCCGGTACTGCTGCTGGTCATGGCCGTCGCCACCGGGGTGCTCGCGTTCGGCCAGCACGCCACCTGGACCGCCTCCCAGGACGACCAGGCCGCCTTCGACACGGCCGGCGGCCTGCGGATCTCCGCCTCGCACGGCTCGCTGATGGGCCAGGGCGGCCGCTACGGCGACCTGCCCGGCGGCGACCGGCTGGTCCCGGTGGACCGCGAGGACCAAGCGCTGCCGAACGGCAACGCCCAGGTGCTCGCGGTGGACACCGCCGCCTTCGCCGACCGCGTCCCGGTCCGCGCGGACCTGCTCGACGGCGCCGACCGGTCGAAGCTGTTCGGCGGGCTGGCCCAGCCGGCGCCGACCGGCGCGAAGGCCGGTGTGCCGCTGCCCGGCCGCCCGCTGCGGATCGACGTCGACCTGACCGTCCGGCAGGAGTTCAACACCACGCCCCCGGCCCCCGGCCTGCCTCCGGTGACCCCCACCCCGCCGGAGCTGACCCTCCTGCTGCGGGACCGCTTCGGTTACGTCCACAAGGTCCTGGTCACCGGTCTGCCGACCGGCGGCGAGCAGCACGCCTCGGCCCCGCTGAGCCCGCTGGTCGACGCCCCGATCGGCTCCGTCGCCGCACCGCTGAGCCTGGTCGGCGCGACGGTCACCTTCAGCGACCGGGCCGGGGGCGAGCTGACCGTCCGCCGGCTGGCCGTCTCGGACACCGCCGACGGGCCCGCGACCGACGTCCCGGTGCCGGCCGGACTCTCCTGGACGGGCGGGGTGCTCGACGGGCCGCGGCTCAAGCCCGGTGAGCCGCCGCTCGCCACCGCACGCCCCGAACCGGCCGACGCCGGGCGGCTGTTCGCCGTCGACTACCGTCCCGGGAAGGGCGTCGGCGGCACCGTGCGGGCCGTCCTCGGCATCGCCGGAGCGGACGCTCCGGCCGTGCTGAGCGGGGTCGCCACCCAGGACTACCTGAAGCTCGTCGGCGCCCGCGTCGGTGACGTCCTCCGGGTGCCGTTCGCCGCGACGATCCTCCAGGTCAAGGTCACCGGGGAGGTCCAGGCCGTACCGGCGACCGGGCGCACGGCGCTGGTCATCGACCTGGCGACCACCGCTCGGGTGCTGACCGCTCAGGGCCGGTCCCTGCCCAGCCGCGCCGAGTGGTGGCTGCCCGCCACCGGGCCGGGCGACCGGGTCCCGGCCCAGGCCGCCGCCGCCGTGCGGGCCACCCCCGGCTCCCAGAGCGTACAGCTCCACGACGAGGTCCTGGAGGGAATGCTCAGCGACCCGGTGGGCGCCGCCCCGCAGAACGCGCTACTGGCCATCGCGCTGGTCACCGCCGTGCTCGCCGCGATCGGCTTCGTCGCCGCCGTGGCCGGCTCCGCCCACGAGCGCGCCCGGGACTCCGCGCTGCTGCTCGCCCTGGGTGCACCGCGCAAGCAGGTGTCCCGCACCGTCGCGGCCGAACAGGCCCTGCTGGTCGGACTCGGCGGGGTGGTCGGGCTCGTCCTCGGCACCCTGCTCGTCCACCTGATCGTCCCGTTCGTGGTGCTGACGCCCGCCGCCCGCCGGCCGATGCCCGAGGCCCTGATCGAGCTGCCGGTCGGCCAGGCCCTGCTGTTCGCGGCCGCGATCGCGGTCGCCCCGCTGCTGTCGGCCTTCCTCATCGGACGCCGCCGTCGAGACGTGGCCAGCCGGCTGCGCCACGTGGAGGAGATGTGACCACCCAGGCCGGCACCGCCGTGCCCACCCCGGAGACCGCCCACCGTCCCGCGCGGTGGGTCCGCACCAGACTGCGGGCGAACCCGTCGGCCGCCCTGCTGATGGCGGCCCTCGCCTTCGTCACCGTCTTCCTGGCGGCGGCCTTCCCCCGCGTCACGGACCGGGGCGCGGACACGGCGCTCCAGGACTTCGTCCGTAAGGCGGGTCTCAGCCAGAGCAGCCTGCAGACCACCTCCAAGACGCTGGACGACGACTACGCCGCCGAACTCGACCGGGGGCAGCGGCAGATCGCCGAGATGGTCGGCCAGCAGCTGACACTGGCCCCGGCGGGCCAGGCCTACGGTGCCCGGGCCCTGGGCGAGCGCGGGATGGGGAACCCGGAGTACGTCCGGTTCGCCGAGAAGCACACCGATCCGACCCTGAGCCTGCTCTACCTGCACGACCTGGCCGCCAGGGCCACCCTGACCGACGGCACCTGGCCGACCCCCGGCGTCGTCGGCGGGCCGCTGCCGGTCGTGATCAGCAAGAAGGCCGCCGAGTCCATCCACATCAAGCTCGGTGACGCCATCGACAACGGCGTCGAGGGTTCGGGCAAGATGCGGACCACCGTGGTGGTCGGCCTCTACCAGGTCAACGACCCGCTGGACCCGTTCTGGGACGACCTCGGCTGCCCGGCCCGGGCCTGCCTGCGGACCGAGCCCGGGCACGAGCACTGGGCGACCACTGGATTCGTCGACGGCGCCAGCCTGCCCGCGATGGCCCGATGGGGGTCCAACGCCGAGAACTTCTGGCGGACGCCCGTCGACATCTCCTCGTTGCACGCCGACGGGCTCGACCACACCCGCAACGTCCTCAGCTCCTTCCTGACCGGGCGCGACGCCACCGCCATGGCCGGTGCCACCGGGCGCGTCGACCTGCACACCTCCTCGGGCCTTCCCGAACTCCTCAGGCGGGCGGACGACCGCTACCAGGCCTCGCTGCCGCTCAGCACGATCGGCCCGGCGGGCGTCGCGGGCGTCGCCACCGTGGTGCTCTTCCTGGCCGCCGCGCTCACCACCGACCGGCGCACCGCCGAGATCCGGCTACTCCGGGCCCGCGGCGGCTCCCGCACCGGGGTGCTGGGACGGCTGCTCGGCGAGGGCGCCGTCACCGTCCTGCCCGCCGCCGTGCTCGGCACGGTCCTCGCCCTGGTGCTGCTGCCCACCGCCCGGTGGGACCGCTCGGTGCTGGCGGCCCTGGCCGCGACCCTGATCGCGCTGCTGGCCTTCCCGGTCCGCGCCGCCCTGCTGTGGTCGCGCCGCAGGCCGGCCGCCAGCCGGCGCCGACTGGTCGGCGAACTCGCCGTCCTGGCGGTCACCGTCGCGGCCGTCGCCGAGGTCCGCCGCCGGGGCGTCGGCACCGGCGGCGGGCTGGACCCGCTGCTGGTCGCCGCTCCACTGCTGCTCGCCGTCACCGGCGGACTGCTGCTGGCCCGGACCGAGCCGGTGGTGGTCGGATGGCTGGCCGCCCTCGCCGGGCGCGGCCGGGGCCTGATCGGCTTCCTCGGCCTGGCCCGCGCCGCCCGCGACACCTCGGGCCGGCGTCGGCCCTCCGTACTGCCGCTGCTCGCCCTGCTGATCGCCGTCACCACGACCGGCTTCGGCGCCAACGTGCTCGACACCGTCGACCACGTCCGGACCCGCGCCGCGCGCGTCGTGACGGGCGGGGACATCAGCGTGTCCCTGCCGGACTACGGCACCCTGTCCGAGTCGTTCGTCAAGGCCGCCGACGCGCTGCCCGGCGTCCGGGCCTCGACCGGCGCCTGGGTCGAACCCAAAGCCCGTTTCGTCGGCGCCGACCAGGACTTCACCGAGGCCTACCTGGTGGTGGTCGAGCCGACGGCGTACGCGGAGATCGCCCGGACGGTCGGCGTCGGCGAGTTCGACCCGGCGAAGCTGGCCGGGACCCCCGGCGGCCGGGACACCCCGGTGCCCGCCCTGTTCAGCCGGGACCTGGCCAAGCGCCTGGCCGGCGGCCCGGCCGGGGTGCGCACGCCCAACGGCAACGAGCTGCGCACCACCGTGGCCGGGATCGTCTCCGCCACTCCCGCCCTGCCCGACCCGGGGAAGCCGTTCGTCGTCGTCCCGTCCGGCCCCGCCTGGGAGCGCCTGCCGGACGTCGCGCGGGCGAACAAGTGGTTCGCCGTCGGCGACGTCGACCCCGAGCAGGTCAGGTCGGCGCTGCGGACCAACGGCGGTGCCCAGCTGACGGGCATCGCCAAGCTGGTCGGGGAGAGTGCCGCGGAGGCCGGCAAGGCCACCCACGGCCTGCCCGCCGGATACTCGGTGCACAGCAGCCGGGAGACCGCCGCCGCGCTCGGCGACGACCCGCTGCAGCACGCGGCCGAGCGGCTGTTCTGGTACGCGGCCGCCGCCGGAGCGGGATACGCCCTGCTCGCGGTGCTGCTGACGCTGTTCCGGGCCGCGCCCGACCGCACGGCCGTGCTCGCCCGGCTGCGCACCATGGGCCTGCGGCCCCGGCAGGGACTGGCGCTGATCATCACCGAGGCGCTGCCGCAGACCCTGGCGGCGGCGGTCGGCGGCGGCCTGGTCGCGGTGGCGGCGGTCGCCCTGCTGGGCGGCGCCTTCGACATCTCGACGCTGGTCGGGGCCAAGGTCGGGGACGTCATCACTCCTGCGCTGCTGCCGGTGCTGCTGCCCACGGCGGGCCTGGCCCTGCTGGTCGGCCTCGGGGTGGTGCTGGAGACGCTGGTCGCCGGCCGGCGCCAGATCGCCACCGAGCTGCGGGCGGGGGAGCAGTCGTGACAGCGAGACCAGCGGCACGGGCCGCGACAGCGCAGAACACCGGGGTCGGCCGGCCGGCCCGCAAGAGCCGGGTCGGCCGGACCGTTCGGACCAGCCAGACAGCCCAGACCGTCGAGACAGGAGAGCAGCCGTGAAGAGCACCCCCCAGGAGCGGCCGGCCGTCGAGGCCCCCAGCCTGCAGGAGCTCCGGCAGCGGGCCCTGGCCGCCGCCTCGCCCAAGGCGTACGGAGCGGGCGCGGCCATCGTCTGCGACCGGCTGGTGCGGATCTTCAGCGCCGAGGGGATCGAGGTCCAGGCGCTGCAGGGCCTGGAACTGACCATCCAGCAGGGCGACCTGGTCGCCCTGGTCGGCGCCTCCGGCAGCGGCAAGTCCACCCTGCTGACCATCCTCGCCGGGCTGGACGTGCCGACCGCCGGCACCGCCACCGTCGCGGGCTGCGACCTGCTGGAGATGTCCGCCAAGGAGCGGCTGCGCTACCGGCGCGAGGTGGTGGGCTTCATCTGGCAGCAGACCGCCCGCAACCTGCTGCCGTTCCTGACCGCCGCCGAGAACATCGCCCTGCCCATGCAGCTGCGTGGCCGCCGCGGCGGGGCGCTCGCTGCGAAGCAGCAGGGGGCCCGGGTGGCCGAGCTGATGGAGGCGCTGGAGATCGGAGAGCTCGCCCACCGGCGCCCCAACGAGCTCTCCGGCGGCCAGCAGCAGCGGGTCGCGATCGCGGTGGCGATGGCCAACGACCCGCCGGTGCTGCTCGCCGACGAGCCGACCGGTGAACTGGACTCCGAGACCGCGGGGGTGATCTTCGAGTCCTTCCGCACCGTCAACCGGGAACTGGGCACCACCGTGGTGATCGTCACCCACGACCCGATGGTCGCGGGCGAGGTCCGCCGGACGGTGGCGATCCGCGACGGCCGGACCAGCAGCGAGGTGCTGCGCCGCACCGTGACGGACGAGCACGGCGAGGAGTCGGTGAACGAGCGCGAGTACGTGATGCTGGACCGCACCGGGCGGGTGCAGCTGCCGGTCAAGTTCCTGGAGGCGCTCGGCATGGAGCACCGGGTGGCGGTCGACCTCGCGGCCGACCACATCGAGGTCCGCCCGGGCGACCTCGCCGGGAGCTGAGGTCCGCTCAGCCGTCGCCGCCCATCCGCTGGAAGAGGCCGCTGCCCTCGGCGTCCTTCCGGAGGTCGGGCGGCGCGGCGCCGTCGGCGCGCTCGCCTCGGGAGGCGGCGGTGCAGAGGGCGAAGACGAGCAGGGCACTGGCCGCCGCGGCGAGGATGCCCAGTGCGGTCAGGACGCGTAGCCAGGTCAAGGGAGTGCCTCCTGGGGACGGTGCGAGGGAGCGCCGCCGGGGTGTATCGGCAGCTCGGCCCGCACGGTCGAGTGCCCACGCTTGGTTCTTCCCGCCGACTGCGGTGCGACAGGTGGTCTGCGCGGGCGCTCGAAGCATCGAAGGGGCGTGTCACACCCACTCGCGCGCCCCCGCGGCGGTGCCGGTCCGTCCGGTGCTTTCCTCGACCAGGGCGCGCAGCGCCGACAGGTCGGGCTTGCCGAGCCCGTTCAGCGGGATCGCGGGAAGCACCAGCACGGTGTCCGGGGCGCACCGGGCGTCCGCGTGCTCGCGCGCCCAGCGGCGCAGTTGCTCCGGCGTCACCGGGGCGTGCGGCCGGACGGCCACGGCGGCGTGGACGCGCTCCAGGCGGTCCGGGTCGGTGGTCGCGAACATCACCGCCTCGCGGACGTCCGGGTGGGTCCGTAGCGACTCCTCGACCTCCCGGGGGAACACATTGTGCCCCTCGACGATCGCCATCTGGTCCCGCCGACCGGCGACCGTCAGATAGCCCGCCGTGTCCAGGCTGCCCAGGTCACCGGTGTGCAGCCAGCCGTCCCGCAGCACCCGTGCGGTCGCCTCCGGATCCCGCCAGTAACCGGCCATCACGGTCGGGGTGCGGACGCAGATCTCCCCGCTCCGCCCCGGCGGCAGCGCCGTGCCCTCCTCGTCCAGGATCCGCACCTCGGTGTCCTCGAACGGGCGCCCGGCGGTGGTCAGTCGTCGGGGGTCCAGGTGCTCGTCCGGACTCAGCCGGGACACCGGCCCGCACTCCGTCAGGCTGTACGTCTGGTGCAGCACCCGGCCCAGCCGCCGGGTCGCCTCCGCCAGCCGGCGCGGCGAGGGCGGGCAGCCGGTGTAGCCGATCCGACGCAGACTGCCGGTGTCCGTCGAGGCCAGCAGCGGGTGGTCCAGCAGCCGGTAGAGCAGGTGCGGCGGGAGGTACACCCGGGACACCCGGTGCCGCTCGATCGCCGCCAGCACCTCCTCGGCGACGAACCCCTCCTGCAGCACCACGGTGCCGCCCGCCGCCAGGGCGAGGTCGGCGGTGGTGCCGCCGCCGTGGCACAGCGGGGTGCAGAGCAGGAAGCACGCACCCGACAGCAGCGCGGGCCGGGCGGGCCGGGCGAAGCGGCGCAGCACGCCCTTCGGCCGGCCTGTGGTGCCGCCGGTGAACCGGAGGGCCATCACGTCCTCGGGGCGGTAGCGCGGCTCCAGCGGGGCGGGGGAGCATTCCGCGGCCGCCTCCGACAGGTCGGTGCCCAGGGTGCTCGGGCCGAGCTCCGGCCCGAGGGCGAGGACGCCCGCGGCGGGGAGCGCCCGGGCCACGGCCGCGGCCGCGACGGAGTGGCGCAGCGGATCGAAGACCAGCGCCGTGGTCTCCGCGAACCCGGCCAGCGCCACCAGATCGGCCACCGGGACGTCCGGGTACGGCATCGCCACCCGGCAGCCCAGCAGATTGGCGGCCAGCCGCACCAGCAGCGCCCCGGGGGTGTTCCCGGCGAGCACGGTGACGCCGTCCCCGCGCCCCAGCCCGGCCCGGTCCAGCGCGCGGGCCGTCCGGTACGCCGAATCCAGGCACTCCTGGGCGGTCAGCGCCACCCCGCCGTGGTGCAGGGCCGTTCGCCCCGGATCCCGGGCCAGCCCGTGCAGCACCAGCTCGGTGTACGTCCGACCAGCCTCTGCCATGCTCACCCTTCCCACGACTGACGGGCCGTCAGCCTAGGGCCTGGCCGGCGGCACGCACGGAATCCGCCTCGCGGACCGCCGGTGCGGGCGCGGGCGACGGCCTTGTTAGGGTCGGTCGGTCGGTCGGTGACGGGGGAGCGGTGGGCGGCGAGGTGGAGGCGGCGGTCGTGGCGCCGCGCGGGGTGCTGGACCTGCGGGGCGAGGCCGGGGCGGGGCTGGTGGTGGCCTACCCGGCCGGTGCCGTGGTGGTGGTGTCGGGCCTGCCGGGGGCCGGCAAGAGCACCCTGCTGCGGCGCTGGGCGGCGACGGGCGGAGCCGTGGCGACGGTGGATCCCCGGACCGTGCACGAGGCCTGCGAGGCGGTGATGCCCGCGCGCCTCCCGTACGCGGTCTACCGGCCCTGGGCGCGGTTGGAGCACTTCCGGCTGCTGCGCGCCTCGGTGCGGCGCGGCGGCCCGCTGCTGGTGCACGACTGCGGCAGCCGCGCCTGGATGCGCCGCTGGCTCGCTCGGGAGGCCGGCCGGCAGGGCCGGGAACTGCACCTGGTGCTGCTCGACGTCGGCGCCGCCACCGCCCTCGACGGCCAGCGGGCCCGTGGACGGCGGGCCTCCGCCCGGGTGTTCGCGCGTCATCGTCGGGGCCTGGGGCGGTTGTCGGCGGCGTTCACCCGGTACGCGCGCTGCGGCGGGCCGGTGCCGACGCCGGAGGCGGCGTCGGTGCTGCTGCTCGACGCCGTCTCCCGGGCGCGGGCGGAGGCGGTCACGTTCCGGACGGCTCGTTGAGCTCGGCCGCGGGCCGGGTGTCGCGCCTCGGTTCCGGCGGATCGGCGGATGCCCCCGGTGCGGCGGGGCACAGCACGGCATGATGGCACGGACCCGGAGGGATACGTGGAGCGGATGGTGCGGATCGAGACCCCACGGCTGGTGCTGCGGCGCTGGCGGGAGAGCGATGTGCCGGTGATGGCCCAGGTGCACGGCGACCCGGAGGTGATGCGCTGGATCGGCGAGGGGAGGGCCCTCACCCCGGAGGAGAGCCGCCGGGCCGTCGAGCGGTTCGAGAACACCTGGGAGACCGAGGGCTTCGGCCTGTTCGCGGTGGAACTGCGCGACACCGGTGAACTCGCCGGGTTCACCGGCCTGGCCGTGCCGTACTTCCTGCCGGAGGTACTGCCCGCCGTCGAGATCGGCTGGCGGCTCGGCCGGGCGTACTGGGGCCGGGGCATCGCCACCGAGGCGGCGTGGGCGGCACTGCGGTTCGGCTTCGAGACCGCGGAGTTGGACCGGGTGGTCAGCATCGCCCAGATCGGCAACACGGCCTCCGAGCGCGTGATGGCCAAGCTCGGCCTGCGGCCCGAGCGCGAGACCACCCGCCCGGACAGCGGCACCCCCCTGCGCGTCCACGAACTGACCCGCGCCGACTACCTCGCCCGCCCCCGGCGGGCGCACGAGGAGGGCGGCACGCCGTAACCGTTCCCCGGGGCGGCGGGCGCGCTGCGAGACTGGGGTGAACAGCGTCCGACACGGAGAGAGGTCACACCCCGCATGTCCAGCAGCGCCGCCGTCGACAACCCGTGGTTCCGCCGGTTCAACCCCTCGGACTCCGCTCCCGCCCGGATCGTGATCTTCCCGCACGCGGGCGGCTCGGCCAGCTACTACCTGGGGTACGCCAACGCGCTCGCCCCGTACGCGGACGTGCTGGCGGTGCAGTACCCGGGCCGGCAGAACCGCTTCGCGGAGCCGACGATCCCCTCGGTGCCGGAACTCGCCGAACAGCTCTACCGGGAGCTGCGCGCGTGGATGGACCGTCCGGTCCTGTTCTTCGGGCACAGCATGGGCGCGGCCGTCGCCTTCGAGGTCGCCCGCCGCTTCACCCGGGACGGACTGGCCGGGCCCGAGCGGCTGTTCGTGTCCGCGGGTCGCGCGCCCTCGCTGCCGCGGGACAGTTCGGTGCACACGCTCTCCGACGACGGCATGCTGCGGGAGATCGTCCGGCTCGGCGGGACGGACGAGCGGATCCTGGACGTGCCCGCCCTGCGCGAGCTGGTCATCCCGGCGCTGCGGGCCGACTACACCGCCATCGAGACCTACCGGGCCGAGCCGGACGCCGTCGTCCCCCAGCCGATCACCGGTCTGGTGGGGGAGAGCGACGGCAACGCCACGTCCGAGCAGGTCGCCCAGTGGGAGCGGCACACCAGCGGCGGGTTCAGCCTGCGGACGTTCCCGGGCGGGCACTTCTACCTGGCGGAACAACTCGACGCGGTGGTGAGGCTGTTGGCCGCGCACCTGCGCGGCTGAGGCCCTCGGGCCGCTCGGGCAAGCGGGTCAGGTGGTGTAGTCGGCGTTGAGCTTGACGTACTCCTCGGTGAGGTCGCAGCCGTAGACGGTGAACGCGCCGTCGGCGATGCCCAGGTCGATCCCGATGACCACGGCCTCGCCGCCCAGGTAGGCGCGGGCCCGCTCCAGCAGGGCGGCGTCCGGGTCCTCGGGGTACATCGGGAGGTCGCCGAACGCGATCCGGACGGCGGTCGGCTCGATGTCGGTGTCGTCCTGGAGCTTGCCGACGGCCATGGTGACCCGCCCCCAGTTCGGGTCGGCGCCGTGCACGGCCGCCTTGACCAGCGGGGAGTTGACCACGCTCTTGCCGACCCGCTTGGCCTGGGCCGCGTCGCGCGCCCCGGTGACCCGCACCTCGATCAGCTTGGACGCCCCTTCGCCGTCCGAGGCGATCTCGCGCACCAGGTGCAGGGCGCACTCGTACAGCGCCCGTTCGAAGGCCGCCGGGTCGACCGGTCCGGCCAGTCCGTTGGCGAAGACCGCGGCGGTGTCGCTGGTGGAGGTGTCGGTGTCGATGCTCAGCGCGTTGAAAGTGCGGTCCATCACCCGGCGGAACAGGGCGTCGAGTTCGGCGCCGGGGAGGTCCGCATCGGTGAAGAAGAAGGTCAGCAGGGTCGCCATGTTCGGCTCGATCATGCCGACGCCCTTGGCGATGCCGACGAGCACGGCGTCCCCGCAGCGCGCGTGGACGTACTTGGGCCGGGTGTCCGTGGTCATGATCGCGCGGGCCGCCGCCGGGTAGTCGGCCTCGGGGAAGGGCCAGGTCAGGGCGGAGAGCCCGGCGCGGATCCGGTCCATCGGGTACGGGCGCCCGATCACGCCGGTGGAGCCGATGACGAGTTCCTCCGGGGCGATACCGACCACCTCGGCGACCCGGCGGCGCACCTCGGCGGCGTTCTCCGCCCCGGTGCGCCCGGTGGCGACGTTGGCGTTGCGGGACAGCACGACCATCCCGCGGCTGCGCCGGAGCCCGGCCGCCTCGCGGCTGAGCAGGACGCTGGGGCCGGCGAACCGCGAGCGGGTGAAGACCGCCGCGGACCGGCAGGGGACTTCGGAGACGACGGCGGCGAAGTCGTCCTCGACGTCCTTGAGGCCCATGTTCGTCGTGATGGCCCGGAAGCCGCGGGGTGTCACCGGTTGCATGGTCGATCGACCCTCTCGGAGTGGTGGAGTGACGGGATTGCTGGATAGATTTGCAGAGGAACGGATACCTTGGCAATCAGTTTTGGTCAACGGACAGGCTGAATCAGGTGTTTCACTCTCCGCCACTGCATGAATATGCGGGAAGTGGGGTGGCGCGGCGGGCGATCGGTCCGGCCCGACCCCTGCCCGCGGCCCGGGCGCTCGGCTACTGTGCGAGCTGCACGCACCGTGTTCGAAGAGACGACAGACCGTCAGCAGACCACCGGGAGGCTGCCGTATGAGCCCGATCGCCGTCGTCGGAGCGGGCCAGGCCGGCCTGCAGCTCGCGCTCGGGCTGGTGGACGACGGGTACGAGGTGACGCTGGTCGCCGAGCGCACCCCGGAGCAGGTCCGGGCCGGGCGGGTGCTGTCCACCCAGGCGATGTTCGGCCCGGCACTGCGGATCGAGGCGGCGGCCGGGCTGGACCACTGGGCGGGCGAGGCCCCGGCGGTGGACTCGGTGGACGCGGCGCTCGTCGCGCCGCCCGGCACCCGGGCCCTGGAGTTCACCATGACCCTGGACGAGCCCGCCCGGTCGGTGGACCAGCGGATCAAGCTCGCCCACTGGCTGGAGCTGCTCGCCGAACGCGGCGGCCGGATCGAGTACCGCTCGCTGGACCGGGCCGGGCTGCACGGGCTGGCCCGGCGGCACCGGCTCACCGTGGTCGCGACCGGGCGCGGCGAACTGGCCGGGATCTTCGAACGCGACGCCGCGCGCTCGCCGTTCGACCGGCCGCAGCGCGCGCTGTCCTGCCTGTACGCGCACGGCGTCGGCTCGCCGGACCCGGCCGCCGGGCCCAGGGCCCGGATGTACGCCCTGCCCGGCCTGGGCGAGCTGTACCTCCAGCCCGCCCTGACCCGCTCCGGCCCCTGCGACATCCTGCTCTGGGAGGCGCTGCCCGGCGGACCGCTGGACGTGTTCGGCGACGGCCCCGCGCCCGACGTCCAACTCGACCGGATCCGGGCGCTGTTGGCCGCGTACCTGCCCTGGGAGGCGGAGCTCTGGCAGGCCGCCGAGCCGACCGACGCCGGGGCCGGGCTGTGGGGCGCGGTGACCCCGGTGGTCCGCCGCCCGGTGGCCGAACTCGGCTCCGGCGTCGACGCGGTGCACGTGCTGGGCCTGGGTGACGCGGTGGTGGTCAACGACCCGATCACCGGGCAGGGCGCCAATGGCGCCGCCCGCGCGGCGGAGGCGTACCGGCGGGCGATCCGCGAGCACGGCGACGCGCCGTTCACCGCGGACTGGATGTGCCGGACCGCTGAGCGCTTCTGGCAGCGACACGCCCGCCACAGCGTCGAGTTCACCGCCGCGATGCTGACCATGCCGGACCACCTGCAGGGGGTCTTCGCGGCCGCCGCCGAGCACCCGGAGGTCGCCCGGCGGCTGGCCAACACCTACGCCGAGCCGAGCGACCACGCCGCCTGGCTGGCCACGCCCGAACTGACCGCCGGGTACCTGTCGACGCTCGGCGGCTGACCGCCGGCCGGGCGGGGGAGCGTCACACCAGGTCGTAGGCCGTCGGCCCGCGCCCGGCCCAGATGGTGCGGGAGGCCTGCCCGGGGTAGCGGACGGTCTCCGGGGCGGCGCTCAGCACCCGGGTGAGCTGCCGCTCCGGCTCATGGGCGGCCCAGCCGGGCTCGCCGGTGGTGACGAACCGGGCCCAGGCCTGCCGCAGCTCCCGGGAGAGTTCGACGGCCTCCGGGGCGGGCGGGGCGCCGAGGAAGTGCCGGCCCATCGGGCTGTCCAGGGTGCCGAAGGCCAGCGGGACGTCCAGCCCGTGGCAGGCGCCGAACGCCCCTTCCAGTGCGGGGGCCGGGTAGCCGAGTTCGATGAGGTACGAGGTGCCGCCGGCCGCCGTGTTGCCCTCGGCGAGGTGGAGCGAGGGCATCCGGAACAGCGCGTCGGAGAAGACGGCTTCGACCAGGTCCCCGGGCGTGGCTGCGGGGAAGGCGGCGCGGTAGGCGTCCGGGCCGTCCGGGTGCGGGGCGAGCTGGTCCAGGGCGAGTCGGGCGTCCTGCTCCGTGAAGGTGCCGTGCCGGCCGGCCAGCACGGCGAACAGCCGGAACTCGTCCCGGGCGTGGCTGACCAGCAGCTCCGTACCGGCGGCCCGCCCGGCGGACAGGGCGGCCCAGGGCACCTCGGGCAGCACCTCTCCGTCGACCACCGGGACGGCGGCGACGCCGGTGTGGGCGAGCCGCCCCCAGCGGGCGAGGTGCCCGGGGAGTTCGGCGCCGAGGTCGGTGACGGCCGCGGCCAGCTTCCAGGGGTCGACCTCGGCCAGGCCGGCGGCGGTGGGGGCGGCGCCGAGCCGCTCCGCCAGGGTGGCGGTGACCTCGGCGGCCAGCGCGGGGGTGGCGAGGTTGCCGCCGACGGAGTGGGCGATCGCCCGGCGGAACAGGCCGCGGGCCCGGGGCATGGTCAGCAGCGCGGCCACCGAGGAGGCCCCGGCGGACTGGCCCGCGATGGTCACCCGGCCGGGATCGCCGCCGAACGCGGCGATGTTGCGCTGCACCCACTCCAGGGCGGCGATCTGGTCGAGGAAGGCCCGGTTGGCGGGGGCGCCGTCGAGGAGCGCGAAGCCCTCCGCCCCCACCCGGTAGTTGATGGTCACCACGACCAGACCGGTCCGGGCCGTCTCGACCGGGTCGTACAGCGGGTCGGCGGCGGTGCCCGCGATGAAGCCGCCGCCGTGGATCCAGACCAGCACCGGCAGCCCGGCCGCGTCCGGGGCCGGGGTGCAGACGTTGAGCGTCAGCCAGTCGGTGCCGGTGGTCGGTTCGGCCTGCAGCGGCCCGGACTGGGGGACGACGGGGCCGAACTCGACGGCCTGGCGGACGCCGTCCCAGCGCTCGGGCGGGACGGGCGCGGCGAACCGCAGCGCTCCGACGGGCGGTCGGCCGTACGGGATGCCACGGAAGACGGCGAGGCCTTCGTCCAGGAGACCGCGGACGGCTCCCTCGGTGGTGTGGGCGACGGGCTGGACAAGCATGGGGCGCTCCTCCCTCGGAATGCCCCCAGCGTTATCGGTCGCCTGTATTATGTCAACCGTATTGGAACGAGGGAGTCGTCGAGGAGAGCCGGGCCATGCCCAAGCAGGTGGACCGCCAGGAGCGCCGAGAGACCATCGCCCGGGCGCTGTGGCGAGTCGTGGAACAGCGCGGCGCCACGCAGCTGACCCTGCGCGAGGTGGCCGGCGAGGCCGGGATCTCGCTCGGGCAGCTTCAGCACTACTTCCGCTCCCGGGCGGAGCTGCTCGGCTTCGCGATGGACCTCGCCGGGGAGCGGAGCGGCCGGCGGGTCGCGCGGGCGCTGGCGGATCTGGGTGAACGGCCCCACCCGCGGGCGGTGCTGCGGGCGATGCTGGTCGAACTGCTGCCGCTGCACCCGGACTCGCGGGTGACCAGCCGGATGAGCGCCGCCTACGTGCTGGAGGCGCTGCACGACGAGGAGGTCCACGCACGGGTGCGCGGCGGGCTGGTCCGGGGGCGGGAGGCGGTGGAGCGGGTGGTCCGGCAGGCGGTCGCCGACGGGCTGGTCCCGGCCGACCGCGACCCGGTGGTGGAGACGGACCTGCTGCTCGCGCTCACCGGGTTCACCACGCTGCTGGAGCTGGACGTGGTCGAGCCGGACGCCGTGCTGACCGCCGTGGACCGGCACCTGGACCGGCTGTTCGCGGGGGCGGAGGGCCGGTCGGCCGGGTCGTGACGGCGCGGGAGGATCGGTCGGCGGGCCCGTGGCGGCGCGGGAGGATCGGTCGGCGGGCCCGTGGCGGCGCGGGAGGATCGGTCGGCGGGCCCGTGGCGGCGCGGAGGGCCGGTCGGCCGCACCGTGGCGGCGTGGGAGGCTGATGGGCGCCCACCGCCGTCTTCCGGGACGCCGCCCCCGTGACCAGGAGCACCCGCATGGACCGACCCGCCGTCCTCCGCCTCGACGCCACCGCCTCCGGGAACCCGGCGGGCATCCTGGACGCCGCCGAGCAGGCCGAACGCCGGGGCATGGACCGGCTGGTTGTCGCCGAGACCGCCTACGACCCGTTCCTCCAGCTGGCCCGGGCCGCCGACCGCACCCGCGAGATCGAGCTGGCCACCGGGATCGCGGTGGCCTTCGCCCGCACCCCGATGACGCTGGCCTACCAGGCCTGGGGCCTGCACGCGGCCTCCGGCGGACGGGCCGTCATCGGGCTGGGCTCGCAGGTGAAGCCGCACATCGAGAAGCGCTTCGGGATGCCCTGGGACCGTCCGGCCGCCCGGATGCGGGAGTACGTGCACGCGGTGCGGGCGATCTGGCACAGCTGGCAGACCGGTGAACGGCTGCGGTTCCGGGGCGAGTTCTACACCCACACGGTGATGACGCCGGTCTTCTCGCCCGACCCGATCCCGGCCGGGGTGCCCCGGATCCTGCTCGCGGGCGTCGGGCCGCTGATGACCCGCACCGCCGGGGCGGTGGCCGACGGCTTCCTTGCCCACCCGTTCTCCTCCACCGCCTACCTGGCCGAGCAGGTGCTGCCCGGGCTGGTCGAGGCGCGCGGGCAGGCGGAGGCCGAGGGCGCCGGGTGGACCGGGCGGCCGTTCGAGATCGTCGGCAACGTGCTCACCGCCACCGGCCGGACGGAGGAGGAGCTGGCGGCCAACCGGGCCGGGGTGCGGGAGCGCCTCGCCTTCTACGCCTCCACCCCGGCCTACCGCCCGGTGCTCGCGCAGCACGGCTGGGAGGGCCTCCAGGAGGAGCTGCACACCCACTCGGTACGCGGGCGCTGGGCGGAGATGACGGCGCTGATCTCGGACGAGGTGTTCGACACCTTCGCGGTCTCCGGCACGGTGGAGGAGGCGGCCCGGGAGATCCACCGCCGGTACGCGGGGCTGGTCACCCGGCTGTCCGTCAACCTGCCGGAGGACGCGGACCAGGAGCTCGGCCTGGACGTGCTGGCGGCGGTGCGTGCGCTGGGCTGAGGCGGGCATCGGGCTGAGGCGACGCGCCGGGTTCGAGGTGAGCGGGGCTGGGGGTCCGCGGGGCTGGGGGTGAGCGGGGCTCGGTAGCTGCGTCGGGCCGAGCGAAAGCGGTCCGGGTTCCGTCCTTGCGGGGCGGTGACCGGTCATGAGCCGACCAAGAAAGGTCACCTTCCGGCAAGCGGCCCCCGGCGGTCCGTCCGGGCGGCAGGATCGCGCTAGCAGGTGGACCGTGCCGGGCGGCGCGCATCTGTCATGCCTTGGCCATCCGCCGACGATCGTGGGGGTGCCCGCGTGTCCGTGTCCGATGATCGCCCGGTCGATGACGACCCGTACGGGGAACAGGCGCCCGTCGAGGACGACGAACTGGCCGACCTCGACGAGTTCCTGCGCGTCTGCGCCGACCTGACCGGCTTCGACGTCCCCGACCTGCGCGCCACCGGGATGGCGCACGAACACCACCGGACCACCCTGGCCCACCGGGTCCGGGACGAGCACGCCCTGGTCCACCTCTGGTACGTCGGCGCCTGGCCCGGCGAGGCCCCCAGCTCCGCCCGCGCCCACGACCAGGGACTGGTCTGGCGGACCTTCCGGGCCAGACCGCCCGGCGCCGCCGCCCCCGGCCACGGCAGCTGGGCCGAAGCGCCGCTCGGGGGTGAGCAGCGGTGAGCGCCCAGCGGGTCGGTACCGGGAGCGAGGACGCGCACTGGGACGCCGTGGTCGTCGGCGCGGGCTTCGCCGGGAGCCTGGTCGCCCAGCGCCTCGGCGCCCGAGGCTGGCGGGTCCTCGTCCTGGAGGCCGGACGCACCGCGCCCACCGCAGCCGAGACCGCCACCGCCCACCGCGCGGCCGGTGGCGGCCCGCCCACCGCGCCGTACCCGCACAACCCCGACGCGCCGTCACCCGACGTCACCGACCTCACCGGCCACCCCGACGGCGGCTTCACCGCCACCGGGTACCTCCGGCAGTACGGCCCGCTGCCCTACGCCAGCGGCTACCTGCGCGCCAACGGCGGCACCGGACTTCTCTGGACCGGCCTCGCCCCGCGCATGCACCCCGAGGACTTCCGCACCGGCGAGCTCGGCCACGGCCGCGACTGGCCGATCGGCTACCACGACCTGGAACCGCACTACCGCGACGCCGAACGGGAACTCGGCGTCGCCGCCGACGCCGAGGAACAGCGCCGGGCCGTCGGCCTGCCCATCCCGGACGACTACGCCTTCCCGATGCGGGCCATCCCGGCCAGCTACCTCGACCGGCGACTCGCCGACGCCCTCGACGGCCGGACGGTGCACGACCCCGCCGCGCCCGACCCGGCCCGGCTCGCCGTGACCTCCACCCCGCACGCCCGCAACGGTCGGCCCACCCGCCCCGGCACCGGCGACGGCCCGCTCTGCGCGGGCAGTGCCAGCTGCGTCCCGGTCTGCCCGAGCGGCGCCAAGTACACCCCGCTGCGCACCCAGGCCCGCTGGGCCCCGGCCGTCGAACTGCGCACCGAGGCCGTGGCCGGCCGGGTGCTCGCCGACCCGGTGACCGGACGGGCCACCGGAGTCGAGTACCTGGCCGGCGGGGCCACCCACCGGGTGACCGCCGACCTGGTGGTGCTCGCCGCGCACGCGATCGAGAACGCCCGACTGCTGCTGCTGTCCGGCCTGGCCAACCGCAGCGACCAGGTCGGCCGCAACCTGATGGACCACCCTGCGCTGCTCACCTGGGGGCTGATGCCCGACCAGGTCGGCCCGTACCGGGGGCCCGGCTCCACCAGCGGGCTGGAGGCCTTCCGCTTCGGCGGGGCCCGTCGCCGCCGGGCGCCGTTCCGGATCGAGATCGGCAACTGGGGCTGGTCCTGGGCCGGCGGCAGCCCCGAGGCCGAGGCCGCCGCGCTGCTCGCCGCCGGACTGCGCGGCACGGAACTGCGCGAACGCCTCGGCGACCGGCTGGGGCGGCAGTTCTCGCTCCAGTTCGAGCTGGAGCAGCCCGCCGACCCGGCCAACCGGGTCACCCTCGACCCGCACCGGCGCGACCCGCTCGGCCTGCCCGCCCCCGCCATCCACTACGACCTGGACGGCTACGTGCGGGAGGGCATGGTCTCCGCCCGCGCCGTCTCCGACCAGCTCTTCGCCCTGCTCGGTGCCGAGGACCACACCGCCTACCCCGGCGCCGGCTGGCCAGGCCGGCTGGAGCACCGGGGCGAGGCGTACGGCTACCGGGGCGCGGGCCACGCCGGCGGCACCCACCTGATGGGCGACGCGCCCGGCACCTCGGTGGTCGACCAGTGGCAGCGCTGCTGGGACCACCCCAACCTGTACGCCGTCGGCTGCGGCTCGATGCCCTCGCTCGGTACCTCCAACCCCTCGCTCACCATGGCCGCCCTCGCGCTGCGCAGTGCCGGACGGATGCACCAGGACCTGCTGGCGCTGCGTCGGCCGGCGACCCTCTCCGTCCAGCCCTTGCGTTCCGTCCCCTCCGTCCCCTCCGCACCTTCCGCGTGTTCCTCGCCTTCCTCGCTTTCGGAGCCCTCATGACCGGCCTGCCGCTGCCGCCCGTCCCGGAGCCCTACTGCCTGCCCTTCCACTACGGCGCGCTGCACAACATCGGCGTCGACTACCTGGTGGAGCCCGAGCAGGCCCGCCGACTGCTCGACAAGCGCCACCCCGGCCTGGCCGTCGCCGCCTTCGACGGCGGGGCCTGCGTCTCGCTCAACTACCAGCTGTACTTCGCCCAGTACCCCAACGGCGGCGGCATCACCGAGGAGCTGGAGATCAACCTGATCGCCCATCCGGTGTTCGCGGAGGACCGCGTCCCGGTGGTCAACTACGGTCAGTACGCCAGGGGTTACGACCAGACCAAGCTGCTCGGCATCGCCCGGCTGCACGTGCTGTGCGACAACCCGCTGGCCATCGACGCCGGGCGCCGGCTGTACGCCGAACCCAAGCACCCCGGCTGGTTCGAGACCACCCTGCCCTCGCTCAACGCGCCCGCCGTGCACGAGCGGTGGAGCGTCTCCTGCCGCCGGGCCGAACTGGCCGCGGACGGGCCGGGTGAGGACGGGCCTGGCGTGGGCGGGCTGCGTCGGCACCAGGAGGAGATCCTCGGCCTGGACGTCGACCTGACCGGCCTCACCCCCGAGTCCGTCAGCAACACCCCGATCACCGGCTACGGCACCGACGACGAGGGCAAGCTGCTGGCCGGCCCGCTCAACGTCCACCAGCCTTACCGCTACTACGCGTTGGACGACCGCAGCGCTGGCCGGGTCCGGCTCGACCTCGGCAATCCGGCCGAGGAGGCCGCCCGCGACCTCGCCCTGCTGATCGGCGACGCGCCGGCCGCCGGGGTCTGGACCTACCAGTCCGCGCCGGTGGCCGCCCACCAGCGCCCGTACTACGTCCGGTGACGGGCGCCCCCTTCCCGGCCGGCAGCACCGCCGTACGCCGGGACGTCGTGGGCGGCCGGATCTGGACGGCCATGCCGTACACCGTGCTCGCGGACGACGGCACCACCCTGACCCTGACCGCCCGCCCCGGCACCGAGAGCCTCGCCCCCGCCAGCTGGACCGCCTCCCGGCGACACGGCGACGCCGCCGCCCGCAGACGCGGCATCGACGACCTCGCCGCCGGGAGCTGGGAGCTCGACCACTGGGTCTGGCGCGACACCGTGGTGATCAGCCGCTTCACCGCCGGGGAGCCGTACAGCGTGCACCGGTTCCTCAGCCCCGAGGGCCGCCCGCTGCGCTGGTACGTCAACTTCGAGCTGCCGTACCGGCGGACGGCCATCGGCATCGACACCTTCGACCTCTACCTGGACCTGGTCGTCACCCCCGACCTCGCCTCCCACACCTGGAAGGACGAGGACGAGTACGCCGAGGCCCGGCGGCTCGGCGTGATCGACGAGGCCACCCACCGCGAAGTGGACCGGGCTCGCGACCACGCCCTCGCCCAACTCCGCGACCGCACCGGCCCGTTCGCACCCGACCCGGCGTCCTGGACGCTCCCCGCACCGGGCCCGCTGCCCGTCCTGCCGGCCGCAGCCCTCAGCACCCCGACCGCCCGCTGGGGGTAGGCTCGCGTTCCGACATGGGCGACAGACACGTGGACGGGCCGAGCGACATCGGGGCGCTCGACCGCCTGCACGAACCCGGGGCCTACCTGCGACTGGCCGCAGGGACCGCGGACCCCGGGGTGCTGCGCGTGCTGGGCCGGTGCGAGTACCCGTTCGTCTGGCACGCGATCGCCCGGAACGCCGCCGCGCCCGTCGACGTGCTGATCGCCCTGGCGCCCCGGCGGCACGACACCTGGAACGACAACTGCCTGCTGAAGCTGCTCGCTGCCCACCCCGAGCTCACCGGCACGGCCCTGGACGCGCTGGTCGAGCTGGTGGGCGCTCGACTGGAGGAGGGCGAGCGCCCGTACGCGGCGGTGCTGGAGCTGGCCCGGCGGCCGGAGCTGCCGGACGAACGGCTGAGCCGGCTGGGGCACCTGCCGGGTGCCTCCAGCCGGCTCCGCCGGGGGATCAGCCGGGTGCTGGCGGCCCGCCCGCCCGGCTGAGCTCGGCCGTCGGCTGCCCGCCGGCCGGGACCGGCGCGGGGGTTCGGGCCCAGCGCCCGGCGAGGACGGTGCCGACGACCAGTTGGAGCTGGTGGTAGGCCATCAGCGGCAGCACCATCACCCCCGCCTCCGACCCGAACAGCACGGTGGCCATCGGCAGCCCGTTGGCCAGGCTCTTCTGCGAGCCGCACAGCATCGCCGCGATCGCCGCCGGGCGGTCCAGTCCCAGCCCGCGCGCGCCGAGCCCGGTGACCGCCAGGGCCGCGACCAGCAGGGCCAGCAGCACCACGAGCATCCCGAGCAGGGCGACGGGCGTCGCCTGGTGCCAGATGCCCTGGGCCACCGCCGCGCTGAACGCCGTGTAGACGACCAGCAGGATCGAGCCGCGGTCCACCGGGGTCAGCAGCCGTTTGTGACGGGCCACCAGGCCGCCGATCCACGGCCGCAGCACCTGCCCGAGCAGGAACGGCGCCAGCAACTGGGCCCCGATCCGCAGCAGCCCGTCCGCCGACAGCCCGGCGTGCGAGCCCAGCAGCCCGGCGACCAGCAGTGGGGTGAGCAGCAGCCCGGCCAGGCTGGAGTACGTCCCGGCGCAGATCGCCGCCGGGACGTCACCCCGGGCGGCCCCGGTGAGCGCCACCGAGGACTGCACCGTGGACGGCACCAGGCAGAGGAACAGCACCCCCGCCTGCAACTGTTCGGTCAGCGGAACCGGCGTCAGCAGCGCCGTGGCCAGCCCGAGCAGCGGGAAGAGACCGAAGGTGGCGGCGAGCACCAGCCCGTGCAGTCTCAGGTGGCGCAGCCCGGCCAGGGTCTCGCGGGTGGACAGCCGGGCGCCGTAGAGGAAGAACAGCAGCGCCACCGCGATGTCACAGGCCGCCGCGGCGACCCGGGCCGAGGCGCCGGAGGCCGGGAACAGCGCGGCCAGTGCGACCGCCCCGGCCAGTGCGAGCAGGTACGGGTCGAACCTGCGCCACCATCGTGCGCGGGCCGGCCCTTCGGCGCGGGCCGGTCCTTCGGTGCGGACTGTCATGGCGGCCCCCCGCCGCCGGCCAGACCGTTGGCCAGACCACCACCCAGACCCCCGACCAGTGATCCGGCGCCGTCGTGGTCGCTCCCCGCCGAGCCGCCACCCTGCTGGACGTTGGCCGTACGGTCGATCTCCAGCCAGGAGTCGGCGTTCGAGTTGTCGATGACCGTGACCAGGCTGCCACCGGCGACGGCCGGGGCCGCGCCGACCGCGAGCAGGGCGCACGCCCCGGTCAGCCCCAGGACGGTGGCCCGCAGCGCGGCGGCCGCCGAGGGCGGGGCGGGGCGGCGCGGCCCGGGGCTCAAGCCGTCACGTCCGCGAGGCGGCGGGAGCGTGCGATGTTCCGCTCCAGCAGCTCGGTGGACTCCCGCACACCGACCGGCCTGCTCTCCCCGGCCGGGGCGGGCAGCCGCCCGTCGGCGGTCTTCAGTCCGGTGAGTGCCTCGTCGATCGCCCGGTGGGCCGCGAACAGGCACGGGGTGCTGTAGATCGCCACGTCGACGCCGAGCTCGGTCAGCTCGGAGAGCGACAGCCGGGGGGACTTGCCGCCCGCGATCTGGTTGAAGAGCAGCGGCTTGTCGCCGACTTCCTTGCGGATCCGGCGGATCCACTCCTCGCTGCGCACGCCGTCGACGAGCACCACGTCGGCATCCGTCTCGGCGAGCGCGCGGGCGCGGCGCAGGATGTCCTGCTCGTCCGTGGCGTCGGTGCGGGCGACCACCAGCAGGTCGGTGCGGTCGGCGAGGACGAGTTCGAGCTTCGTCAGGTACTCCTCCAGCGGGAGGACCTGCTTGCCGTCGGCGTGCCCGCAGCGGCGCGGGCGCTTCTGGTCCTCCAGGATCACGCCGGAGGCGCCGATGGCCTCCAGCCGGCGCACGACGTGGCAGGCGACCTCGGGATCGACGTAGCCGTCGTCGATGTCGACCAGCAGGTGGTGCCGCGGGAACGCGCCGCGCAGCCGTTCGACGAACGCGACCATGTCGGGCCAGGCGATGAACCCGATGTCCGGCAGGCCGTAGTAGGAGGCGGCGAAGCCGAAGCCGGAGACGAACATGCCGTCGTAGTGCTCGGCCGCGATGGAGGCCGAGTACATGTCGTGGACGCCGATCAGGGGCGTGGCCCCCTGGTCCGCGATCGCCGCGCGGAGCCGCTGCCCGGGGCCCGCAGGGGTGGAGGAAGCGTGGAACACAGGTCTCTCCTCACTCGCAAGGACTTTGCCTGGACTTGGTGATCTCAAGACCAAGTCGAGGTGTCATCACTATGAGGTCTTTAATGTTCCTTGAGCAAACCTTTAAGGGTGATTCACCCGTGTGAGTGAGTGGATTTTCGACAATTAATTAGTCGTATGAATAAAACGCCCAGGGTGGCGTCAGGCCGGTGTGCCCCCGGGGCATGCCGGTGGACCCGACGGCTGTGCCGGCGGGTCCGGAACCGGCCGGGTCTGCGGGCCGAGTTCGTGGGTCCGGGGTCAGGCGCTCGGGGTGGGGCGGACGGCGCGGCGCTCGCGGAGGGTGTGCAGGACCCGGCGGGTGGCCCGGGTGGCGACCGGGGGCAGCAGGTCCAGGGCGAGCCGGCGCGGGGTGGAGCGCTGGAGCTGGGCGGGCGTCTTGACCTGGTAGTTCAGCCGCAGCACCCGGTGGCCGGCGATGACGTCCTCGTCGACGGCGTAGTCCTCGGCCCGCCAGTCGCGCTCCAGCAGCACCTGCCGGGCGGCGTCGGCGTCGCCCCAGGTGCCGTAGAACTTCATCGGGGTGAGCAGCACCGGGCGCAGACCGCCGGTGAACACCGCCTCCCAGACGGCGGCCGAGACGCCCGGGGTGTGTTCGGAGCGGTAGTCGTCCAGCGAGACCAGGCCGTTCTCGGTCAGCGCCGACCTGGCCACCCGGATGTCCCCGCTGACGTGCTCGTACAGGTGCGAGGCGTCGACGTGGACGAAGCGGCAGCTGCCCGCCGGGATCCGGCCGTCGGCCAGGACGGAGGTCGGCGCCTGGACGATCTCCGGCAACTCGCTGTGGAAGGCCAGGTAGTTGGACTCGAAGGCGCTGCGGGTGAGCGTCTTGCGGTAGGACATCGCCATTTCGGCGGCGTTGTCGGCGTCCCCCGCCTCGGAGTCGAAGAGGTCGCAGACGGTCAGCCGCTCGCCCGGCCGGAGGTGGTCCCCGAGCAGCACGGCGCTGCGGCCGAGGTAGCTGCCGAGCTCCAGGATGTCCCCGGTGACCCCTGCTGCCGTCTGGGCGGACAGGAGATGGGAGAACGCGGCCCGGTCCAGCCCGAAGAACCAGCCCGGGATGTCGTCCCGCTTGATCGGGGCGGCGCTCGCGGCGGCGGTCACTTCACTGGGCACGGCTGCCTCCAAGGCGGGCGGGGCGCGGTGGTGGGTCACGCCGCGGAAGGCGCCGAGGTCGTGAGACGGATCATCATAGCGAGGCCCGGGCGCCCCGGGGTCGGGTGCCGAAAGGCGCAAGTCCGGTCCACCGCCCCGCTGTTCGACGCGGGCTCGCGGGCTCGCGGACGGGTGGCCGGTCCCGGCCGGTCCCGGCCGGTGGACCGCCCGCGGTCCGGGTCGTTCGGGTCCTACCGGTCGCGCGCGGCCTCCGCGCCCTCCAATTCGGCGATGGTCTCGGCCAGCCAGGCCCGCTCGGCGGCGCCGGAGGCCCGGGCGACCAGCAGCATGCCGCGCCGGAACGGGTTCGGCTCGCGCTCGGCGGTGACCGGCCGGCCGGCCCCGTCGTAGAAGAAGCTGCTCGGGGCCTCCAGGAAGGCCAGCCGGCGGCGGAGGACGGCGGCTTGCCGGGCCGGGTCGGCGAGCTGGTGGAGGAAGGCGGCGAGGGCGAAGAAGCGGATCTGGTCGGTGATTTCGGCCTGTTCCGGGTCGGCCAGCCGCCGCAGCAGGTCCGCCCGGCCCTCCCGGGTGAGTTCCAGGGTCTGGCGCGGGGCGGCCCCGGTGCCGGGCTCGGTGCGGCGGTGCAGCAGTCCGGCCTTCTCCAGCCGGGTGATCGCCGGGTAGAGCGCGCCGTCGCTGACCGGCCGGACGTGGCCGGTCAACCCGGTGATCCGGGACTTGAGTTCGTAGCCGTGCAGGGGCTGGTCGTACAGGAAACCGAGGATCGCGAGGGTCAGCACGGTCGGAGCCCTTTCGTCGGAGTGCGCCCCATGATGCGCCCCATCCCGCGGGCGGTGCTACCTCTTGTCGTGGTGCATCGAATCGATGTATATCCATTCGAGGTAGCTGCCGCGGTGGAGCGGGCGGCGCGAGAAGAGGGGGGTGGCCGTGCGCGAACAGTCGTTCCGGCTGGCCGTACTGGCCGGACCGGTCTACGCCGAACTGCTGTCCGGGGTGATCGCGACGGTGATCGGCACACTGTGGGTGGCCGGCCTCGGCGGAGCCGCCGTCGCCGCCGTCACCCTGGCCGGAACCCTGGAGAACCTGCTGCTCGGACTCGTCCTGGTGGTGTCCTCCGGCGTCAGCGTCCGGCTCGCCCGCGCCCTCGGCGCCGGCGACCGCGACGAGGCCGCCCGTACCACCCGCGCCGCCTGGCGGCTCTGCGTCCTCGGCAGCCTCGCCCTCGCCGCCCCCGGCTACCTGCTGCGGGACCGGATCGCCGCCGCCTTCCTCGACGGTGAGGCCGCCGCCCGGGCGGCCGACTACCTCACCGTCGCCTTCCCGGCCTTCGCGCTGTTCTTCGCCCAGCGCGTCGCCGACGAACTCTTCAAGGGCGCCGGGGACACCCGTACCCCGATGCGGATCGCCCTGCTCTCCAACGCCCTCCTGCTCGTCCTCGACCCGCTGCTGATCCTCGGCCCCGGCCCGCTGCCCGCCCTCGGCGTCCCGGGCGCGGCCCTCGCCCTGGCCGCCTCCCGGGCGGTCGCCCTCGCCGTCACCCTGCGGCTACGGCCCCGCACCGGCGGGCCGGTCGCGGGCGTCGGCGCGGCCGCCGCCCGGATCCTGCGGGCCGGCGCGCCCTACGGCCTGGACTTCACCGCCCGGATGGCCGTCGGCACGGCCCAACTCGGCCTGGTCGCCGGCTTCGGCGTCGCGGCGGTCGCCGGGTACGGCATCGGCTACCGGCTCCTGCTCGTCCTCACCATGGCCTTCTACGCGCTGCGCCAGGCCACCGCCATCCAGGCCGCCCGGCTCACCGGCGCCGGCGCGGACGCCCCACTGGACGCCCTCCACCGCGCCAGCGCCCGTTTCGCCGTCCTCCTGGGCGCCGTCGCGGCCCTGCTCGCGGCCTGCGCGGCCGGCCCGTTGACCGCCCTGTTCACCGACGACCCGGCGGTGACCGCCCGTTCCACCGGTTTCCTCCACCTGGCGGCCCTCTACCTGCTCCCGTACGCCCCGGCCGTCGCCCTCGGCGGCTACCACCAGGCCACCGGCGCCGGCCGGCCGCTGGTGCTGTCTGCGGTCACCGGCCTCGGCGCCCAACTCGCCACCGCGGTGGCCCTGTCGGGACCGCTCGGGGTGAACGGGGTGTGGCTCGGCCAGGCCGTCGGGGCGGTGGTGCAGCTGGGGATGCTGGTGGCGCTGACCCGGGGCGGGGGTGCCCGGGTGGCGGTGGCGGTCGAGTGAGACGGGTGGGCCCTCGGGGGTGCGCGCGGTGGGGCGGGCAGCTCGGGCTTCCAGGGGTGCGGTGGTGGGTCAGGGGCGGGCCCGACCCCCGTGCGGGTCCGCCCCGGACGGTCACCGGACGGTCAGCAGTGGAGGGACTCGGCGAAGGTGCGGGCGGCGGCGAGGTCGTGGGGGTCGGGGCGGTGCTTGCTGATGCCGCCGACCAGGCGGAAGGGCAGCCAGGTGTCGTGCCCGCGGGCGGTGAAGGTGTCGACGACCTGGAAGCCCTTGGGTGTCAGGAGGCGGGCCAGCGGGCGGGTGAAGGGGCGGAAGCCGGGCTCGGGGAGGCCGCTGGTGGCGAACACGAAGGCCCGGGTGGGGTGTTCGGCTGCCGGCAGGGTGCGGACGAAGTGGCGCAGGCGCGGGTGGAGCCGGCCGGTGAAGACGCCCGAGCCGAAGCCGACCAGGTCGTGGTCGGCGAGGTCGGCCGGGTCGAGTTCCTCCGGTTCGACCACCCGGGCGGCCAGTGGGCGGGCCATGGCCTCGGCGATCCGGCGGGTGTTGCCGTGGGACACCGAGACGCACACGATGACGGCCTTCATGATGATGACGCTCCCTTCGTTCTGCACGTACCCGGATGGACCGGGTGGGGCGGCGGAACGTGACATCGGGAGCGGGGCGTCCGGTGAAAGTGCCGGTCGGCGGGGCCGGGTTCAATTGCCGGCGATGCTCCAGGTGCCGTCGCCGGTCGCGGCGGCGGTGCCCAGCGCGGTCCAGGCGGTGTCGTCCAGCCGGAAGGCGTGGCGGAGGTAGGCGGAGATCGCGTCGGCGACGAGGGTGACGCGGGCGGGATCCTCGTCGGTGGTCTCGGCGACCTTCTCGCCGGCGATGCCGCCGAGGGTGTGCTCGCCTTCGGCGATGGTGAGCAGGCTCTTCGGGGACGGGCTGAGGTGGTAGGCGTCGGTGAACCACTCCGGTCCGCGGGTGGAGAGCAGGGACCGGTCCCTGCCGCCCGCGACGATCAGGGCCGGGGTGGCCATGGTGGAGTAGTCCGGCCGCATGAACGGAAGGTGCTCGGCGGCGAAGGGGGTGAGGCTGTCGCCGGTGCCGGTCGCGGCGATGAGCGCACCGGCGGTGACCGCCGGGTGGGAGAAGTCCGCTCCGGGCACGCCGTCGGCGTCGAACACCCGCGCCCCGAGGAGTGCACCGGCGGTCTGGGCACCCCAGGAGTGGCCGACGACGGCGATGCGCCCCCGGTCGACCCGGGCGTCCAGGCCGTCCGCCTGGGCGAGGACGTCGTCGAGGCCGTCCAGGATCGCGTGGAGGTCGGCGATCCGGACGCGCCAGATGGCGGCGAAGCGCGGGTCGTCGAAGCCGATGCCGTTGCGGCGGGAGTCCAGGTGGGTGGGCTGCACCACGACGAATCCGGCGGCGGCCCAGCGGTCGACCAGGGGCTCGTACGCGTCCAGGGACCAGGCGTTGCCGTGGGAGAACACGATGACGGGCAGCTGCCGTCCCGACAGTGGGGCGGTGACCTTCACCCGCAGTTCGACGCCGCGGTCGGGCGCGGGGACGCTGATCGGCTTGACCGCGAGGATCCGCTGGTCGGAGTGGCTGGAAGACATGGGGGACCTGCGCCTTCTCCAGGAGACCGCTCTGCCATACTTTGGCGGAGCGCTGTTCCGCCAAGTTAGCGGAACATTGTTCCGCGAGTAAAGGGAGGGCCCGTGCCGGAGGCGGTCGGAGTACGGCAGGCACAAGCGCAGCGCACCCGCAGCGGTGTACTGGCGGCAGCGGCGGCGGTCTTCGTGGACCAGGGCGTCCAGGCCCCCATCCGCGACATCGCCGAACGCGCCGGCGTCGGCGTCGGGACGATCTACCGGAACTTCCCGACCCGGGCGGACCTCGTCACCGCCGTCTACCGGCACCAGATCGACACCTGTGCCGCACTCGCGCCCCGGCTCCTGGCGGAATCGGCCACCCCGTTCGCCGCCCTGAGCCGTTGGGTGGACGCGTTCGTGGAGTTCCTGGTGACCAAGCACGGCCTCGGCGCCGCGCTGGGGTCCGGCGACCCAGGGCTGGAGAACCTCCACGCCCTCATGCTCGACACCCTCGTCCCGGCCTGTGCGACGGTGCTCGACGCCTGCGCCGCCGCCGACGAGATCAGCCCCGACATCACCGCCTACCGGCTCATGCGCGCCATCGGGAACCTCTGCATCACCGGCCCCGACTACGACCGGGCCGACGCCAGGCACATGGTCGCCACCCTCCTCGCCGGATGCCGCCGCACGGCATAGGCGGAGGCGCCGGGTACGGCGGTGGGCGGCACCGGACGTGCGGCACCGGACGTGCGGCACTGGGTAGGCTGGCGCCCGCTGGTGGCGGCGACGTCAGGGAGGGCCCGTGCGATCCGAAGGCAGCGGCTTCTGTGACCGGAACGACCCTCGGCCGCCCGAGAGTTGTGCCCGGGCCCGGCGGGCCGGGCAGGACGGGTGGGCCGGGCGGGGTGTGGGGGGTGTGCGGGTCACCCGGATCGGCAGCCGGTGGCGGGCCGACCGCCCCCGGCATCCCGGGCTGCGTCCGTTCGTCCACAGCTACGCCGGCTACTGGGAGACGGAGGCCGTGCCGTACCGGGTGCGGCTGGTTCCGACCGGGCGGGCCGTCCTGGTGATCAACATCGCGGAGCCGTTCAGCGAGGTCCGCCGACTGGGCGAGCGGCCCGGGGGGAGCACGGTGGTCGGCTCGCTGGTCGCGGGTCTGGAGGACGGCCCGCGGGTGTGCGCGCACCCCGGCGGCCAGGAGGCGATCCGCCTGGAACTGACGCCCCTGGGGGCGTACCGGCTGTTCTCGCTGCCGATGCGCGAGTTGACCAACACGGTGGTCGAACTCGCGGACGTCCTGGGGCCGGTGGCCGGGGAGCTGGTGGAACGGCTGGTCGGCACCAGGGACTGGGCGGCCCGGTTCGACCTGGTGGACGCCGCGCTGCTGGACCGCCTCGGGCGGGGACTGCGCCCCGCGCCGGAGGTCGCCCAGGCCTGCCGGCTGCTGTCCGAGACCGCGGGCGGGATCCGGGTCGCCCGGCTCGCCGCCGAAGTGGGCTGGAGTCATGGCTACTTGGTCCGCCGGTTCGTCGAACAGGTCGGTCTGACGCCCAAGGCCTTCGCCCGGGTGCTGCGCTTCCACCGTGCCGCGGGAATGCTGTCGGGCGGCGGCGTCGGCCTGAACGAAGCCGCGGTGGCCTGCGGCTTCTACGACCAGGCCCACCTCAGCCGGGACGTCCGCGCCCTGGCGGGCCTCACGCCCGGCCGGCTGGCCGCCGCTCACTGGGCGGACGGTGCCGTGGCCCTCTGATCCTGCTGAGGGCAGGTCAGATTCTTCCAATCCAGGCCCGCCGGACCGCCACTAGGCTCCCGGCTCGGCGCGGTTCCGCCCCCGCGGCCGAGGAGGGGTCGATGGTCGCGTCACGATGCGGGTCCGGTTCGAGCGCGGTGGCCGCTCTCGCGGCCGCCCTCGTCCTGTGCGGCGCGGTGCTGGTTCCCGCGCCCTCGGCCGAGGCCGCCACGCCGACGGACCTGTGCGCCCCGCAGTACGCGGCCGCCCAGGCCGTCCAGGCCAAGATCAAGAGCCACAACGCCCAGCCGCACGAGTTCCCGCCCGAGCAGAGCGGCGCCCTCGCGGCGTACAACGCCGAGGCGGCGGCGCTCAACGCGGAGAGCGCCAAGGCCGTTGCCGCATACACCGCCTGCTTCCAGGCGATGATGGCGATGGTCGACGCCACCGGCGCGGGCAGCATGGACCTCAAGGACCTCACCCCGACCAAGCGCACCCAGATCGACGACGCCAAGCGACGCCTGGGCACCGGGTGGACGGCACCGCCCCCACCCGCCCCCGGGAAGAACTGGCGGGTGCCGAAGACCTCACCGGCCCGACCGCTGTACGACGCCCTCCGGGCGGGGAACCCCGGCAACCTCCCCTACAACTATCTGAAGGGCGGCACCAAGCTGACGGTCGGCCGGCCGGACCCGGCCTATCCGGCGTCCTCCCGGCGGGTCATCATGCCCAATGCGAGGGGCAATCCGAAGATCAGCGCGGACCACATAGTCCCGCTGGCCGAGCTCATGCAGATGCGCGGCTTCACCAAGCTCAGCACCGAGAACATGTTCGTCATCAGCCGCGCGCCGGTCAACTTCCAGTGGCTGTCGTCCGCGGCGAACCTGTCGAAGCAGTCGCGCAGCGCGGCCGCCATGACGGGCGTGGATCCCAAGTGGCAGGCGAGTCAGGTCACGTTGGAGAACGCGACGCGCAAGAAGCTCCAGGACATCATCGACCAGCTGCTGAAGAGCCAGGGAAGTTGATGTGACAGGGAGGCTGACGTGACAGGGAAGTTGATGTGACAGGGAGGCTGACGTGACCGGAGTCGACGCCGCCGGGATCGCCCGGACGCTCCCCGCATGGTCGCTGGCCTTCGTCGAGCCCGGGTCGGAGCGGATCGCCTCGCTCCCCGAACGCTGGCGGCCGATCGCGCTGACCGGCCGACCCGAGGCCCGGTACCGGCTGGCGCGATCCCTGTGGAACCAGGACTTCCTCGCGCTCCTCCCGAGGTTCGTGGCCGCGATGGACGCCCGCTGCGTCGACGTCAGGGCCTGCCTCACGGACGGCTGCGCCGCCCTGGTGTACGTGATGGCCGACGAAGGCGGCGGACTGGTCTCCTGGGTCGGCTACGACCCCCGCAGCTTCGGCCCCGAACCGGAGTTCTGGCCGGCCTTCCCCGAGCCGCTGCGGGATTTCCTGCGCGGAGTGCACGCCGGATTCGTCTCGGGGGGCGACGGGACGTCGTTCGGTCTGGCCCGGCCCGTCCACATGACGACCCTGGCGGAGTTCGCGGACTTCCCCGAGGGCATCCCGGGCTGGGACGAGGACCAGATCGATTCGACCAGGCTGCTGCGGGTCACCTCGGACGGCGGGAACCTGCACTACTGCCTGTCGCCGGAGCTCGCACCGGGGGAGATCGCTCTCGTCGACGCGGGCGAGGTCGACCCGGGGGACTGCGGCGCCGCACTGGACGAACTGATGGTGTCGCACTTCGCGCCGTCGACCCGAGGGCCCGGAGCCGACGGACGGGAGCACCCACGATGACCCAGGACCCATTCCGGCCGCCCGCACCGGCAGGTCCGCCCGAGATCCCGCGAAGCGCGCCCCGGAAGCGCTGGCCGTACCTGCTCGGCGCGGCCGTGCTGCTGCTGGCGGCGGCGGGCATCGTCGGGTACGTCACGACCGACCGGGCGCCCAGTGAACCGGACCGGGTCCGGCAGCTGGTCGGCCGGTTCGCGACCGCGGTGGACCAGGGCGACGTGGCCGGAAGCGTCGGGATGCTCTGCCCGGAGGAGGCCGGGGACATCGCCGACAGCGACCTCCCGTCCGACGGCGTGAGCCCGTCGGCGGACGAGCAGCAGCCCGCGGCCTCCGGGCCGCCGGTCGAGGTCTCCGACGTCAGGATCGAGGGCGACGTCGCGAGCGCCCATGTGACCAGGCCCGGCGTGGACACCACGATCTACCTGCGGAAGGAGGCCGGTGCCTGGTCGGTCTGCGCGCCGGCCGCGGCACGGCTGCCCGGGGCGGCCTCGCCCCGAACCTGAACCGACCTGACCCGGCCGTGGAGCAGGTCGCGTCAGCGCTGGTCTGATCTTCAACCACAGCGCTCTCCGCAGCTATTGACGGGCCGTCACGAACCTCAGGATGGCGCCGTCAGGTCAAGTCCGCCAAGGGGCGCGGTGGTTGCCGGCGGGGGAGGCGCAGGGCGAGCAGCGCGCCCGTGGCGGCGACGGCGGCGGTCGCCAGGGCGACCGGGGTCAGGGCGGCGCCCGGCGCGGCACGGCCGGTGACGGTGGTGGCGAGGGCGATGCCCAGGGCCGGGCCGACGTTCATCATGGTCTGCTGGAGGCCGCCCGCGACGCCGGACTGGGCCGCGGGGGCGCCCTGGACGATGACCGACGTGGCGGTGGCCATCACGGTGCCGAGACCGCAGCCGAGCAGCAGGAAGCAGCAGCCGATCGCCGGGTCCCCCGAGTCCGGGCCGAGCCGGGCGGTCAGCAGGATGCCCGCCGTGATCAGCACCATGCCGGCCAGCACGGTGTCGCGTGCGCCGTGGCGCTTGGCCAGCCAGGCCGAGGCGGGCGCGGCGAGGATCATCGTCGCCGCGAGCGGCGCCGCCCGCAGGGCGCTGCGCAGCGGGTCGAGGCCGAGGACGTCCTGCAGGAAGTAGGTGGTCGGGAACAGGACGCCCAGCACCGCCGCCGAGGCCGCCAGCAGGGCGCCGAGGGCCGGCCCCACGGCGGGCGAGCGCAACAGGGTGGCGGGCAGCAGTGGGCGGGCGGTGCGCCGTTCGTGCCGGGCCAGGGCGAGGCCGGCCAGGGCGGCGGCCGCGAGGGTGAGCGCAGTGCCGGGGGACCAGCCGTCGGTCGGCAGGGTGACCAGGGTGTGCACCAGGCAGACCAGGGTGAGCGCGAGCAGGCCCGCGCCCGGAAGGTCGAGGTCCGCCCTCGTCGAACTCGTGCAACTCGTGGACCGTGCGGACCTCGCGGGCTCGGCGGGCTCGGTGGGCACCGCGAGGACGGCGAGCAGGGCGGCCGTGGCGGGCAGCAGGCCGAGCAGGAACACCGCCCGCCAGCCGAGGTGGGTGGTGAGCGCCCCGCCGATCAGCGGCCCGGCCGCGGCCGCGAGGCCGATCGCGGCGGTGCGGGCCGCGATGGCGGCGGGCAGCCGCTCGGCGGGCCAGCCGGTCCGCAGCAGGCCGAGGGTGGCGGGCTGGAGCAGGGCGCCGGCCACCCCCTGGGCGACGCGCAGGGCGATGACCCAGCCGATGCCGGGGGCGAGGGCGATCCCGGCCGAGCTGGCGGCGAAGCCCGCCACCCCGAGGGCGAACAGGCGCCGGTGCCCGTACCGGTCGCCGAGCCGGCCGGCGAAGACCAGCAGGGCGGCGACGGTGACCAGGTAGCCGGTGCTGGTCCACTGGACGGCGGCGACGGAGGCGTGCAGATCGCGCTGGAGGGTGGGTTGGGCGACGCTCAGCACCGTGCCGTCGAGGGCGACCAGGACGGCGCCGGTGATGCTGGCGGCGAGGGTGAGCCCCCGGTGGTGCCGCCTCACCGGAGGGCCGGGCCGAGGTGGGCGTCCAGGGTGGCCCGCAGCAGCGGTTCCACGTCCTCGCCGCCGGTGACCAGCCGCAGGCTGCCCCAGGCGCGCAGTTGGGCGAGGCCGTGCAGGTTGGCCCACAGTGCGGCGGTGGCGGGGGTCGGGTCCGCCGACCGCGGGTGGACCTCGGCGACCAGGCCGGCGAAGGTCCGGAACAGCGGCAGGGTGGTGCGGCGCAGTTCGGCGCCGCTTCCCTCCAGCAGATCGTGACGGAACATCAGCTCGAACATGCCGGGGTTGGCCGCGGCGAAGCCGAGGTATCCGCGGGCGAGTGCGTCGATCCGGGTGCGGGCGCCGGCCCCGGTGGCGGCGGCGAGTGCGTCGGCCCCGGCGAGGGTGTCGGTGAGCCGGCCGAAGCCGTGCCGCGCGACGGCGGCGAGCAGTTCCCGGTGGGTGGGGAAGTGGCGGCGCGGCGCCCCGTGCGAGACCCCGGCGTGCCGGGCGATCTCGCGCAGGCCGAGTGCGTGCACGCCCTCGCGGCTCACCAGCTCGACGCCGGCGGCCACCAAACGGGTGCGCAGGTCCTGATCCTGTTCGGTCATGGACACTGTCTACCCGATCTTCGTAGACAGTGTCTACTCGCCACGGCGGTGACCCGCCGGGCAGAATCGGAGGCATGGACGAAGGCGGCGAGTCGGCCTGTTGGCTGGACCGGGTCTGCCCGGAGTGCGGACGCCTGCGCGAGCGGCCCGGCCCGGGGCCCTGCGAGAACTGCGGCGGGGGCGGGGAGAGCGGCGCCGGCGAGGACAGCGGCGCGGGCGAGGAGATCGAGCGCGACACCGGCGGAGAGCCGGACCAGCTCGGCCGGGGCCGGGGCTGAGCGCCACCGGCCCCGGCCGGGAGGTCCTGACCGGGCCCGCTACTGCGGCGGCTGGTCGCGGAACTGCTCTTTCAGCTTGTCCTGGGCCGTGTCGACCTGGCTGGTGTACTTGCCCTCGGTGCGTTCGTCCACGTAGTCCCCGGCCTTGTCGACTCCCTTGCTGGCCTGGTCCTCGTGGCCCTTCAGCATGCTCTTGAGCTTATCCAGCATGGACATGTGGTCACCCTCCTGGATGAGACCGCCCCCACCCCTCCAGGATCACCGCCCGCGGCGTCCTCCGCATTTCGCGGCGCATGGCGTGTGGCGGCCTTGGCAAGCCAGGGCGGTTCGGGTCCAATCGTGAGTCCACGGACCGTCGGAAGGAGCCGCTTTGAAGCCGCGCACCCGTCGCGAGACCTCCCCGCTCGACCCCGCAACCCCGTTATCGCGCCCGCGCACCGCCCGTCACCCGCTGACCTGGGCCTCGGCCCTGACCCCGACCCTGATCCGGACTCCGACCCGCAACCGCGCGGGCGCCGCGCTGACCGCCGCCGCCCTGGCCGCTCCGCTGCTGTTGGCCGGCGCGGGCAGCGCCAGCGCCGAGCCGGACCAGGCACGCCGGGGCGCCCGGCTGGCCGAGCGGCTGGTCGAGGCGAGCGACGCCGAGTCCGCCCACCGCACGCTGGCCGCGCTGCAACGGTTCGCCGACCGCAACGGCGGTACCAGGGCGGCCGGTTCGAAGGGCCACGACGAGTCCGCGCGCTACGTCTACGAGCAGGCGCGGCGGGCCGGGCTCAAGGTGTCCCGGCAGGAGTTCGAGTACACCTTCTTCGAGGCCCGCGCCGAGCACCTCGACGTGCTGTCGCCCCAGGCCGAGTCGGTGCCGGTGCTCGCCATGACGTACTCGGTGAGCGGCCCGGAGGCGGGCCTGACCGCCGAGTTGGGCGTCGCCCCGGTCACCGCCACCACCGGCTGCGCGGCCGCCGACTACCCGGCCGGCTCCGTCTCCGGGCGGATCGCGCTGATCCGGCGCGGCGGGTGCACCTTCGCCGAGAAGCAGGCGGCCGCGGCGGCCGCAGGTGCCCTCGGGGCGCTGATCTACAACAACACCGATGGAGACCTCAACGGGACGCTCGGCGAGCCCGCCGCCGGCAAGGTCCCGACCGGCGGGATCAGCCGGGCGGCCGGTGAGGCGCTGGCCGCGAAGGCCGCCGCCGGGCCGGTGCGGGTCACCCTGGACCTCCGGACCTTCATGGAGCCGCGCAAGACCTGGAACGTCATCGCCGAAACCCGCGGCGGCGATCCGGCGAACACCGTGATGATCGGCGCCCACCTGGACTCCGTCCCCGCCGGGCCGGGCATCAACGACAACGGATCCGGCGCGGCCGGCATCCTGGAGGTCGCCAGGAACCTCGGAGTCCGCCCGGTGAAGAACAAGGTCCGGTTCGCCTGGTGGTCCGCCGAGGAGTTCGGCCTCAAGGGCTCCGAGGCGTACGTGAAGTCGCTCTCCGAGGCAGACCGGAAGAAGATCCGGCTCTACCTCAACTTCGACATGATCGCATCCCCCAACTACGCGCAGTTCGTCTACAACGGCTCCGGCAGCGCGGGCGGCGACGCGGGCCCCGAGGGCTCGGCCCAGATCGAGCGGGACCTCACCGACTACCTGGACGGCCGGGAGCTGCCGCACGACCCGTCCGCCTTCAACGGCCGCTCCGACTACGGTCCGTTCATCGACGCGGGCATCCCGGCCGGCGGCACCGACACCGGTGCCGAGGTGATCAAGTCCACCGAGCAGCAGGCCCGTTACGGTGGCACGGCGGGCACCGCCTTCGACGCCTGCTACCACAAGGCCTGTGACGGCCTGGACAACATCGACATGGACGCCTTCGATGTCAACATCGACGTGATCGCCCACGCCGTCGGCACCTATGCCTGGGACCTCTCCTCGCTGCAGCGGCCGGCACCGACCCCGCAGCCGGCCCGGCGCCCGGCCGGTCAGCCGGCCGCCGGAACGGGTATGAGCACCCCGGGCAGTGCCGGATCGGGCAGTGCCGGCACGACCGGCGCCGAGGCCCACGAGGTGGTGGCCTGACGCCCGGGTGGGCCCGCTGCCGTCCTCGGGCGGCGGGCCCACCCGCCCGCCGTACGCGTTCCGTCCATCCGGAACCCTCCCTCCGTCATCGCCCCTGGTGGGGCCGGGTGCGAGTGACCGTATCGGACACCACTGACAATCGGCCCCCAGCCCTGTACGGTGCCGCGCGGAGCGCGTCCGCCGAGACCCGGTGGGTGCGCCTGGTCCGGTCCTGACACCATGGGATCGAGATCACGACACCGTGACACCCTCGGAGGAGTCAGCAACATGAGCACGCACTACGACGTCGTCGTCCTCGGCGCGGGGCCCGGCGGCTACACCGCCGCCGTCCGCTCGGCCCAGCTGGGCCTGAAGGTCGCGGTCATCGAGGCCAAGTACTGGGGCGGCGTCTGCCTCAACGTCGGTTGCATCCCCTCCAAGGCCCTGCTGCGCAACGCCGAGCTGGCCCACATCTTCACCAAGGAGGCCAAGACCTTCGGCATCAAGGTCGAGGGCCAGGTGACCTTCGACTTCGGCGAGGCGTTCCGCCGCAGCCGCTCGGTGGCCGACGGCCGGGTCAAGGGCGTCCACTACCTGATGAAGAAGAACGGCATCACCGAGTACGACGGCTGGGGCACCTTCGTCGACGACCGCACCCTCCAGGTCGCGCTGAGCGGTGGCGGCTTCGACGTGGTCACCTTCGACCACTGCATCATCGCCGCCGGTGCCACCACCCGCCTGCTGCCCGGCACCAGCCTGAGCGAGCGCGTGGTGACCTACGAGGAGCAGATCCTCACCGAGCAGCTGCCGGAGAGCATCATCATCGCGGGCGCCGGCGCGATCGGCGTCGAGTTCGCGTACGTGCTGCACAACTACGGCGTGAAGGTCACCATCGTCGAGTTCCTGGACCGGATGGTGCCGCTGGAGGACGTCGAGGTCTCCACCGAACTGGCCAAGCAGTACCGCAAGCTGGGCATCGAGGTGCTCACCTCGACCCGGGTCGAGTCGATCGACGACAGCGACCCGAACGCCAAGGTCCGGGTCACCGTCACCAAGGACGGGCAGCAGCAGGTGCTGGAGGCCGACAAGGTGCTCCAGGCGATCGGCTTCGCGCCCAGGGTCAACGGCTACGGCCTGGAGAACGCCGGGGTCAAGCTCACCGACCGCAACGCCATCGCGGTGGACGGCCGCGGGCGCACCAGCGTCGAGCACATCTTCGCCATCGGCGACGTCACCGCCAAGCTGATGCTCGCGCACGCCGCCGAGGCGATGGCCGTGATCGCCGCCGAGACCATCGGTGGGGCGGAGACCATGGAGGTCGACTTCGCGATGATCCCGCGCGCCACCTACTGCCAGCCGCAGATCGCCTCCTTCGGCTACACCGAGGCCCAGGCCCGCGAGCTGGGTCACGACGTCAAGGTCGCCAAGTTCCCGTTCACCGCGAACGGCAAGGCGCACGGCCTCGGCCACCCGATCGGCTTCGTCAAGGTGATCAGCGACGCCAAGTACGGCGAGCTGCTCGGCGCCCACCTGATCGGCCCCGAGGTCACCGAGCTGCTGCCCGAGCTGACGCTGGCCCAGCAGTGGGACCTCACCGTCCACGAGGTCGCCCGCAACGTGCACGCCCACCCGACCCTGGGTGAGGCGGTCAAGGAGGCCATCCACGGCCTCGCCGGTCACATGATCAACATGTGACGACCCGGCAGCCCGACGGGGCGCTTCCGCGCGGCGGTGGCGCCCCGTCGTGGTCAAGCGGTGCCCTGACTACTGCAGTTGGGAGCGCAGCCAGCCCTTGACCTCCGGGGTGACCTCGTCGGTGAGGTCGGTGAACTCCTGGTGCTTGGTCAGGAACTGGGCCACGTAGGGGCAGATCGGCACGATCCGCTTTCCGGTGGCCCGGGCGTCCGTCAGGGCCGCCTGGACCAGCTGCCCGGCCAGGCCGCGGCCGGCGAAGGCCTCCTCGACCAGAGTGTGGTAGAAGACCCGCTGCCCGTCGTGGTCCAAGTACTCGGCGAATCCGGCGAGTTCGCCGTCGACCCGGATCTCGTAGCGGTGCAGCGCGTCCGCCCGCTCGACGACGGGGGTGTTGGGGGTGCTCATCGGGGTGGCCTTCCGTTCGCGGAGCCCGTACGGGCCTTCGGTGCGGGGCCAGGGTAGCCCCGGCCCCCCGCAGTCGGCGTACCCGCTTGATCAGAGCGACTGGTCAGGGCCGTTGCTCTGGGCCGCTGGTCAGGGCCGCTGATCAGGGCGGTTGATCAGGGCAGCAGCAGGATGCGGCCCAGCTGGGCGCGCTCCTCCATGATCCGGTGGGCGGTGGCGGCCTCGGCGAGCGGGAGGCGGGCGTGGACGGTGGTCCGCAGCCGGCCGGTCGCGAAGTGGTCGACGGCTTCGTCGACGTCCCGCCGGGCGAGGTCCGGCCGGGCCGCGCGCCAGGCGTTCAGGGAGTAGCCGACGGCGGCGCGAAGCCCGAACAGCCGGGCCGCCGGCACGCTGCCCGGCTCGCCGTCGGCGGAGCCGTACAGCACCACCCGGCCGAGCGGGGCCGTCAGTTCGAGGCTGTGTTGCAGGACTTCACCGCCGACCGAGTCCAGGACCACGTCCACGCCCTGCGGCGCGGCCGCCCGTACCCGCTCGGGCCAGTCGGGGGCGTGGTAGTCGACGGGGCGAGGGGGAGCGGCTCGCCGACGCCCTGCGGGTGCTCGTCACCCCGCTGCTCGACGCGCCCACGGGCTGAGCCGGGCGCTGCGCACCGGGCCGGCCACTGCGGACCGGGCCGTTCACCGGCGACTGGGGCTTCCTGCGACGTCTGGGCCGTTCACCGGCGACCGGGCCGTCCGCCCAGTGGGCCGTCTGCCGGCTGGGCCGTCCGCCGACTGGGCCGAACGGGCGCGGGGCGGGGTCAGGCCCGCAGCTGGAGCACGGCCGGCCCGGGGCGCGGGATCCGGCTGATCACCGAGCCGATCAGGGTGCCGATCGACACCCCGAACACCGCCGACACGGCGGCCAGCACCGACTGCGCCCCGTTGCCGACCTCGATCTGCGCGGTGTTCAGCAGCCCGAAGGAGCCCGGCACCACGATCCAGAACGCCGGGAGGTAGAGCACCTGCCAGAGCGGGCCACCGGGCAGCCAGTGCACCACGGTGGCCGCGACGGCGGCGCTGACGGCGCCGGCCAGGCCGCCTATCGCGGCACCGTGCACCGAGCCCACCACCACCTGCACGGTGACGCTGACCGCGATCACCGCGACGATCCACGGGATGGCCGAGGGCGGGGTGTTCACATTGACCACGACGCCGGCCACGGCGATCGCCAGCCCCACCCCGATCACCCACCAACTTGGCTTGGCCACCTGGACGTTGGCCAGCGCGCTGGCCGGCATCCCGATCGCGGTGGTGGCCGCCGCCACCCCGGCCAGGAACAGCGCCAGCTGCACCGCGCCGGACACCAGCCGGGCCGTGCCGGCGCTGGCGGCGCCCGCCGCGATCTCCGACAGCCCGGTGACCAGCAGCCCGCCCGGCAGCAGGATCGCGAGGGTGGCGACGATCGTGCGCAGCGGCCCCTCCAGCAGGCCGACCCGGGCGAGCGACAGGACGAGCAGCGCCACCAGGAACCCGGCCGTGACGGGCAGCAGCGGGCGCAGCCGGGGCAGTCGGCGGGCCAGCACGGTCAGGCCCGCCACGATCACCGAACCGGCCCCGGCGGCCAGCACGTTCGCCGTCACCGGCTGGAGGAACAGGCAGACGCCCACCCCGACCGGCAGCGCCCCGAGGTCCGCGACCCAGGCGGGCCAGCGGGCCGGCGCCCGGCGGATGCGGTCCAGCTCGTCCAGGGCCCGGGGCCCGTCCAGCTCGCCCGAGCGCAGCCGGTGCACCAGGTGGAGGACGTCCGCCGTCTGCTCGAACCGCAGTGCCGCCCCGACCGGTTGGAATCGGGTGGCGTCCGCGCTGTCGAGGGCGATGAACAGGCCGTTGGTGAGCGCGGCGACCCGTACGTCGGGGGCTCCCGACGCCCTCCCGAGCCCGCGGAGCTCCTCCTCGACCTCATGGACGGGCAGGCCCCCGCCCAGCAGGGCGTCGCCCAGTTCGAGCAGCAGGCGGCGGAGCTGGTCGGCGGGGGCCTCGTCGCCCCGGACCGATGGAGACTTGCTAGACATGGCAGGTATCGTCCCATCCCGCCCGGTTGGGTCCGAATCTGCCCCGGTCTGATCGCTTCCAGGCCGAGGATCGCGTTTCCCTGGGGTGGGGCGGGTGGTGCGCCGGCCGGTCCGCGGGCGCCGGTGAGTCCGCCCGGACCGGTCGGCTCACGTATACCAGCCAGTCAACTCATACCGATCAGTTCACGTACACTGCCGGTGCGCCGGCCTGGCTGGTGTCGGCGAGCGGGCCGTAGCCGGCCGAGAAGTAGCCGTCGGCGGGGCAGAGGCCGGAGCCGCCGCTCTTGGCGAAGTGCTCGTTGGTGAAGGTCAGGCCCTGACTGCCGTTGTCGGCGCTGCCGGTGAAGGCGCCGCTGAGCTGGTAGGTGCAGGTGATGGTGCCGAACCAGCTGTTCAGGACGGCGGTGGCCTGGATCGGGCCGGCGCTGCCGCCGGTGAGGGTGACGGGCAGCCCGGTGCCGTCGTCGACGGAGAGGCCGTAGGGGAGGGTGTCGACCGTCAGGCTCTGCACCGAGGTGACGCCGGTGACGTCGGCGGTGCAGGAGTCGAAGGTCAGCCCGGTCATCGACTCGGTGGCGGTGCCCGGAGCGGCCGGGTTGGTCAGCACCGTGGCGGACAGCCGGGAGGTGGCACAGGTGACGCCGGTGGTGCTGGTGGCGGTCGAGTAGAAGGTCGCGGAGGTGTTGGCGGCGAGCGGCGCGGCGAGCGCGTCACCCGCCGCCACTGCGGTGCCGCCCATGCTGCCGGTGGTGAGCACCGGGCCGGCGGCGTCGGCCGGGGCTGCGGGGGCTGCGGGGGTGGCGGAGGCGGGGGCCACCGCGGTCAGGGCGAGCGCGGTGAGGGCGGCCAGGGCGAGCGGTGCGGTGCGGCGGGGGAGTGCGCGCATGGGAAAGCCTCTTCTTCGGTGAGGGGCGAGAAGGCGAACTTTCGCTGCTCCCGGGGGGTGGGGGAACGGGGAGCTGACTCCGTTCTAGGACCGTGTCGGTGCGCCGTCAAGGCGCTGCGGCAATGTTGTTGACGTTTCGTCAACAAGCTTGCCGGTTGACGTGCCCGCCGTCCGTACCAGACCCAGGTTCTCGGCGTGCTGTGCGCCGACACCGCCAACCCGCCCGCGGACGCCGACTGCCCGGCGCTCGCCGACCTCGCCCAGGAGCGCTCCGGCGCCCTCGGTCCGTACTGGGTCCGGCAGACGCAGCGTTGCGCGGGCCGGCCGGCCGAGGCTGCCCGGGACCGCTACGACGGGCCCCGGGGCCGCCGCACCGCCGCGCCCGTGCTGGTCGTCGCCAACACCGGCGACCCGGCCTGGCCCTGCCAGGGCTCCCGCACGCTGGCCGACACCCTGGCCCGGGGCCGGCTGCTGACCGTCGACGGCCCGGGCCACACCGTCCTCGGCAACCCGAGCGCCTGCGCCGCCGGCTACGAGGAGCGCTACCTGCTGGACGGCGAACTCCCGCCGCCCGGCCAGGTCCGCGCACCGGACGGGCCGCCGTTCCCGTAGCGGTTCGGGGACGGTCGAGGAGGGCTCGGCGGCATCGAGCGGGACCGGCGAGAGGGGCGGCCACGGGCGGGACCAGTCAGGACCGGGGCAGCTGAGCGGGCGGATCTGCGTCATCGCCGGTGCGGGCGGAGCCATCGCCGACGCCGTCGCGGGGCGGTTCGCCGCCGAGGGCGGGCAGGTGGTCGGAATCGACCGACAGCCGCTGGACGTCGGCCTCCGAGCTCCCCGTCCACGGCGGCATCCGCGCCGCGCAACCGTCCCCGAGGGCTGAGCCCCCTGGTTCAGGGCTTGCCTCCATCGTCGTCCTCCGACTGCTCACCGCCCCGGGTGCGGTGCCGCCGCAGGTACCAGACCACGAGGGCGACGGCGACGAGCACGGCGATCGTGAGGGCGGCGACCCGGCCGACGGTGCCCTCGACCCGGGCGTAGGCGGCCCCGGCGAAGTAGCCCAGAAGGGTGAACCCGATGCCCCAGGCGAACCCGCCGAGGGCGTTGTAGAGCAGGAAGCGGCGGTACGGCA
Organism: Kitasatospora sp. NPDC036934; assembly: GCF_055608425.1. Lineage (NCBI taxonomy): Bacteria > Bacillati > Actinomycetota > Actinomycetes > Kitasatosporales > Streptomycetaceae > Kitasatospora > Kitasatospora sp. NPDC036934. Next base: position 59,390 of record NZ_JBVJQR010000017.1, on the reverse strand, counting down.
TCCGGGACATCCCGGTCAGCGAGGGCACCAGCGGGCGGAAGAAGGCGATGAACCGGCCGACGAAGACGGCGGCCGGACCGCGCCGGCGGATCAGGTCCTGCACCGAGTCGACCGGCTTGGCGTGGCGCCGCAGCGGGCGGGTGCGCAGGATCGCCGGGCCGAGGTGCCGCCCGATCTCGTAACCGGCGGAGTCCCCGAGGACGGCCGCGCAGACCACGACCAGGATCATCCAGCCGAGCGAGACGCTGCCCTGGTGGGCGATGAAGCCGCCGATGACGGCGGCGGTCTCGCCGGGGATGAAGAAGCTGAAGAACAGGGCGTCCTCGGTGAAGACCATGCCGCCGACGACCGCGTACACGACCGGGCCGGACAGGCCGCGCAACCAGTCGGTGATCGAGTGCATCCGCCACACCCCGTCGGCGATCGGGCCCCTTTCAGCCCAAATGTAACGCTTGTCCGGATCGAGCCTCAGCCTCCGCCGGCCGGCAGCCGCCCCATCCGGTGCAGCAGGCGGACCTGGGGTGACGCGTCCCGGGTCGGCGCCGCCTCGGGGGCGGCGAAGAACCGGTGGGTCGTCTCGGCGGCGGTGGGCGTCTCCGGCAGGCCGGCGTAGACGGCGTCGAGATTCCCGTCGATCCACCGGACGAGCTCGGCGTCGAGGGCGTCGTCCAGACCGACGGCCCGTGCGAGGTCCCAGGCGTGGACGGTGCTGTCCGTGATCCGCACGGCGAGCGCCTGCCGCCCAGCCACCGGACCCAGGGGATAGTCCAGGACCCGCTCCAGAGCGCCGACCCGGCCGAACTCCCGCGCCACCTCCCCGACGGACCGGACGTAGGCCTCCAGCGGATCGGCGCCGAGCGCGTCGACGTCCCGCAGCCGCAGGAACTCCGCCGCGTCGCCACCGTGCAGCAGACGCACGTAGGCGAGGTTCCCCCGGGTCATGTGGTTGACCAACTGCCGCACGTTCCACTCCGCGCACGGGGTCGGCGCGGCCCACTGCCCGGCTCGGACGCATCGCAGCCGCCGCTCGAACTCCCCACTGGACAGCAGGAACCGGTCGATGAGCCCGTCGAAGGTACTGGTCATGCACCCCAGCATGTCGGCCGCACGCCGCCGGGACCGGCGGCTATCGGACATCGACGCAGGACCCCGCGACCCCGCCCATGAGAGACCGGCCACCGGCTGCAGACGGACGTGAAGTTCGTGCGTCCGGGGTTCGACACCGATACGCCCGGATGGAACGACGACGCAGACGGCGCGTTCCGAGTCGTCACGTACCGGTGGACCCACCCGCAGAACGGCCGTGTCTGCTACGTCTGTTTCCTGGAAACCCCTCGAAATGGCCGGGCGTTGGTGACGGTCGGCGATCGGGCTGCAGTCGCAGCAGGTGTTCTTCCGGCGGTGGGGGGGGTGTTGCCCGGGTGCTACGAGTCGGTGTCCCAGTTGCACTTGGAGGCGAGCATCTTCTTGAGAATCGCGTCGGCATTTCCGGTGAGTTCGGGGCGCCAGGTCTCCAAGTCCCAGGTCGGGCCGCCGAAGTGCCCGCCGTCGGGGTTGGGGTAGGAGAACTGCGCGTGGCAGAAGAGCTGTTGGTAGGTGGACTTCTGCTCGGTCTGGGTGGCGCCGGGGAACATGCGGGTGTTGGACCACACCTGCTTCCAGTCGTCCTGCACGTCGCTGGCGGCGTCGTCGTTGCCGGTGACGGTCTTGAACGCGGCGGCGGTCGGGGTGACGTGGACGGACGTCAGGCGGCTGTTGGTCCAGTTCACGTAGACCTCGGTCTTCACCACCCACTTCGTGTTGGTGGTGCCGCCGTAGCCGATGCACGCACTCTGGCAGGCCTCGAAGGCGTCGGCCTGACCGCCGCTCCACAGGAGGTACTTGCCGGACTGGAAGTCCTGGCGGATGCCGTTGTTGTCGTCGACGTTGCCGCCGACGTGCCCGGTGTCGTACTCGTCGCTGGTGGGGTAGCCGTACGTCCCCCTTTCGTACCCGTACTGCCCCCACCACCAGCCGATGTTGCCGTGCACCGCGTGCGCTCCGGTGTTGGGGGACCAGTAGACCGTGGCGTTCTGGAACTGCTGGCGGACGCCGATCCCGTCGGGGTTCTTCAGCTCGTCGGTGAGCGGGTACCCCATGTAGCCGCCCTCCCAGCCGTGCTGGCCCCACTCCTGGCCGATGAGGCCCCACACGGCGTGCGCCCCGGTGTTCGGGCTCCAGTAGATCGAGCCGTTGTCGAAGACCTGGCGGCGGCCGACCCCGTCGGGAAGGCCGAGTTCATCGCTGGTCGGGCAGCCGAGGGCCTGCCGCACACCGGGCGTCTGGGTGTACTCCGTCCAGATGGCGCCGTCCACCGAGCGGGAACCGCAGAAGACCTCCGCGGAGGCCGGGGCCGCCTGGACGCCCACCAGCACGGAGGCACCGGTCGCGCAGGCGGCGAGTGCGGCGAGGAGCCGGGTAGCTTTTGGCCTGTTCATGACCGGCAGTATTCCTGAATGTGACCGGTGCCGTACAGCCCGCGCGCGTGGCACTCCGCCGGCGCGCACCGGTCCCGGCGCGCCGAGCGGGGGCCGCCGTCGGCTTCCGCCCCCCGGCTGCGGCGGCAGGATCGCGAAACGACCGGTGGGAGAAGCCACTTGGACAGCGAAAACGCAACTTCGACAACGCCCGCCGAGGCGACTACCTTCACCTGGTCTTCGGCGATCGGCCACGGTCGCACCGGAGTTCCCTCAGGCCGAGCCACCCGCGACACTCTGATCAGGGAGACACGCATGCCCCAACTCGCGCTGTACACCTTCGGCGTCCTGAAGTCGCCTCTCGCCGATCCCGCACCCCTCACGCGCGAACTCCACGACAGCGGCGAGGCCATCTACCCGAAGATCAGCCGGCACCCCGGATACCTCGCCCACGCCGAAGCGGTGGACCGCGCCCGGGGCACCCACTTCGACCTGGACTGGGGCACCTGGGGAGAGTTCACCGTACCGGCCTGGTACGACAAGGGCCGTACGCCGGAAACCGTCGCCCTGGCCGCGACCCTCTCACTCTGGACCGACCTGCACTCCGCCTTCGACGCCATCTACACCGGCCTGCACCGTGAGGCGCTGAACAGGCGCCACGACTGGTTCGAGCGGACAGCACACCCGAATCATGTGCTCTGGTGGGTCTCCGACGGCGTGATACCCACCTGGCAGGACGGGGTTTCGACGCTGGAACACCTCCATGACCACGGCTCCTCCGCACCGCACGCCTTCACCTTCCACCGGTCCTTCGCCCCGGACGGAACTCCGGCCAGGAGCAAGGGCATCGGGCCGAAGAGCGACCACCTCACTGACAACCGCTCTCCGCGGTGAGAGGCGCGTTCCGGGTGCCACCGACCGCGGCGGTGGCACCCGCCCCGTGAACAGATGCCGGCTTCTCGGCGGTGCCTGTTCGTCGTCGTCCTCGTCGTCCTCGTCGTCCTTGGGCCCGGCAGTCCGCCGCAAGCGGCGGCCTCCGGTCACGGGGTGGCGACGATGAGGACGCAGCCGCCGCCGCCGGTGGTCCCGTCGGTGCCGTTCTGCCCGTCGGGTTGTGCTCTCCGGCCGCCGTCGCCGCCCCGGCCGCCGGTTCCGCCGTCGCCGGTGGCGGCGCCGGCCGGGCAGGCGCTGGTGACGGCGGGGGGCAGGGTGATGGTCCCGCCGGGGCTGCCGGTCTGGCCGTCGGTCACTGCGGTGCCGGCGGTGCTGGTGTAGAGCGTGGGGGTGGCGTCCACACCGGGGGCGGTGACCGCGCAGATCGGGTCGGTGCCCTGGCGGCCGCCGGTGGCCTCGGCGAAGCCGCCTGATCCGCCGGCTCCGCCGCCCTGGCCGACCGGGCTGCCCGCGGTTCCGGCGCCGCCCGGAGGACGGCTGGCGGAGCCGTGGCCGCCGGCTCCGCCGCCACCGCCGGGAGCGAGTACCGCGAGTCCGCCGGGTCCGGTGACGGAGGCGGCCTGGCCGCCGGTGCCGCCGTCGCCGGGATTGCCGGCGGTGAAGTTGCTGCCGCCGTTGCCGCCCCTGCCGTGCAGCCCGCCGGGCGTGGTGAAGGGCACGCTGACGTCCAGCACGGCGCCCGCCTGGAGCCCGGTGAACGTACAGGTCAGACCTGCTGCGGCGCCGCCGCCGGTGCCGCCCTGGCCGCTGAGGCCGTCGCCGTAGATCATGCTGGCGCCCTGACCGCCGCCACCACCGCCACCGCTACCCGCGGCGCCCACGGCCGTGACGGTCAGCGTGCCGGTCCGGGCCGGGACGGTGTACTGGGCGAGGCCGGGGGCGCAGACGGAGGTGGAGCCGTCGGGAGGGCAGGACAGGACGGGAGTGATCAGGACGCATCCCGGCGCGCCGTCATCGAATCCGGGCACGCCCAGCCCGCCCAGCCCGCCCAGCTCGCCCGGGCCGCCGAGGCCGGCGGCCGGGCACTGGGGTGCGAAGCCGTCCGGAGAGATCGTCCCGCCGCTGCCGCCCTCCAGGCCGGGTCGTCCGGCGGTGCTGGTGGTCGGAGGGCCCGTGACGGCTGTCGGTCCGTTGCCGGACGCGGTGCAGGTCGGCGCAGTGCCGGGCCGGCCTGCGGTCGCCTCCGGTGAGCCGTCCTCGATGCCGGGCGCGATGCCGCCCGCGCCTCCGCCGGTGCCGCCACCTGCGCCGCCGTCGACGCCGTCGAAGCCGTCGATGCTGCCGGCGCCGCCTCCACCGCCGGCCGCGGAGACGGCCAGGCCGGCAGCGGTGACGGCGGCGGCCTGGCCACCGCCGGCCGGACTCAGGACCTGCGAACTCTCGTCCAGGGCACCGGCATTGCCGCCGGCGGGCACGGTCACCGCCAGTACCGTGCCCGGCGCCAGGCCGGTGACGGTGCAGACGATCGCGGCACCGGCTCCGCCCCCGGCGCCGAGGACCCCGCCGCCCCCGCCGCCGCCCCCGCCGATGACGGTCAACCGGACGTGCTGTGCGTTCGGCGGCACGGTGTAGGTGTAGGAGCCGGGGGTGTCGCAGACCGTCGTACCGTTCGCCACCGGACACGGGTCGGCGGCCGCGGCTACGGCCGCCGCTGCGGCCGTGCGGACCGTGGCCGTGGCCGTGGCGCCTGCCGCGGACGGCGGCAGCACCACGGCGCCACTCAGTACCAGGAGACCCGCGGACGCGAGCGCGCCCGGTAGCCGGCGCTCTCGGCCCCCGTTTCCGCCTTCTCCCGTAAATCGTCGTACCAGCACGTTGTCTCGGCCTCCCAGGTAGGTCATCGCAGGTGGGAACGGAGCGGAGTCGAACCCGTTCGCTCGCGGAAAGTGTCACCACGGGCACGTTGGGTGCGCAACGGCGGCCGGGCGGCAGGTCGGGTGCCCGTCGGCGTCCCGGGAGCGCACGGTGACCGTCGGCGTCCCGGGGGCGCACGGTGACCTTCGGTGATCGCCCACGACCGGTGGGTCCCCCTCCGCGCCCCGAATGCGTGACTCCGCGTGCCGACGGCGCTCATCGAGGAGACCCTGGAGCAGCGGCCCCGGCCCGAACCCCCGAGCGGGTCCGGGTGCCGCGCTCACGCCGGTGCCGGGTGGGGATCACCGGTTCGGCGGGGACTGGAAGCGGGGGATCGGCCGACGCGTCAGGCGCCGGCCTTCCTTAGCGGAACGTAAGTTCTGTGCGGCGCTCCTTGCCGCCGCCCGGTGGCCGGCCGCACGCTCTGGGACACCCACCCGCCGTACCAGCCCCCGGAGCCGCCATGTCCCCGTCCGCCGCCGTCGCCGTCCAGTCGCAGCCGCCCGGCGAGGAGCGCGCCCGACGGCGGCTCGCCATGGTCGGCGGGTCGCTGGGCAACCTGGTGGAGTGGTACGACTGGTTCGTCTACGCCAGCTTCGCCGTCTACTTCGCCGACGACTTCTTCCCCGGCAGCAACTCCACCGCGAAGCTGATGAACACCGCCGGCATCTTCGCGGTCGGTTTCCTGATGCGCCCGGTCGGCGGCTGGTTGCTCGGCCGGGCCGCGGACCGGCACGGCCGCAAGAGCGCACTCACCCTGACCGTCACCATGATGTCCGCGGCCGCCGTGCTGATCGCGATCGCCCCGACGTACGGTCAGTCCGGCTACCTCGGCGCCGTCGTTCTGCTGCTCGCCCGGCTGCTCCAGGGCCTCAGCATCGGCGGCGAGTACGCGGCCAGCGCCACCTATCTGACCGAGGCGACCCCGCCCCGAACCGGCGCGGGGTCGGCTCCTCGTTCCAGTACGTGTCGATGACCTGCGGCCAGCTCCTCGGTCTGGGCATCCTGATCGTCCTGCAGCACACCCTCAGCAACGCCCAACTGCACTCCTGGGGTTGGCGGTTGCCGTTCCTGCTGGGCGCCGTCCTCGCGGTGGTGGTGCTGTGGCTGCGCCGCCGGCTGCCGGAGACCGAGGCGTTCACCGCCGAGTCCGGCGGGCGCGCGGCGGCCGACGCCCGAGGCACCCTGCGCACCCTGTGGGAGCACCGGCGCCAGGCGGCGCTGGTGATGGCGCTCACCCTCGGCGGCACCGTCGCGTACTACACGTACACCACCTACCTGACCAAGTACCTGATCGGGAGCGCCGGGCTGAACAAGAACACCGCCACCCTGGTCAGCTTCACCGCGCTCGCAGTCTTCGCCGCGATCCAGCCGGCGGCGGGCCTGCTCTCCGACCGGATCGGCCGCCGCCCGCTGCTGATCACCTTCGCGCTCGGCTGCACCGTCGGCACCTACCCGCTGATGACGGCGCTCGGCTCGGCCGGCGGCTACTGGTCGGCGCTCGGGCTCTCGCTCACCGCGCTGGTCATCGTCACCGGCTACACCTCGATCAACGCGGCGGTGAAGGCGGAGCTGTTCCCGACCCGGATCCGCGCCCTTGGCGTCGCGCTCCCGTACGCCCTCGCCAACGCGCTGTTCGGCGGCACCGCCGAGTACATCGCGCTCTGGTTCAAGAACAGCGGGCACGAGTCCGGCTTCTTCTGGTACGTCTCCGGCTGCGCCCTGGTCTCGCTGGTGACCTATGTGCTGATGCCGGACACCCGGCACGCCGTGCTCAGCCCGGCGGAAGCCCCGGCGGAGACCGCGCAGGAGACCTCCGGGGAGGCCCCGGCCGCGCCCGCCGGGGCGGAGACCGTACGGTAGTGCCCTCACCGCTGGGGAGGGTTCCGTGCACATGCTGCTGGTCGAGGACGACGACCGGATGGCCCAGGCCCTCACCACCGCGCTCACCCGGCGCGGCCACACCGTGCGCCGGGTGGTCCGCGCCGCCGAGGCACTGCGGCACGCCCGGGAGGCCGAGTTCGTGCTGCTCGACCTCGGCCTGCCCGACCTGGACGGCCTCGACCTGCTGCGCAAGCTCCGCACGGTGTGCGACCTGCCGTTGATCGTGGTCACCGCGCGCAGCGAGGAGCGGGACGTCCTCCAGGGCCTGCGGGCCGGCGCCGACGACTACGTGGTCAAGCCGTTCCGGATGGCCGAACTCATCGCTCGGATCGACACCGTGCGCCGCCGCACCTCCTCCCGGGACTCCTCGGAATCCGCGGAACCGGCCGAGGGGGAGCGACGGGTGCGCACCGGGGACGTCGCGATCGACCTCGCCGCCCGCACGGTGAGCGTCGACGGCGAGGTCGTCCGGCTCACCCGGCGCGAGTTCGACGTGCTCGCCCTACTCGCCGCCCAGCCCGGCGACGTCCGCTCCCGCGAGGAGATCCTCGACCGGATCTGGGGCGACGCCTTCCTCGCCTCCTCGCGCTCGCTGGACGTGCACGTGGCCGGCATCCGGGCCAAGACCGGCCGGGCCGCCCTGGTGCGCACCATCCGCGGCTACGGCTACCAGCTCGGCGCCCTGGACGGCCCGTGAGGCGCCGCCTGCTGGCCGTGCTCACCGCGCTCATCGGTACGGCCGTGCTGCTGCTCGCCCTGCCACTGGCCGACTCCTACGCCCGTGGCCGCACGGAACACCTGCTGCTGCAGCGGCGGGCCGACGCCGTACGCTTCGCCGAACTCGCTGACCGGATCCGCACCGACGCCGACCACCGGGAGCTCGACGCCGAACTCGGCCGCTACGCCCAGCTCTACGGCGCCACCGTGACGGTGGTGGACGCCGCCGGGCACACCGTCGGGCGGGCCGGGTCCGCCCCGCGCGGCGCGGCCGCGCGGCAGGCCGAGGAGCGCGCCCTCACCGGCCGCTCCACCGAGGCGCTGCCCACCGTCCACCCCTGGGGGCCCGGCACCGTGGTGCTGGCCGAGCCGGTCGGACAGGACGAACGGGTCGGCGGCGCCGTGCTGTTGACCGTCCCCACCGGCGCCGCGCGCCATGACGTGCTGGTCCGCTGGGCGCTGATCGCGGCCGGCGCCGTCACCGCCTTCGGCGCCGCCGCCCTGGTCGCCGCCGGGATCGCCCGCTGGCTGCTGCGGCCGGTCGACGAACTCGACCGCGCGCTGGCCACCGTGGCGGGCGGGCGCTTCGAGCCGAGGGTCGCCGCCGACACCGGCCCGCCCGAACTTCGGCGGCTGCGGCGGCACTTCGACGGCATGGCGCAGGCCGTCGCCGAATCCCTGCGCCGCCAGCGGGACTTCGTCGCCGATGCCTCCCACCAGCTGCGCAACCCGCTGGCCACGCTGGTGCTGCAACTGGAGAACGCCGAGCCGCACGTCGGCCCGGGCCCGGGGCGGCAGGCGCACGCGCTGGCCCTGGACGAGGCGGACCGGCTGGGCGAACTGCTCGACGGACTGCTCACGCTGGCCCGGCTGGAGGCGGCCGCCGCGCCGGTCGAGGAGAACGACGTGTCCGCGGCGGTGGCCGAACGGGTGGCCGCCTGGGTGCCGGTGTTCGAGGCGGGCGGGCTGGAGTTGACGGCCCGGGTGACGCCCGGGCTGCGTGCCCGTACCCTGCCCGACGCGGCCGGGCGGATCCTGGACGCGCTGCTGGACAACGCCGGGAAGTTCGTGCCGCCCGGGGAGCGCGTCCGGGTGACCGCCTCGGCCGGCCCGGACGGTGGCGCGGTGGTGCGGGTCCGGGACACCGGTCCCGGCGTTCCGGACGCTCAACTCCCGATGCTGCTGCGGCGGTTCGCCCGCTCGCCGGAGCACCAGAACCTGCCCGGCACCGGTCTCGGGCTGGCCATCGCGGACGAGCTCGCCCGGGCCGGCGGCGGCACGCTGGCCGTCGCCCCGACCCGGCCGCACGGGCTGACCGTCGAGTTCCGGCTGCCCGCGCCGTGAGCTGGGCGGGCTCAGGGGGCTCGGGGGCTCAGCGGTACCAGCTGCGGAGGGCGGTGGCGGTCTCCCGGACGTCGGCGCGGCCGTCGCGGATCCGGGCGGCGAGTTCGGCGGCGGCCTTCGGCCCGGCGGTGACGACCACGCCGGAGGCGCTGAGGTAGGCGGCGGCGACCACGGCGGCGAAGTGCTCGTTGCCGGACTCCAGTGCCGGGACCCGGATCAGCTGGTGCATCAGCGCGGCCGCGCGCTGGTGCGGGCCCTCGTACACCGGCACGTCCATGACCTCGTCGACGTGGCGGGCGACGGCGGCGGTGAGGGTGCCGTAGTCGACGATGTCCGGGTCGGCGGGCAGGAAGCGGTGGGCGATGTCCAGCAGCCAGGCCCGGTCGATGCGAAGGATCACGCCGCGTCCAGCGGGCGTTCGCGCCACCGGCGGGCGGGTGCCGCCGGTGCCTGCCGTTCGGGTGCCTCGGGGAGCTGGAGCCGGTCGTCCAGCCGGACGTTCAACCGCATGCTCCGCAGCGTAGCGAGGCGTACGGGGTGCTACCAAACGGCGCCTGGCGGTGCTTGGCAGTGCTTGACGGTGCTTGACGGTGCTTGGCGGAGTCTGAACGTGCTCGAAGGTGCGTCGGGGTGCCGGGCTCACTCGTGAGCGCTGATCTCCCCGCCGGCGCCGAGCACGATGTAGACGCCGTTGGCGTTCAGCCCGTCGTCGTGCTGGTCGGCCTCCAGGGTGCCCATCACCGCGCTCTCGTTGCCGATGATGTCGGCGCGGTAGTGCAGCTCGCCGACCTTGGTGACCTTGGCCGTCCAGCCGCCCGCGAGCTTGAAGGTGCCCGGGCCCTGGTGCGCGCCGCCCATCCAGGCGTGGACGGTGCCGTCCGTCGAGAGCACCACGAACATGTCGTTGGCGTCGACCCCGGCGTCGTGCCCGTTCGCCTCCACCGTGCCGAGGACCTGGCCGTCGTGGACGAGCTTGGCGACGTAGTGCAGGTCACCGAGCTTCTGGATCTCCACCTTGCTGCCGTCCGGCAGGGTCTGGCCGGCCGCCGGCGGCGCGCCCTTGCCGGCGCTCGCCGGCGGGGTGGTGCGGTGCGGGCTGGGCTGGCCGGCCGGGATGCTGCTGGCGTGCGCGCTCGGGGGAGCGGCCGGTGACCCGTCGGCAGGGGCGGGCGTGGCCGCGGTGGGCGGGGCGGTGGTGGGCGTGGTGGCGGCGGTGGCGCTGAGGGTGGCGGTGGGCGTGGTGGCGGCGGTCGAACCGGAGGAGCTGCTGCAGGCGGTGGCGGCCGGGACCAGCAGCGCGGCGGTCAGCACGGTGCCGGCCAGGGTGCGGGCGCGGCGGGTGCGGCGGATCATCGAGAGCGACATGCGGTTCTCCTGTGCCGAAGTACGGGTGAGCGCCGGCGCCTTGACCGGCCCGGGCGGGGCCGGCGGAGCGGCGTGCACGATCGAAGTTAGTCGGGGCACTCGACGGAATGACGCCTTCCGTGTCACCGGATCGTCACGCTCCCTGCCGGTTCGCCGGATGCCGCCCGTCCGTGCCCCGACCCACCCGCGCCCGATCGACCGTACCCGGAGCTACCCGTACACCGACCGGTAGTACGCCGCCGCCCCCGGGTGCAGCGGGACGGCCCCGGTGGAGATCGCGAACCGGGGCTCCAGCCGGGCACCGGCCGTCACCGACCGCAGCAGGGTGGCCCATTGGCCGAAGAGGACGCCGAGCAGTAGGCGGACGGCGTCCCCCGGCACGCCCGGACGGGCCGTCAGGTAGTTGCCCACGCCGAGGGTGGTGACCGGGCCGGCCAGGCCGTACGCGCCGGCGGGCAGGGTGACGGCCGTGTACACCGGGCCGTAGCGCTCCCGCAGCAGCGCGGCGACGGCGTCCAAGGGCACGAACCGCAGCGGCAGTTCGCCCGCCAGAGCGGACACCGCGGGCGTCGGCACACCGCCGGACCAGAACACCGCGTCCAGCTCCCCGGCCCGCAGCGCGGCCAGTGACTCGGCCAGCCCTAGCGAGCGTTGTTCCAGCGGCGCTCGGTCGCCGGTGAGGCCCGCCCGGCGCAGCAGCCGCCCGGCCGTGACCTGGTTCCCGGAGCCCACCGCGCCGGTGGCCACCCGGCGGCCCGCGAGGTCGGCGAGTTCGCGCACCGGCCCGTCGGCGGGGGCGAGCAGGTGCAGGTAGTTGACGTACACCCGGGCCAGCGCGGTGAGTTCGAGCGGGTGGTCGAAGGTGTCGTGCCCGAGCACCGCGTCCTCGGCGACGTCGGCGGTGGTCAGCGCGAGGTCCACCGAGCCGTCGGCGAGCTGCTGGAGGTTGTCGACGCTGGCCGCGCTGCTCACCGGGGTGAGGGTGAGGTGCCCGCCCGCCGTGACGGCCTCGGTGAAGGAGCGCCCGAAGGCGTTGTACGGCCCGCCCTCGGGCCCGGTGGCCAGCCGCAGGGACCGGCTCGGTGCCGCTCCGGCGGAGCAACCTGTTGAGCAGCCCACGGTGAGGGCCCCCGCCAGGGCGGCGCCCAGCAGGGTACGGCGGCGCGGGGTGGTCGCGGTCATGGCGGGAAGGGTAGTCCGCTCCGCCCCCGGAGGCTCTGGGAGCGCGGGGAGAGCGGACACCGCCGGGCCCTCGTTCTCGAGGGCCCGGCGGTGTCGTCGTTTCGGCGCTACGGCGTCAGGCGCGGCGGCCGCGCTTGCGGCGCGCGAGGTAGACCGCGCCGCCGCCGACGGCGAGCAGGGCGACGGCTGCGGCCGCGATCGGGCCGGTGTTGGAGTTGGCGCCGGTCTCGGCCAGCGGCGGGCCGGAGACGCTGCTGGTGGCGCCGGCGACGGTGGTGCTGCCGGTGGCGTCGCTGGAGGTGGCCGAGGTGGCCGAGCCGGCCGGGGTGGTGGTGGTGCCGCCGGTGGGCTGGCCGCTCGGGGTGTCGCCGCCGACCGGCTGGCCGGTGGCCGGGTCCAGGATCAGGGTGGCCGGCTGCGGGTTCTTGAAGTCGAACATGCCCTCGATGGAGCCGGCGTGCTCGTCGAAGGAGTAGTCGCCGATCCGGCCGGTCTTCCAGTTGTCCTCGACGAAGCGCAGGATCGAGGTCTGGTCGGTCTGGGTGTGGTCGACGAAGTTGGCCTTGGCGTACGGCGAGGCCACCAGCAGCGGCAGGCGCGGGCCGAAGCCGCAGCGGTCGGCGTAGCCGCCCCAGCCGGCGTCCTTGCCGCACTGGCCGGTGCCGCTCAGGCTGTCGTTGGCGGCGTCGCGCGAGCCGTTGACCGGCTCGGCGAACTTGTGGTCGTACCAGCCGTCCGAGTCGTCGTAGGCGATGACGACGGCGGTGGAGGCCCAGTCCTTGGACTTCTGCAGCTTGTTGATGGTGTCGACGACGAAGTGCTGCTCGTCCAGCGGGTCCGAGTAACCGGCGTGGCCGTCCTGGTAGTTGGCGGCCTTGAGGTAGCTGACGGCCGGCAGGTTGCCGTGCTGGACGGCGGCGTCGAAGTCGGTCAGGTCGTACTGGTGGTTGGCCTGGCCGTCGTGGCCGATCTCGTCCACCGTCTTGGGCGCCAGGTGCTGCGGGTTCGCCGTGGACTTGTAGTACTGGAAGGGCTCGTGGTGCGGGTTGTAGTCGGTCTGCGGGGCGCCCACGATGTTGTTGTGCGTGGCGCCGCAGGCGGCCTTGCCGTCCTTGGTGCCGGTCGGCTTGAAGCCGCCCTGGAACCAGCCCCAGCTGACGCCCTTGTCGTTGAGCAGGTCGCCGATGTTCTTGCCGGTCATGACGAGCTGGTTGTGCGCCGGGTTGGAGCAGTCGTCGTAGCCCGGGTCGGGGTCGTTGATGACGGTGCCGATGCCCTTGGCGTCCGGGGAGGCGACCACGTAGGCGTCGGTGGTCTGCTTGCCGGTCTTCGGGTCGACCGGGTAGCCGCCGTGCAGCTGGCCCGAGACCAGGTTGAGCGCGCCGGGGGTGGAGGGCCCGTAGTTGGTACCGAAGGAGTTGTCGCTCATCGCGAAGCGCTGGGCGTAGTTCCAGAGACCGGTGACGGTGTTCCCGTCGTAGTAGTCCATCACCAGGCCGGGCGCGGTGTACATCGGGGCCTTGCAGCTCTCGATGTCGGTGTGCTCGACGAACTTGTCCATCTTGCCGCCGTCGAAGGCGAGCTGCTCGTCCTTGTAGGTGTGGTCCTGGTCGCAGGTGACGGCCTGGGAGGGCGTCAGCCGCACGGGGTTGTTCCGGTTCGGGTTCTTGTGCAGCAGGTCGTCGCTGAGGCCGTCCACCTTCGGGGTGCCGGGCTTGGCGGTGAACTTCACCTTGTCGTCGGCGGTGTTGGCCGCGTTCGGGTAGGTGCCGAAGTAGTGGTCGAAGGAGACGTTCTCCTGGAATATCACCACCAGGTGCTTGATCGGGGTGGCGGTTTGCGGGCCGTCGGCGGCGAAGGCGGCGGGCGCGGTGCCGAAGGCGGTCAGCGAGGCCGCGCCGATCAGGCCGGCGCCGTAGCGGAGCCACCTGTTGCGGCTGGGAACTGCGTGCATGTCGGTTCCTCGGACGTCATCGTCATACGTGTCAAGTTGGGGCCGTGACGCGCGTAGCACGAGCGGCGCGGCGGCTAGACGCTAGAGCGTAGCGGTGAACACGGTTGACGAGTGCATGTGAACACGCGGTTAATCGCCGAGGTACGGAACTCTTCATCAGGGCTGCCGTCGGGCAGACAAGTCCGATGAATGTCGCTCGAATCAGGCCATTGTGGGACGACTTTCAGTGCTTTCCGGCCACATATGTCGCTTCCGTCCGGGCCGGGGGGTGGAGACCGGGGACGGCGCGAAACCGTGGCCGAAGTCACCGTCGGCCGGCTGCCCGCGCCGGGGTCGCGGAGGGGCCGGCTGAGTCGCCCGAGTCGTCTGAGTCGCCCGAGCCATCTGAGGTGCCGGAGCAGCCGGGCCCGCTCCGGGCAGCGCCCGGAGCGGGCCGCCACGACGGTCAGCGCACCCCGGGCGGCCGGCCGCCGGCTCAGGCGTAGATCGCGATCCGGGGCTCGACCGCCCCCCGGGCGGGCTCGTGGAGCGCGGTGAGCCGGTAGCTCTCGGTGAGGGTGTGGCCGGAGTGCAGGACGATCTTCGCCGGGACCAGCGCGGTGTACAGCGTACCGGTCTGGCTGGCGAGCGGCACGGTGTGCCAGTGGCCGTCCGTGCCCCGCATCTCCAGCCGGAAGTCCGAGGTGCTGAGGAAGGGGCCCTGCCGGGGGGATACGAGCAGGATCTGCGGGGCGACGGTCTGATCCGTCGGCGTGTCGTTGCGGTAACGGAAGGTGAGCCGGTGCGGCGCGCGGTCGGTCGGCAGCGCGGAGTCGGGCAGGTCCACGAAGCGCACCGGCACGGCGGCCGGGCCGGAGGTGGCGGCTGCGGCGCCCGGGGGCGCGGAGGCCGCCTGCGCGGGCGCGCTGATCGCCGCGGCGGGCAGGACGGTGAGGGCGGCGACGGTCAGCACCAGAGCCCGACGGGGGATCGTCCTGGTCGGCATGGCGCCTCCTTCGGTCGAGGGGCGGCTGGGGGCCGGTCGCCCGGCGGACGGTGTCCGCAGGGCCACGGACGGTCGCCGGCCGGGCGGTTCGTACTCCACCACCTTGCACGTGCCCGGCGGATGGCGCATCCGCCGGGCACGTGCCCGCCCTCGGAGGTCAGCCCAGCGGGCGGCAGAGCAGCGCGTCCGGGACGCCGTACTCCAGCCGGCTCCAGGTGTCGGCGACGCCGGCCACGTACTCGCCGTCGGCGCACTGGCCCTTGTAGGAGCCGGGTGCCCAGTCACTGGCGGTGGAGCCGCCGGCGGCGGGTCGGTTGTCGCCGCGGTCGAACCAGACGGTGCGGCCGGCGGCGGGCAGGGAGGTGGCGGACGGGGCGCAGAGCAGGGCGGACATCGCGTTGCTGTGGACGCTGTAGCCCACCGCGAACGTGCTGTCCGGGCACTGGAGCTTGTCGTAGCCGGAGGCCCAGTCGCTCCCGGTGACGTAGCGCTGGTCGGTGACGGTCACCCAGTCGCCGGCGCCGACGGCGGGCTGCCCCGCGTCGGTGCACAGGCCGCGGCTGCTGCCGCGGCCGAGGCCGGCCAGGCGCTGGCCGTCCGGGCAGACGCCCTTGCGGTTGCCGGGGCTCCAGTCGGGCCGGGCCAGCATCCGGGCGGAGACGTTCTGGTCGCCGTGGTCGAGGTCGAGCATGTTCCAGCGGGTGACCGGTGCGACCTGGCCGGTGTACGAGGGCGCGTCGATCAGCTTGTGCCAGTCGGCGGCGCGCCAGTCGCCGGGCTCGTTGAGGCCGAGTTGCCGGCCGGCGCTGTCGTACGAGAGCAGCGCCCAGGTGTCGTTGGGGACACCGTTGTTCTGCCAGCCGACCAGTGGCCAGACGGCGAAGTCGGTGTCGTTGGCGGCCAGGATGTCGGTGAAGCGGTCGAACCAGGCTTGCTCCCTGGCGTCGGTGGAGCCGCGCCCGCCGGCGCCGAACTCGCTGACCCAGACCGGGGCGGTGAAGTGCTGGCCGGACCGGGTGACGAACAGCGCCTCCTGGTCCACCACCTGGGCCAGCTGCTCGGGGGTGAAGTCCTCGTAGCGCGGGTCGGAGGTGGAGCCGGGGCCGCTGCCCGCGCCGGTGTTGGCCGGGCCGGTGTAGGCGTAGAAGTGGGCGGCGTAGACCAGCTTGTCGGAGCGGATCAGGGTGTTGGAGAGGGTCGCCACCGGGGTGAGCATCGGCCGGCCGTGGGAGAACCCGGCGGCGGGGACGCCGTACCAGTTGATGCCCTCCATGATGACCAGCAGGTCCGGGTCGGTCCGCAGGATCCGGTTTCCGGCCTCCTCGAAGGCACCGTACTCGTCGTGGGCGTCACCCAAGCCCCAGTTGGGGTCGTCCCAGGTGTCCCGGCGGACCTCGTTGCGCAGGTCCGCGCCGACGACCCGCTTGTTCGAGGCGTAGCGGTTCGCCATGAACACCCAGTCGTCCTCCCACTGCTGGGTGCTCTGGCCGCTGTTCCAGCGCTCGTTGCCGTCCAGGCCGCAGCAGAAGCGGTAGCTGGTGGTGTGGTTGTTGAGGATGACCGCGAAGCCGTCGGCGGTCAGCGCGGCGACCACGGCGTCGTAGACCTGGAGCGGGGTCCGGTCCTTGAGTTGCGGGTTGGCGGCGACGGCGACGTCCGGAACGGTACTGGCGTCGTGGATCAGGGCGTTGGCGAACGGTAGCCGGACGGCGTTCAGGCCCAGGCCGTGGAAGCCCGCCAGGATCTGGCCGATCGGCGCCCGGTCCAGGCCGAGCGGGATGTTGTACGACACCTGGCCGGCCTGGTTGTCCGCCGGGTCGGTGGTCGAGCCACTGCCCTCCCAAGTGCCCTGGGCGCCTGCCCAGTTGCCGGCCTTGAGCTTGAACCGGTCGCCGTCGGCGTCGACGACGTAGCGCCCGCGTGTGCTCAGCGGGCCGGTCCAGGAGGCGGCCAATTGGGCGCCGCTGAGGACCGATGTGGCGGTGGCCGCTTGCGCGGGTGGGGCGGTGCTCACGAGGGCGGCCAGCAGGGCCGCCACCGCGAGCACGGCGGTGCGGGCCTTACGGATGGGGATCACGGATGCTCCGGCGAGGGTGACAGGGGCAGGGATTGTCGACGGTACGTCAAAACAAGTGTTCAGGACGAGGGTGCGGGCGGTGCGGGCGGGTTGGGCGCCCTTATGACAACGGCATTGACGTGAAACGAACCCACCGGTTTCATGGCTCGCACTTCCCCCGCCCCACCCCCACACCCCCCCACGAAGAAGGCGGTGACCCGTTGGCATCGACGGTGAAGGACGACACGGGCAACGGCCCGAGAACGGGCGTCGGCCACGGCGCCATGCACCGGTCCATCGGCCTGCTGGACGGCGCCGTCATCGCCGCCTCCAGCACGGCCGCCACCAGCAGCATCGGCATCGGCCTGGGCCTGATGGCAGGCGTCGTCGGCCTGCACCTGCCCGCGATCATGCTGCTGGCCTTCCTGCCCGTGCTCGCCATCGCGGGCGGCTACGGGCGGTTGAACGCGGTCGAACCCGACGCCGGCAGCAGCTACCGCTGGGTCGGCCGTACCCTCAGCCCCTGGCTGGGCTTCCTCACCGGCTGGGTGAACACCGTCGGCACGGTGGTCTTCATGGCCTACACCACCACCGTCACCGGCTCCGCGGTCATCCAACTCCTCGACCAGGCCCACCTGCGCAGCGTCGCGGGCCTGCGCCTGGACGCCGACTCCACCGTCCAGTGCACCCTGCTCGGCCTGGTCGTGCTGGTCGGTGCCGCCCTCGTCGCCGTCCGCGGACTCGACCTCGCCGCCCGGCTGCAGAAGGCGCTGCTGGTCTTCGAGTACGCGGTGCTGCTCGGCTTCTGCGGCTACGGGCTGTTCGCCGGCGACCAGCCGTTCTCCCTCCAGTGGTACAACCCCTTCGACCTGCCCTCCTTCGACGCCGTGGCCCAGGGCATGGTGCTCGCGGTGTTCTGCTACTGGGGGTTCGAGTCGGTGTTCAGCGTCGGCGAGGAGGTGCGGGAGCCGCGCGACGCCTCCCGGGGCGGCTTCCTCGCCCTGGTGGTGATGATGCTGCTCTTCCTGCTCGCCGGGACGGCCTTCCAACGGGTGCTGCCGCTCGACGAGTTGGCCGACAACGGCGCCCACGGACTGACCTACTTCGGCACCACCTTGGCCCACCAGCCGCTCGCCGCACTTCCGTTGATCGCCCTGACCTTCTCCGCGGTGGCCTCGCTGCAGTCCTCGGTGATCCCGACCGCGCGCGGGATGTACGCGATGGGCCGCGACGGCGTGCTCGGCCCGGTCTGGACCAGGCTGCACCCCCGGCACACCACCCCCGCCGTCGGCACCCTGCTGGTCACCGGCATCGCCGTGCTGCTCGCCCTCGCCTCGATCGCCATCCCCACCGTCAACGACCTGATCTCCGCCGCCGTCAACGCGATCGGCATCATCGTCGCCCTCTACTACGCGCTCACCGCCGTCGCCGCCGCCGTCCGCTTCCGCGGGCTGCTGCGCACCGACCCGTGGCAGGGGTTGCGCGCCGTGGTCGGCCCGCTGCTCGGCGCGGCCGCGCTGCTCGCCGTCGGCGGGTACCTGGCCTGGAGCTTCTACGGCTCCACCGACCACTTCGAACTCTCCGCCGACAACGGCTGGTTCGAGCTGACGGTGGTGGCGATGATGATCGTCACCGGACTGCCCTCGGCGGCCTGGGCCCGCTGGCGGCGGCGCTCACCGTACTTCCTCGACCCGAGCGCCTGACCCACCCTCCCCCTGAGCACCACCGAGAACGGAGCACCACCCATGACCGAGGCCGACCTGGTCTTCACCCACGGCCCCGTCCACACCGGCGACGCCGCCCGCACCCGGGCCACCGGCCTGGCCGTGACCGGCGAACGGATCACCGCGGTCGGACACGACGAGGTCCGCGAACTGATCGGACCGCGCACCGAGGTCGTGGACCTCACCGGCAAACTGCTGCTGCCGGGCTTCCAGGACGCCCACGTCCACGCGGTCTTCGGCGGCGTCGAGGCCGCCGCCTGCGACCTCACCGGCACCGTCGGCGTGACCGAGTACCTGGAGCGGATCCGCGCCTACGCCGAGGCCAACCCGGACCAGGAGTGGATCACCGGCAGCGGCTGGTCGCTGGAGAGCTTCGACGGAGGCCTGCCCACCCGGCAGCTGATCGACTCCGTCGTCCCCGACCGCCCGGTCTACCTCACCAACCGCGACCACCACGGCGCGTGGGCCAACACCCGGGCCCTCGAACTGGCCGGCCTCACCCGCGACACCCCCGACCCGGCCGACGGCCGGATCGAACGCGAACCCGACGGCACCCCCGCCGGCACCCTCCAGGAGGGCGCCACCGCCCTGGTCGCCCGGCTGGTGCCGCCGCCCACCGCCGCCCAGCGGCTGACCGGACTGCTCCGGGCCCAGCGGTTGCTGCACTCGCTCGGCATCACCGGCTGGCAGGACGCCCTGCTCGGCGAGTTCAACGGCCAGCCGGACCCCTCGGACGCCTACCTGGCCGCCGCCCGCTCCGGCGCGCTGACCGCCCGGGTGACCGGCGCGCTCTGGTGGGACCGCGAGCGCGGCGCCGAGCAGATCACCGAACTCGTCGCCCGGCGGGCCGAGTTGAGCCACGGACGGTTCCGGGCCGGTTCGGTGAAGATCATGCAGGACGGCATCGCGGAGAACTTCACCGCCGCCATGACCAGCCCCTACCTGGATGCCTGCGGCTGCGCCACCGCCAACTCCGGCCTCAGCTTCGTCGATCCGGCCGCCCTGTGCGGATACGTCACCGAACTCGACGCCCTCGACTTCCAGGTGCACTTCCACGCGCTCGGCGACCGGGCCGTCCGCGAGGCCCTGGACGCCGTCGAGGCCGCCCGGGCGGCGAACGGCCGACGCGGCACCCGGCACCATCTCGCCCACCTCCAGGTGGTCCACCCGGACGACCTGACCCGCTTCGCCCGCCTCGGCGCGATCGCCAACATCCAGCCGCTGTGGGCCGCCCACGAGCCGCAGATGGACGAACTGACCATCCCCTTCCTCGGCCCCGAACGCGCCGCCCGGCAGTACCCCTTCGCCGCGCTCCAGCGCGCGGGCGCGACCCTGGCGGCGGGCAGCGACTGGCCGGTGAGCAGCCCGGACCCGCTCGCCGGACTCCACGTGGCCGTCAACCGGATGGAACCGGGCGCCACCGACGGCCGGGTCTTCCTGCCCGAGCAGCGCCTCGACCTGCCCTCCGCCCTCGCCGCGTACACCGCGGGCTCCGCCCACGTGAACGGCCATGACAGCGCCGGCACCCTCACGGTCGGGCACCTCGCCGACCTCGTCGTGCTGGACCGCGACATTCTCACCGGCGCCCCGGAGCGGATCGCCGACGCCCGGGTCCTGCGCACCTACGTGGGCGGTGCGGCCGTGTACGTCGCCGAGTAGTCGGGAACCGCGCGCCCGATCGCTCCTCGACGCTGCCGCGGCCCGCTCAGCGCGTCGCCCCCGCCCCCGCCGCCGCGAGCCGGGCCGCGGCGGCGTCGAGGAGCAGGTCGAGGGCGTACGGGTAGCCGCTGCGGCGCATGTCGGTGGTGAGCAGGTGGGCGGTGGCGGCGATGTGGGGGTGGGTGGTGGCGTCGAGGCGGGCGTAGGAAGCCTGCCAGACCTGGAGGTCGGCGGTGGCCGCGGCGGCCGGGAGGGCGAGGGCGGCGGCGTCGAGGGCGGCGAAGCCGAGGCTCTGGTCGACGAAGGCGTGGTAGATGCCGACGGCCTCCGGATCGGGGAAGCCGGCCGTGCGCAGCACACCGAGGATCCGCTCGACGGCGGTGGTCTCGTGGGTGCGGCCGGTGGTGCGGTGGGCGGCGAGCAGGGCGGCCTGGGGGTGGGCGAGGTAGGCGGAGTGGATCCGCAGGCCGATGGCGCGCAGGTCGGCGCGCCAGTCGCCGGTGGGGCGCCAGCCGGCCTGGGCGCGGCAGATGAGTTCGTCGGCGATGGCCAGCAGCAGGTCGTCGGTGCTGTGGAAGTAGCGGTAGACGGCGCTGGGGTCCGCGCCCAGGGCGGCGCCGAGCCGTCGGACGGTGAGGGCGTCGGCGCGGTGCTGTTCGACCAGTCGCAGCGCGGTGTCGATGATCAGCTCCCGGGAGAGCACGACGCCCTGCTTGGTGGGGCGCCGCCGGCGGCGCTGGGGCTCGGGGACCACGCGTTCGCTCATGCCCTGCAGGTTATGTCAGCGGTGTTGACGGTGGACAGGGGCGTGCGCCGCCGTTCCTGGCCGGTGGGCTCCGGGCGAACGTTGCTCCTGGGGCTGGTGGGTTGGAATGAATCGTGGACGGTTCTGTGCAGGCTGTGCCGAATTCCCGGGGCATTCGTAGTGCAGTTCGAGGTTCGGTCACCCTCTGTGGTCGAGCAGCTTTGTCGACATGGCGCTTGTTTCGTGTCAAGAGCGTGCCCGGAGCCGGATTCCCGCTGGTGGGGCCACCCGTGGGGTGACCATTCGTCAGGCGGGCCGTGGTGGATACGTCTGACAGGTCATCAAAGTTCCACGTTCAGCCACCCGGTTGGGTGAATTCCCTTTAAGCTCACGTTAATCACGGCGGTTTCAGGCCACGCTGTGGGCTCGCTCCTGTAGGCGGGCCATTTGGGCTCTTTGGATGATGAGAGCAGGGATGAAAACAACGAATGAACTGACGAACGGCGCCGCGCGCGGCCCGGGCCGGTCACGGTCGGGTCTGCCCGGTCGCCGGGCCGTCGGCCGGGTCGCGGCGCTCGCCATCGTCGTCGGCAGCAGCTCGCTGGCGGCGGTCCCGTCGGCGGTCTCGCAGCCCGGCGACGGCACCGTCACGGTCCGGGTGATCCGGGCCGTGGACAACTCCGGCACGTGGACGCCCGCGCTGGAGCCGAACCTGGCGGGCGTCAAGGTGACGCTCACCGACGACGCCGGGGTCTCGATCGACGGCACCACGGCGGCGGACGGCACGGTCACCCTGTCGCCCGCCACGAGCAAGGCCACCGGTGGCAAGTACCGCGTCCAGGTGGTGAATCCGAAGCCGGGCGTGCTCTTCCCGGCCTTCGCCTCCCGCCAGGGCCTGGACGGCGCGCCGAACCAGCTCAGCTCTAACGAGGAGTTCGTTGACCTCAGCGGGGGCAAGAACGTCTCCTACACCACCGGGCTCTGGAACCCGGCGGACTACTGCCAGAAGAACGCGCCGCTGGTGACCGCCTGCCAGACGGCCACCTACCAGGGCGGCACCCAGCGCACCCTGGTGTCCTTCCCGTACGGCTCGCGCGGGCAGGAGGGCCCCGGCAAGGACGTCGTGGCGACCAACCTCGCCACCGACGCCGACACCGGCACGATCTTCGGCATCGCCTGGAACAAGGCCGACAAGCGGGTGTTCTCCGCGGCGACGGCCAAGCGCACCACCGACTACGGCCCCGGCGGCTCCGGCGGGATCTACGTCACCGACCTGGCGACGAAGAAGACGAACGTCTTCACCACCGTGCCGAACGCGGGCAGCACCGCGCACGGGCCGGGGACGGACGACGCCTTCCTCGACGTCGCCGGGAAGGAGAGCCTGGGCGGCATCAAGATCACCGATGACGGCAAGGACCTGTTCGTCGTCAACCTGAACGACCGCAAGCTCTACCGCTACGACGCCACCGCGCCGACGGCCTCGGCGCCGAAGGCCTCGTACCCGATCCCGGACCCTGGCTGCCCGTCGGCCGGCGACTGGCGGCCGTACGGCCTCGGTCTGCAGGACGGCACCGGCTTCCTCGGCGGGGTCTGCTCCGGCGAGTCCACCGGCAAGCTCACGGACGTGCGCGCGCTGGTCCTGCCGTTCGACCTCGGCACCGGGGCGTTCGGCAAGCCGGTGCTGGACCAGCCGCTGGACTACCCGCGGCAGTCCACCGTCGGCTCCGGCCCGTGTGACGGCGCCGGCTGGTTCCCGTGGACCAGCACCTTCCCGTCCTCGCAGAACGGCAAGGTCTGCGGCAACACCACCATCGCGTTCCCCGAACCGGAGCTGGGCGAGATCCTGTTCGAGACCGACGGCTCGATGCTGCTGGCCTTCAAGGACCGCTTCGCCGACCGCGGCCCGGGTGCCCCGGCGCCCAACTCGGCCACCGTGATGTCCGGCGGCGACCTGAACAAGGCCTGCCCGTCGAACGGCAAGTACGTGATGGACGTCAACCTCGGCTGCGGCAAGACCGTCCGCGGTGCCCGGTTCTTCGCCACCGGCTGGGACGAGGTGGGCCACCACAACTCGGTGTTCGCGGGCATCGCCCTGTCCAAGGTCGAGAGCACCGTCGCGGCCTCCGCCTTCGACCCGGACCACACGGCGGTCGGCTACGGCACCTCCTTCATGGAGCGCGTGGACGGCACCCACGACCCGAAGTTCGGCCTGCGGCTGACCCCGGCGGGGACCGGCTCTCCGTTCGGCAAGGGCGCGGCCATGGGTGACCTCGAAGTGCTCTGTGACCAGGCGCCGCTGCAGATCGGCAACCGGGTCTGGTACGACCCCGAGCGCAAGGGCATCCAGAACCCGGGCCAGACCCCGGTCAAGGGCGCCACCGTCAACCTCTACGACGAGTCGGGCAAGGTGGTCGGCACCACCAAGACCACCCCGCGCGGCGAGTACTACTTCGACGACAGCGACGTCGCCGGGGGCCTCAAGCCGCACACCAAGTACACCATCCGCATCGACAACCCGGCGGACTACGCCAAGGGCGGCCCGCTGTACCACTGGGTGCCCACGGACCACGACGTCGGCGACAACCACTTCATCGACTCCAAGGGCATCGTCCCCGCCGGCGCCAAGTTCCCCGAACGGGCGCTGACCACCGGCGGACCGGGCGAGAACGACCACACCTTCGACTTCGGCTACCGCCAGCAGGAGGGCGCGCTGAAGCTGATCAAGAACGACCAGGACGGCAAGCCGCTGGCCGGTGCCAAGTTCCAGCTGTGGCACGAGACCAACGGCACCGACGGGCTGCAGGCCACCGGGACCAAGCCGGACACGCCCGTCGGTGACCCCTGCACGACCGGCAAGGACGGCATCTGCCAGGGCACCGGCGTGCCCGGGACGTACTACTGGCAGGAGTTGAGCCCGCCCGACGGCTACTCGGCGCCCGACAACACGGTCTTCGGACCGCTGGTGCTCACCGCCGACAACCTGGAGGACGGGGTCAGCGTCACGGCCGTCAACAAGCTGATCCCCACCCCGACGCCCACCGCGTCGGCGACGCCCACCCCGACGCCGACCCCGACCACCCCGCCGAGCACGCCGGCCCCACCGGCGCCCGCTCCCGGCGGCGAACTGCCGCACACCGGGGCGAACAGCGGGATGCCGCTGATCGCGACCGGCGCCGCGGCGCTGATCGCCCTCGGCACGGCACTGTTCGTGCTGGTGCGCCGACGCCGGGCCCAGCACCGGTAGCCGTCGCCCCTGCCACCCCGTCCTGACGGGGTGGCACCCGGACCGGGCGGGTCCGCGGACCGCGAGGACCGCGAACCCGCCCGGTTCCCGTGCCGACCCACCCGGCTCGCACCACCGCCGACCACCCCCGCGCCACCCCCGAGGGCGCGCACGTCCCGAACGACGGATCGGAGAACACCACCGCATGGCCCGGAAGACGAAGGCCGCCGCCCGCCCGCCCCGGCGCCGCCGGCCCCACTGGCTGACGGCACTGATCGCGACCGCGGTGTGCGCCGCCGTGGCCGGGGGGTTGGTCGCCTACCAGGCCGTCTCCGCCGGGGCCACGGAACGCCCGGTCACCACCGAGGAGGCGGCCCGGCTGGCGGTGTCCCGGCTGAACCTCTACCAGGCCAGCCCGGTCGGTGTGGTGCTCACCGCCGACGAGGGCGGTGGCGTGCGGATCCGGGTCGAGGGCGTCGTGGACTACCGCACCCACCGGGGCGTCGGCCGCTACCGGTCCACCGGCGCCGGCGGCGGCGAGATGGACCACGGCCTGGTGATCTGGGACGCCGGCGGCCTGGGACTGGCCCCCGAACCGGCGGGCGACCGGAGCCCGGCCTGGGAGCAGGCCGAACGCGTGCCGCGCAGCGGCTGGTCCCCTCGCTCGTACACCGCCGACCCGCTGGACGCCGGCCTCCAACTGCTCACCCAGGTCGGCGCCGACCGCCCGGACAACCCGCTGCTGCTCGCCCAGTCCGGCGCCCGCTGGCTCGGCCAGGACCGCATCGACGGTCGCGGCTGCGACCGCTTCGCCGGACCGCGTGCCCAGGGAGCCGCACCGGACGGCAACCGCTCCCCGCTCACCTACTGGGTGGACGCCGACGGCACCCTGCGCCGGGTCACCATGCGGATGGCGGGTCTGGGCACACCGACCACCGTGGACTTCACCGGCCGCAACGCCGAGGCCAAGCTCCCCGAGGCCCCCTGGCTCACCGGCTGACGGTCACCCGGGGATCAGCGGCTGACGGTCACCCGGGGATCAGCGGCCTCTGGCGATCGCCAGGCCGGCCGCCCGCCCCGAGAAGATGCATCCGCCCAGGAAGGTGCCCTCCAGGGCGTTGTAGCCGTGCACGCCCCCGCCGCCGAAGCCCGCCACCTCGCCGGCGGCGTAGAGGCCGGGGACGGGCGCGCCGTCGGCGCCGAGCACCCGGGAGTCCAGGTCGGTCTGGAGGCCGCCGAGGGTCTTCCGGGACAGGATGTTGAGCCGCACGCCGATCAGCGGGCCGTGCCCCGGGTCGAGGATCCGGTGCGGCTTGGCGACCCGGGCGATCCGGTCGGTGAGCGAGCGGCGGGCGTTGTGGATCGCCATCACCTGCACGTCCTTGCTGAACTCGTTGCCCAACTCCCGGTCGCGGGCGACGATCTGCCGCTCGATGTCGGCCGGGTCGAGCTTCGGGCCGCGGGCGATCCCGTTCATGGCGGCGACCAGTTCGGGGAGGGTCCGGGCGACGACGAAGTCCACGCCGTGCCGCTTGAACCGCTCCACCGGGCCGGGGGCGCCCTTCGCCAGCCTGCTCCGCACCGCGAACTTCAGGTCACGGCCGGTCAAGTCGGGGTTCTGCTCCGAGCCGGAGAGGGCGAACTCCTTCTCGATGATCGACTGGGTCAGCACGAACCACGAGTAGTCGTGGCCGGTGGCCAGGATCTGCTTCATCGCGCCGATCGAGTCGGCGCCCGGCACCCCGGACATGCCGGTCAGCCGGCGTCCCTCGGCGTCGAACCACATGGAGGACGGGCCGGGCAGGATCCGGATCGCGTGGTCCGGCCAGACCGGGTCCCAGTTGTGGACGCCCTCGGTGTAGGCCCACATCCGGTCGCGGTTGACCACCCGGCCGCCCGCCCGCTCGGTGATGGCCAGCATCCGGCCGTCGACATGGGCGGGCACCCCGGAGATCAGGTGCTCGGGGGCCGGCCCGACCCGCTCGGTGGGCCAGTTGGCGCGCATCAGGGCGTGGTTGTGCCCGATGCCGCCGGAGGTCACCACGACCGCCGCCGCCCGCTCCTCGAACGGCCCGGTCACCGCGCGCGAGGAGCTGATCCCGCGCCCGGAGTCGTCCGGCGCCAGCACCGCACCCCGGACGCCGACCACGGTGCCGTCCTCCTCGGTCAGCAACTCGTCCACCCGGTGCCGGAAGGCGAACCGCACCAGCCCGCTGCGCTCCGCCCGCAACACCGGGCGCAGGAACGCCTCCACCACGCCGGGCCCGGTGCCCCAGGTGATGTGGAAGCGCGGCACCGAGTTGCCGTGGCCGGTGGCGGAGCCGGCGCCCCGCTCGGCCCACCCCACCAGCGGCACCACCCGGTGGCCCAGCTCGCGCAGGTAGCCGCGCTTGCCGCCGGCCGCCCAGGCCAGGTAGGACTCGGCCCACTGCCGGCCCCAGTGGTCCTCGTCGTCCAGCCGGTCGAAGGCCGCCGAGCCGAACCAGTCCTGCCGGGCCAGCTCCAGGGAGTCCTTGATCCCGGCCCTGCGCTGCTCGGGGCTGCCGACGAAGAACAGTCCGCCGAGCGACCAGAACGCCTGGCCGCCCAGGTTCCGCCGGTTCTCCTGCTCGACCACCAGCACCCGCCGGCCGGCCCTGGCCAGCTCATGGGTGGCCACCAGTCCGGCCAGGCCGGCGCCGACCACGATCACCTCAGGCTGGAACGGCATGCGGTTCTCCTCCGGGGCAGTCGCCGTCGCCCGGGTGCGACGGCCGTGTCGTCCCATGGTCACGGGCGGGCCGTGGGCGCCGGCACTAGGCTTGTCAGGTGGTGATGAAGAAGACTGTGCCATCGGCACAAGGCCCATCGGTAGGGGGCGCGTCGGCGTCCGGTGCGGTCGAGCCCCGGTCCGACCGGTCCGGCGCGGTGGCGCTGATCCTGGCGGACGAGCCGGACGTGGTCGACGCCTTCATGACCGCGATCGCCCGGGAGATCCCCGCCTACGCCAACCTCGACGCCCGTCAGCTCGAGGAGGTCCGCTCGATCATCGTCTGGACGCTCCGCCGGGTGCTCGAACTCTGGGCCGTGGACGGCGCGTTGGGCGCCGAGGACATCCGGATGTTCCGCGGTGTCGGCGCGGTCCGGGCGCGCGACGCCCGCCCGCTGGCGGCCGTACTGCGCGCCTACCGGGTGGCCGCGCTGGCCTTCTTCGAGTGGATCGGCGAGCGCTTCGCCGACGCCGTCACCGTGCGCGACCTCAGCGCGCTCGCCCGGGTCTGGCTGACCGTGCTCGACCAGTCCTCCGAGGCGATCTTCGACGGCTACGAGTCCACCGGGCGCAGCCTCAGCGAGGACCGCGAGCACGCCCTGCGCGGACTGCTCACCGACCTGCTGCTCGGCCGGCAGAGCCACCCCGGCACCCTGCGGGCGCGGCTGCGAGAACTCGACGCGGAGCTGCCGGCCGCCTTCGACCTGATGGTGCTCTCCCCGGCGGCCGGCGCACCGGACGAGGCGGAGCGGGCGGCCGCGCTGGTCACCGCCGCCCTGGCGGCCAGGGCCGTGGGCGAGGCGGCCGACCTCGAACTCACCACGCTGCACACCACCATGGACGGTCTCGGGGTCGCCCTGGCCAAGGCCGTCGACCCGGCCGCGCTGGACCGCCTGGCGGCCGGGCAGGGGCTCACCGGTGCCCTGCTCACCGGTGTCACCGCCGCCACCGCGCCGCGCGCCTACCGGATCGCCGCCCACGGCGTCCGGCACGCCTCGCCGCTGGTGTGGACCGAGCGCCGGATGCTCGCCCGCGGCGACCTGGAGGTGGTGGCCCTGGTGACCGGGCACCCCGACGCCGACCCGGCCCGGGTCGCCGAGTCCGTCCTCGGCCACCTCGCGCAGGACGAGACCACCCGGCGGACGCTCGACACCGTGATCTACTCCGACGGCGCCGCCGGCGCGGCCACCCGGCTGCACCTCCACCCGCAGACCGTCCGCTACCGGCTGCGCCGCCTGGCCGCCGTCACCGGCCGGGACCCGCGGACCCCGTGGAACCGCTTCGTCTTCCAGACCGCCCTGCTGGCCGCTCCCGCCGGGAAGGCCGACGCCTTCTAGTCCACCGGCCGCTCCGCGGGGGAGACGGGTTCGGCCTCAGTGCGCCAGCTGTGCCCGGAGCTCCCGCTTGAGCAGCTTGCCGCTCTGGTTGCGCGGCAGTTCGGCGACGAAGACGACGCTCTTCGGCGCCTTGAACGGAGCGAGCCGGCTCCGGACGTGGGCGATCAGCTCCGCCGCCGTGGGTGCGGCGGAGCCGGGCCGCAGCACGACGAACGCGGTGACCGCCTCGATCCACTTCGGGTCGGGCGCGCCGATCACCGCGACCTCCGCCACGGCGGGGTGGCCGTAGAGGGCCTCCTCGACCTCCCGGGAGGCCACCAGCACCCCGCCGGTGTTGATGACGTCCTTGATCCGGTCGACCACGGTGAGGTACCCCTCCGGATCGGCGACCACGAGGTCCCCGGAGTGGAACCAGCCGCCCTTGAACGCCTCGGCGGTCTGCTCCGGCGCCTCCCAGTAGCCGAGGCACAACTGCGGGGAGCGGTAGACGATTTCGCCCGGGGTACCGGGCGGTACCTCGGCACCGTCCCGGTCGACGATCCGGGTCTCGACGAACAGCACCGGGCGGCCGCAGGAGGCGGGCCGGTCCGGGTGCTCCTCCGGCCGCAGCACGGTGGCCAGCGGGCCGATCTCGGACTGGCCGAAGCAGTTGTAGAAGCCCACTCCCGGGTAGCGGGCGCGCAGCCGGTCGAGCACCGCCACCGGCATGACCGAGGCGCCGTACTGGGCCTTGCGCAGCGAGGAGAGGTCGTACCGGTCCAGGTCGGGGTGGGTGGCCAGCGGCACCCACACCGTCGGCGCCAGGAACAGCGAGCCGATCCGATCGCCCTCGATCCGCCGGAGCAGCTCGGGGATGTCGGGCGCCTCCAGCAGCAGGACGGAGGCGCCGACCGCGAGGTAGGGGAGCAGGAAGACGTGCAGGCCGGCCGAGTGGTACAGCGGCATGCAGATCAGCGGCCGGTCGTCCGCGCGCAGGTCGAGGGCGTGGATGCTCGACAGGTACGCGTGCACCAGGGCGCGGTGGGGCATCATCGCGCCCTTCGGCCGGGAGGTGGTCCCGGAGGTGTAGAGCAACTGGGCGAGGTCGGTGTCGGCCGCTCCGGCGCCGAGTTCGGGCACCGGGCCGTCCAGCGCGGCTTCGAGCAGTCCGGCCGGGTCGTCCCGCAGCGGCACCACGTGCTCGACGGCCAGCCCGTCCCGGACCCGTTCGACCTCCGGGGTCAGGGCCGGGTCGCCGAGCACCGCGCGGCTGCCGGACTGGCCGAGCAGGTGGCGCAACTCCTCGCCGGTGAGGGCGTGGTTGACCGGGACGTGCACCAGTCCGGCCCGGGCGCAGGCGAGGAAGGCGATCGCGTACGCGTCGGAGTTGCGCCCGTACGCGGCGACCCGGTCGCCGGGGCGCAGGCCCAGCCCGAGCAGGTGCCCGGCCGCCCGGCTGACCGCCTCGTCGAGCTGCCGGTACGTCCAGCTGCGGTCACCGAAGGTGAGCGCGATGCGGTCGGGCGTGCGGCCGGCGCTGCGGCGCAGCAGCCCGTCGACGGTGCCGGCTCGGGGGTCCTCGATCATGCTCGCGGTCTCGCTTCCGTGGTCGGGCGGCGGGTGCAGCAGCAGCCTGCCCACTCCGGACGGCACGCACCAGGGCTCCGGGGTGTGGAGTGGGCGGGGTCGGGTAGGCGCGACGGGTGATCCCCGATCCCGGGCGGCTGCCACGGGCACCCGCCGAATGGCGTCAAGACGCATACCGTTCGTATACGACGGCCCTGGTCCGGAGGAGAATCGACGATACGGGCGGGGAGTTCCGACCAGGAGGCCGGCCATGAAGAGCCTTGAACGCCGCTACGCGGTGACCCTGCCCGGACCGATCGGCGGCCACGCGCCGCCGGCCGTCGTGGTGGTGTACGCCACCGACGCCCTGGGGCCCGGCGGCGGGCCGGTCTGGGAGAGTCTCGACGGCGGCCTCCGGGTGGAGATCACCGGCGAGGTGGCCACCGTCCTGACGGCTCCGGACCCGGCACCGGGCGGTGCCCCGCTCCACCCCTGCCTGCACGCCGTGCCGCTGCCCGACCGGGCCGTGCCGGCGCCCGACCGGGCCGTGCCGCTGCCCGACCGGGCCGTGCCGACGGCGTGAGTGCGGCCGTTGCGGTTGCTCTCACTCAGACGGGGTGGCTGCCTCCGACGGGGTGGCTGCGCGGTGCGGCAGGTGCACCACCACCAGGGCGAGCCCCGCCAGGGTGACGTTGCGGATCGCCGCGTCCAGGCCGTTCCACGCCTTCGACTGCCACATGGCGAACCACTCGCCGCCGATCCCGATGAAACCGGCCCCGAAGAGAAGCAGCATCAGCAGCAGGCCGAGGCTGCTGAGCCGGCGCGCCAGCTCCGGCCGCAGCCACCAGGCGAGCGCCCCCGCCGTCAGCACCACGGCGCTCAACGCCTCCCAGGCGATGATCGCGACGTACGCCGCGTTCTGCAGGCCCGGGGAGGTGACGGAGCGCCACATCAGGTCCCGGTCCCGGAAGGTGGTGTCCATCGCCAGCACGTGCTGGACGAACTGCTGGTTGGTGCCGAAGTCGGTGACGTTCCCGAAGACCACGAGAAGCAGGTAGAGCGCGTTCACCCCGGTGAGCACGGCCGCCGCCGCGGGCAGGGTGCCGAACGCGAGCAGACGGTCCCGGGTGGAGGGGCGAGGCCTTGCGGGGCGGGTGGTCGGCATGCGGAACAGGCTAGCGCCTGGGAAGAGTTGGCCGGCGGCGCCGACCGGCTCAGGCCGGGAGTGCGTGGGCCGGCCGGGTCTGCTCGTAGGCGTGGCCGACCCGCAGCAGGGTGGGCTCGCCGAGGGGCCGGCCGAGCAGCTGCAGGCCGATCGGCAGGCCCGCCGCGTCGCGGCCGGCCGGGACGGTGAGGGCGGGTACTCCGGTGATGTTGGCGGGGGCGCAGAGGCGTACATAGGCGTCGGAGACGTCCTCGACCGTGCCGTCGGGCCAGCTGAGCGTCGTCCCGTCGGCCCTGACCGCGGTCGTCGGGACGCTCGGGGCGGCGATCACGTCGACCTCCTCCAGCATCCGGGCCCACTCGGCGCGCATGAGCGTGCGGGCGCGCTGGGCGCGCAGGTAGTCGCCGGCGCTCATCAACTCGCTTGCCTCCAGGAGGATGCGGACGTCGTCCTGGTACAGCTCGGGGACGGCGCGCAGGCTGCCCTCGTGGTAGGCGCCGGCCTCCGGCACCATCAGGCCCCAGTGGGTGGCGTGGATGTAGCGGGTCATCGGGATGTCGACCTCGACGAGCCGCGCGCCCAGGGCTTCCAACTGTCCGACGGCGTGCCGGACGGCGGCCTCCACCTGCGGATGGACGCGGTCGAAGTAGTAGGTGCGCGGCACGCCGACGCGAAGCCCCGTCAGGTCCGTTCCGGCGCCGGGCCGGTAGTGCGTGGCGGGGACGGCCAGCGAGGCGGGGTCGCGCGGATCGTGCCCGGCCAGTGCGGTGAGGACCAGGGCCGCGTCCTCGACGGTGCGGGTGAGCGGGCCGACGTGGTCCAGCGACCAGGACAGGGAGGTGACGCCGTGTCGGGGGACGAGGCCGTAGGTCGGCTTGAGGCCGACGACTCCGTTGAGCGCGGCGGGTACCCGGATCGACCCGCCGGTGTCGGTGCCCAGGGCGAAGGTCGCGGCGCCCGAGGCGACGGCGACCGCGGAGCCGCCGCTGGAGCCGCCGGCGATGCGGCTGCGGTCCCAGGCGTTGCGGGTCTGCGGGGTGGTCAGGCCGAACGCGAACTCGTGGGTGTGGGTCTTGCCGAGCAGGATCGCGCCGGCCGCGCTCAGCCGGGCGGCGACCGTGCTGTCCGCCGTCGCGCGGTGGTCGGCGCGGACCCGGGAGCTGGCCGTGGTGGGCATCCCGTCGACGTCGATCAGGTCCTTGAGTGCCATCGGGATGCCGTGCAGCGGCCCCCGGTAACGGCCGTGCGCCGCCTCGTGTTCGGCCTCGGCCGCGGCCCGGCGGGCGTGCTCGGCGGTGACCGTGACGTAGGCGCCGAGGTGCGGTTCCGTCGCCTCGATGCGCTCCAGGACGGAGTCGACCAGTTCGACGGGGGACAGCCGCCGGGCGCGGATCGCGTCCGCGGCGGCGGCGAGCGACAGTTCGTACGGCTGCTCATGCGCTTGGTCAAACGGCGGCATGGTGCGTCTCCGGTGCGGGGTGGTAGGTGGCGGCGGGCGGGACGTCCGCGAAGTCCAGCTCGCGCAGGACCGAGACGACGCTGTGGATGTGGTTGGCGACCGCGGCGACTGCGGCGTGGCGCTCGGCCGGGAGCACGAGTCCGGCGCGGGCGGCCCAGCGGGCTGCCTCGGGTGGGGTGAGGTCGGCGGCAGGCATGGTTGGCGCTCCTTCTTGGCCGATGGTGGCGAGGCCGATGGTGGCGCGGTCCGAGGGTGATCGAACCGGGCGGCGTCGCTGGGTGATCAGGCGGCGGTCGGGATCTCGGCGGCCGGCTCGGCGAGCAGCCGGTAGCGGCCGTCCTCCCGGTGGACGGTGCCGGCCGTGGGTTGCGGGAAGTGGGTGCCCAGGAGCAGCGCGTCGGTGTCGGCGAGGGTGTCCAGCAGCCGAGCGCGGGTGCGGACCGCCTGGGCCGGGTCGGTGTCGACGCAGCTGCTCACCTGGGGGTGGGAGAGCTGCACGGGGTGGTGGATGCTGTCGCCGGTGATCAGCGCCCGGCGGTCGCCGCCGCGCAGTTCCACCGCGACCTGGCCCGGGGTGTGGCCCGGGGCGGGGACGAGCAGGACGCCCGGTGCGACCTCGTGCCCCTGCTCGGGCACGGCGACGGCGTCGTACTGCCCGGCGTCGCGGACGGGGTGCACGGAGTCGCGGAACATCTGGGCACGGGCCTCGTCCAGGTCGGTGGCGGCCCAGTGGTCCCGTTCGGTGCGGCTGGTGAGGTAGCGGGCGTTGGGGAAGGTGGGCGCCCAGTCCCGGCCGGTGAGGCGGGTGTTCCAGCCGACGTGGTCGGTGTGCAGGTGCGTGGTGATCACCAGGTCCACGGACTCGGGCGGGAAGCCGGCCGCCGTCAGGCGCTCCAGGAAGTCGGTGTCCAGGCCGTGCCAGGCCGGGTTGGCGCGTGGTTTGGCGTTCCCGATGCCGGTGTCCACGACGATCCGCAGCCCGCCGGCCTCCACCGCGAAGCTGTGACTCGCCAGACGGGGGATGTCGGCGTCGGCGAAGTCGGGGCGCAGCCACGGCGCCTGGTCCAGCACGTCCCTGGTGGCGTCCGGCAGCAGCCAGGGGCCGGTCTGCCGCGGCAGTTCGAGCTCGTCGACGCGGTGTACGGCGATGTCGCCGAGGAGCCATCCCGTGCTGGTCGCGGGGGCGGCAGGGGTGGCCGAGCGGGACGGCGGGGCGGTGACGCTGGTCATGGAAGCACCTCTGAGCCTTAAGGCGAATGCTTTGCGTTAAGCACTCTAAGGACCTCGGGCTCCCAAACGCAAATGTTTAGCTTTTAGGTGGGGGAGGCGTGGCGCGGCCGAGCGCCGCCGCGACCAGGTGGTCGGTGTAGGCCCTGGACAGCTCCGAGGAGCGGAACAGGATCCGGTACATCAGCGGGGCGACGACGACGTCCAGCAGGGTCTCCACGTCCGGCACGGCCTCCCCCCGCCCGGCCGCGCGCACCCCGACGGCCTTCAACTGCTCGACGGCGTAGTCGGAGCAGCGGGCCGCGTTGCCCTGCTCCGGGTCGCCCAACAGGGCGTCCCGGAGGTAGGTGCGGCCCGCTGTCGACGACATCTCCTCGGCGAACTGCACGGCCCACGCCTCCAGGTCCGCCCGCAGGCTGCCGTGGTCGACCGGCGGGGCGTCGGGGCGCAACCGCTCGACGGCCACGTCCGACAGCAGTTCCCGCAGGTCACCCCAGCGTCGGTAGACGGTCGACGGCGTCACCCCCGCGCGGGCCGCGATCAGCGGCACGGTGAGCGCTTCCCGCCCCAGCTCCGCCCCCAGCTCACGGACGGCCTGGTGCACGGACTGCTGGACGCGGGCGCTGCGCCCGCCGGGGCGTGTGGTCGCTCGGGAACTCATGCACCCAGCTTAATGCGAAGAAGTTGCGTCTGGCGGGGCGGACAGGTGGGACACCCGGGGGAGAGGCGCTCAGGCCGGCGGGATCGGGCCGAGGTAGGTGCCGCCGGAGACGTCGACGGTCTGACCGGTCACCCAGCGGCCCCGGGGGCCCGCCAGGAAGCCGACGACGTCCGCGACGTCCTCGGGCTCGCCGATCCGACCCAGTGCGGTGATCGACTCCAGTCCGGCCATCGCCGGCGGGGCGCTCGTCCACTCGGAGGTCATGTCGGTGAGGATCACCCCCGGGTTGACGGTGTTGACGGTGATCCCTCGCCGGCCGAGCTCGTTGGCGAGCGGCGCGGCGAGGGCCGCCAGTGCCGTCTTACTGACGGTGTAGCCGATCTGGAGCGGGGAGCCGATCCGGGTGGCCGCCGAGGCCACGTTCACGATCCGCCCGCCGTCCCGCAGCAGCGGCAGGGATCGCTGGATCACGAAGAGCGGCGCGCGCACGTTGATCGCCATCACCCGGTCGAACTCCTCCTCGGTGATCTGACCGATCGAACCGGCCAGGTGGATGCCCGCGTTGTTGACCAGGATGTCCAGCCCGTCCTCGCCGTGCTCCGCCAGCCCGGCGGTGAGGCCCCCGAACAGTTGGTCCAACCCGTCGCTCCCGCCGAACCGGGCCCGCACCGCGAACGCCCGGCCGCCGGCCTTGGCGATCAGCCCCACGGTCTCGGTGGCGGCTTCCTCGTCGCCGCCGTAGTGCACCGCGACCAGTGCCCCGTCGGCCGCGAGCCGCAGTGCGACCGCCCGTCCGATTCCGCGCGACCCGCCCGTCACCAGTGCTGTCCTGCCGTCCAGTTCGCCCATGCCCGCCACTTCCTCGTGCGTCCGGTCGATGCCGCGGCCGGTGCCGGGTCGTCACGGCCCGGTGCCGGACGACCCCTCATACATGCCCGGTGCCACGGGGCTGATGCCGCCGCCCGAGTGTGGTGGCGACGCTGTGGGGAGTTTCTGCCGGTGTTCAACTGCGGTGCGGCAGCAGTTCGTTGCCTCCGGTGCTGGTCGGTGCTGGTCGGTGCTGGTCGGGCGGACGGCGGGCGCGGGTCGTGCCAGATACCTGGGCGGGTATCTGGCACGACCCGCGCTGGACAGGGGGAACAAACTGTCGGAAGGTTCCACGGCCGCACTGCCGTCCCGACCAGACAGGAGCATGCGCGCCATGGACCAGATCACCCTTCCCGCCTTCCGGATGCCCTTCCCGGCCACCGGTGGCAACCCGAACCAGGACGAGGCGGGCTTACGCATGTGGGCCTGGGCCGAGGAGTTCGGCCTCTGTTCCTCGCCCGAGGTGCGCCGCCGGATGCTGCGCACCCAGTCCGAGCTGTGGTGCGCGCTGACCGACCCGACCGCCGAGGTGGGGCCGCTCGCGCTGCGCTGCCAGTGGACGTTCTGGGCGTTCGTCGTCGACGACGCCTTCGACGACGACGGCTGCGGCCAGGACCTCGCCCGGAGCCGGGCGGCCATCGACGAGCTGACCGGCGTCCTGACCGGCGGCCGCCGCCCCACCAGCCCGGCGGCGCTCGCCCTGGCCGACCTCTGGCGGCGCACCCGGGCCGGTCGCTCGCCGTCCTGGCACCAGACCTTCCGCGAGGACGTCACCTCCTGGCTGTGGACGTACTGGCGCGAGGCCGTGGAACGCGCCGCCGGGCACACCCCGCTCCCCGAGGACTACCTCACCCACCGCCGGCACTCGATCGGCATGGGGATGTTCCTGGACCTCTTCGAGACCCCGCCGGCCATCGACCTGCCCGACCACGTGCGCCGCCTGCCCGCACTGGTCGCCCTGCGCGGCGCTGTGGTCGACCACATCGCCCTCTACAACGACATCTGCTCGGCCCGGAAGGAGGGCGCGGCCGGTTATTACCACAACGCCGTCTTCGTGCTGCGCCACCACCGGGGCGGGACGGTCCAGGAGGCCGTCACCCGGGTCGACGACCTGCGGGCCGCCTGCGTCGAACGGGCCGTCAGCGCCGAGCGGCAGCTGCCCGCGCAACTGGCCGCGGCCGGCGCCACCCAGCCGATCCGCGCTGCCGTCCAGCTCTACGCCGAGCGCCACCGCTCCCTGCTGCGCGGCGACTTCGAGTACCACGCCCGCGCCGAGCGCTACCGGCCGGACCCGGAGGCGGTGCCCGTGCCGACCGGTGCGACCGGTGCGACCGGTGCAGCGGGGGTTGCGGCGGGGGCTGCCGGGGTGGACGTCTTCACTCCCCGGTAGCCGGCGCGAGGCTGCGCCGATCGGGGTGGAGGGTAGGTCGTGCGCCCACCGGACGCCTCCCGCGCCGTCCGGTCCCGGCCGGATCCACCCGGCCGCCGTCCGCCCGCCGTCCGCTCGCCGCCGGTGGGACGGCCGTCGGCCGGTGGTTGAGGCGTCGTCCCAGCTCAGGGCTGGGCGAGTGGGACGGGCGCCGCCATTGGGAGCGGTGGTTCGGATGGTTCGCGGGGTGGCCACCCCGCGCCCCGTCCGCACGAGCGGACCCGCTCCGCACGGGCGGCCCGGAGGAATCCGGCCGACAAGTGGTCGGTCCACGATGGATTCGATTGACCCGTCCGGCGGGCACGGTGAGTCTGGTCGGGCACGACGCATCCGGAGGCGGATCGCGGCGCGCATTCCCGATTCGGCATTTCGATGCGATCCGAATGACTCGATCGACTCGCATGAATTCGACTGAGGAGAATCCGTGTTCTCGAAGACGAAGAAGATCGTGAGCTCCCTCACCGCCGCGCTCGCCGCGGCGGCCGCCTTCACCGTGGCCGTGCCGTCCAACGCCTACGCCATCGACCACATCGAGTGCAGGGGCGGGGAGGACTTCCTGAAGATCTGGTCGCACAGCGACGGCAGGAACAGCGTGGACTGCTACGCGAACGCCGGCCGGATGTCCTTCGGCAGTTGGTGGGTCGACCGCATCTCCACCGGTAACAACGACCTGATCTACTACGACGCCAACGGGGACTCGGTCAAGATCCCTCGCTGGACCGACATCTCGTACCCGAACCGTCCTCCGCAGGTCAAGGACATCGAAATCCTCTGACCTTCCAGGGGGGCAGCCGCTGACCCCCCGCGGCAGGGCCGAGGCCGGCCGCGCCCGCCCCGGGCGCGCCCGGCCGCTGCCGTGCCGGGGCGCCGTACGCCGTCGGGCCCTCAGGCGGAGGATCCGTGGCGGGTGCCGGTGTGGCGGAGGTGGGCGTCGATCAGGGCGTGGGTGGCTTCGGGCTGTTCGATCTGCGGGAGGTGGCCGGCCTCCGGGACGATCTCCAGTCGGCCGTTGCCGAAGGCCTCGGCGTACGCGGCGCCGTAGGCGGGTGTGACGATGCGGTCGGCGGCGCCCCAGAGCAGGAGAGTGGGTGTCTGGACGCGGCAGAGTCGGCCCAGCAGCTCGGGGTCGTGCATGTACGGGTCGCCGGCGAGGAGGCGCATGGTCGCGGCGTTGGCCTGCCTGCGCGCGAGTTCGTCGGCGGGAAGGTCGGCGGGGTCGAGGTAGTACCGGTCCGGGTCGTGCCAGGAGTGCTCCGCGAGGCCGCGGGCGTCGAGGCCGAAGTGGTCGGTGATCGGCTCCCCCTCGATCCGTACGCCGACGGCGTCGATCAGGACGAGGCCGGTGATGGTGCCGGTGTCGTCCCGGGCGGCCATCTCCGCGGCCGTCCAGCCTCCGAGCGAGGAGCCGATGACGAGGACGTCGCGCAGTCCGCGGCCGTGGAGGTGGTGGAGGTAGGCGCGGGCGAGGTCGGCTATGCCGGTGAGCCAGGCGGGGCGGTGGGTGCCGTCCCAGCCGGGGTGCACCGGGGTGATGGTGTGGGTGTGGGCGGAGAGGTGTCGGGCGAGTCCGGCGACGGTGGCGGGGCCGCCGCCTCCGTGCAGGATGAGGACCGGCCGGCCCGCTCCGGCCTCGGTGAGGGTGAGGGGCAGGTCCGCGTACGGGGCTGTGGTGTCCGGGGTCATGCCCCCAGAGTAACTAAGGATGTTTATATAAGCTAGTTTGGATTGGCGTAGACTCGATCCATGCATGATGAGCTGCAAGAACTCGGCAGAGCGGTCAAGCAGGCCCAGTACCGTCAGCACCGGGCGCTCGACAGCGCGCTCTCGGCCGCCGGTACGACGCTGGCCCAGTGGGACGCCCTACGGGCGATCAGCCGCTCACCCGGGGCCTCGGGGCGCGAGTTGGCCGCGGCGACGTTCCAGACCGAGCAGGCCTTCGGCACGCTCGTCGGCCGCCTCGGCGCCCAGGGCCTCGTCGAGCGCCGGCCGGGACACGGTCGGCGCATCGAGCACCACCTCACGCCGGCGGGCGAGCAACTGCTGACGGTCGGCCACCGGGTCGCCGACGAGGTGCTCGCCTCGTGCTTCGCCGCCCTGCCCGACACGGACCGTGCGACCCTGCTCGGCCTCCTGCGGCGCCTCACCGAGGAACAGGACGTCTGAGGGTCCGCTCAGACGGTGGCCCGCAGGGTGCGATGGGCGGCGACCCGGACGCGGGGTGCAGAAGCGTTGCAGGCGTCATCCGACGCACGACCGGTCAAGAAGGGGCCGGAGGCACACCGAGAAAGAGCACTGTGTCTTTGTTCCTGTATTTGCAGTTCAGTGAACCGGCGTCAAGTTGGCAAAGCGTCGCCCTGATGTCAATGAACTGGTAGGCCGAATTCGGGAAGGGGGCCTCGACATCCGCCTTGACGGCACCGGTCGCATCGGGCTTGAGCGGCCCGCTTGCAATCATCTCGCACGGGTCGTCCTGATATGCGCAGACCTTGCTGACAAGGCATGTGTCGACCCGGGGACTTCCTTTGCACCTTGCGCTCAGATCCATGGCGCGAGGGACTCCGCGCACCACGATTCCGATCTGTTCCTCATCTCGGAGCTTGGAGGCGCTGAAGGAGATCGAGACGGTCGACCGAGAATCGGTCTGCTTGATGGCCGCCGAAATCTGAGGGTGCGTGGAGTTCACCTGGCTGCTCGTCTCAACCCGGGCGGCCGCGAACCCCGCGAGGGACAGCAGGATTACTGAGCAGATCAGAAGAATAGAGGTGACGGAGGCTTTCGGAGATTTTTTGCGTTTCCTCATGACGGCCACGGCGGCGACAGTCGCAAGCACGAGGCCGCCGGCGGAGAATCCCGCCAATTCCCCGTCCGCGCCGGACGACACTCCAGGGATCCGGATCGCGTCGATGACCAGGGCCGTCATGCCGACCAGGCACGCGGCAGTGACCGGGATCCAGTACGCGGAGACCGAAGTCCTGTTCGGGATGAAGATGCTGGCTGCTGCGGCCGCCAGCGCTCCGGCCAGGAGGGAGACCGCGATCGCGTCCTGGCGCGGCTCGTTGCGCAGCACCGATGAAAGCTCGGAGCTCTGCAGGCCCACGATGTTCAACAGTGCGGCAAAGGCCGCGAGGAGGAACCCCAATCCGTTCTTGACCTTGCCGAGGGCTGAATCATCCGCAAGCTCGGGAGGTGAGTCCTTGCTCCTGGGTGTCTCCGCATTCGGATCCCCCTCGACAGTAAGTCCCCTGCCTGCGAGGTTTCTGTTCCCGTAGACGAGGAGGAATCCCAGCCCGTTGTCGGATCTGCGTCGGCCTGAGCCCTCTACGGATTTCCGAGGTGACTCCCCGGCGGCTGATTTCGTCACGTCCGGGCCTCCTGCGGAGATCTGGCATTCATCGGTCGTCATCCTATTCCTGGCGACCGCAGGGGCGCGTATTTTGGGCGAGCGCGTGTCAGCCGACGCAAGATCGAACGCGGCGAACAGCGGGGCCACGACGCCGGTCCGGCCGCCGTCGAACCGGCCTCGCGAAGCGCGTGCCGTGCGCGGGCCATGCGCTTCCGGCCGCGAGAAACTCATCGCGACGCGTCGCATCGGCGGTGCGGCCGGGAGCGCGGTCCTCCGCGGACGGAGTGTTGCCGGGCTGTTGCAGGGGGAGTGGTGTGGGTCACGGTAGGGCGTGGTGGTGCGTGGTCGGATGGTCGGATGGGTGACTTCGAGAGGGCCGGGGCGTTGCGGGTGCGGCAGGGGGTGGCCGGGGTGGCGGCCGGGGTGCTGCTGGTGGGGTGCGGGAGCCAGGTGGTGGGGGCGGCCGGGGGGCCTTCGGCGTCCGGGAGTGCCGGGCCGTGCGGGGTGGTGTCGGCCTCGCCGACGGCGGTGGCGGAGGACGGGGTGCGGATCACGGCAGTGAACCGGGCGTGCGCCGCGTACGAGGTGACCAACAGGGGTGGTGAGGAGTCGGACATCACGGTGGTGTTCAGCCGGACGGGGGCGTCCGGGGGCGCGATGGAGAACGAGACCAGGACGGTGGAGGGGCTGGCGCCGGGGGCGACCGCGCAGGGGAGGGTCGAACTGGACCGGACCGCAACGGGGTTGAAGGTCCTCAAGGTGCGCAGTGTGCCTAGCGTTGAGGCGTCGCGGACGGGCGGTCCGTGCCCGGCCTCCGGGGTGCGGGTGAGCGTGGACGACGGGGACGCGGCGATGGGGCTGCGCGTGGTCGGGCTGCACCTGCGCAACTGCGGGACGGCCCCGGTGACCGTCAACGGCTACCCGGAGCTGCAACTGCTCGACCTGGCGCACCAGCCGGTGGACGGGGTGCGGATCGTGCGCGGCGGTGCCCAGATCGCGAGCGGGACCGGTGCGGACGAGCCCCCGCGGGCGATCGCGCTGGAGCCGGGAGAGGGCGCCCGCAGCTCGCTGGTGTGGCGCAACACCAGCGAGGCGGGAGCGGGCGACCCGGCGAACGCCCCGTACGTCCGGGTGCGCGTGGCGCCGGGGGCCGCGCCCGTGATGGTCGTTCCGGAACTGGACCTGGGCACCACCGGGCGTCTGGGGGTCGGCGCCTGGGTCGGGGACGACGGGCAGCCGCCGGCGACCAGGCCGCCGGTGGGCTGATCAGCCCACGGGCGCGAGGTCGATGATCACCTTGCCGGGGAAGTCCGTCACCTCCGCCGCGATGTCCGTGATCTGCCGGGGAAAGGCGGCCAGGCCGATCCGGTGGGAGGTCGGCTTCTCCAGCGGGAAGGCGTGCGGGTGTCGGGCGCGCTGCCGGAAGCCCTCCTCGTAGTCCTCGCGGTGGCAGCCGTAGGCGCCCGCGATGCGCAGCCACTTGCCGTGGTGGTCGACCGGCTCGATCAGTTCCCGGCGGCGGATGGCGTCGACGTCGGCCCGGCCGGGCGGGAAGGTGTCGCCCTTGCGGGTGCCGCCGTACACGGGCCCCAGGTGGTCGCCGCGGCGCGGGCCCGGGTCCGGCCGTGGACGCACTGCATGGTCTCGATGGAGCGGATGGGAGAGGTGGGACGGATGGGTCCGACGAGCCGGATGGGGCGCGCGCTCTGAACGCTGAGAAACAGACATTTCGGCACATGGCGCGGTTCAAGCCTCCGACTTGGTTCTGTGTCACCTCCGTCGGAGGTTCTGACATAGGCGCCCTGACGGCGCCGCCCGGACCGGCCCCGGCCCGTCCCCGCCCCGGCCCGTCCCCGCCCCGGGGACGGGCCTTCGCCGGTCAGGGGTGCCAGACCGGGGCGGTGGCGACGGCCTTCAGCCGGTCCACGCCGAGTGCCGGGTCGCCGGGCTCGAAGGTGTAGGCGTTCGGGCCGTTCCACTCGTTGATCCGCACCTGGCTGCCGTCCGGGTAGTACACGGCGCCCAGCCAGTGCAGCACCGGGTTGGTCGCCGTCTTCCCGTTGCCGAACCGGTTGGTGACGACCAGCGAGCCGTCCGGCCGCTTCTCCCGGACCTCCAGCGGGGTCGGGAGATCGCGGTCCATGGTCGCCAGCTCGTCCCGGCCGCGCTGGGACGGCGGGTCGAACGCGACGGTCAGCATGCTGGTGCGGCCCTCGAAGGTGACGGTCAGTGCGGCGTGCCCGGGGTCCTGGCCCTCGACCTTCGCCCCGGCGGGCAGCAGCGGGACGAGCTTCGCGAGCAGGTCCGCGTTCGACGGGCCGGTGGCCGTGGGCGCGGGGGAGTGGGCCGGCTTCGGGGCTCCCTCGGCCGGGGCGAGGGTGGCGAAGATCTGGTCCCAGACCGGGGAGGTCACCAGGTCGGTCAGCTGGGTGTCGTCGGAGACCGGCGGGCTCGGCCGGTTGGCGATGGCCGGCTGCCCGTTGTACTCGGTGAACCCGACCCGGCGCCCGTCCGGCGCCGCCCAAGTGACCCGCCACTCGCGGCCGCCCTGGGTGTTGGTGCTCCGCAGCTTGTCGATCACCAGCACGGAACCGTCCGGCCGGACGGTCCGCTCGCAGGAGTCCTGGGGCGTCTGGAACCCGTCCATGCAGACCGCGGCGGCCCCGGGCGCCAGGTTGGTCCGCTCCGCGGAGAACCCGACGATGCTCGCCCCCGCCCCGTCGTCGAACAGCAGCGTCGCGCCGGTCCGGTGCCTGTCCACCTTCTTCGGCGGCGCGCTGTTGAGCTCCGTCACCGTGCCCTTCGGCAGCAGGCCGGTGAACAGCGCGACCATCTCCCGCGGGTCCATCGTCGGCAGGCTCGGCCCCGGCGGACCGGTCGGCCCCACCAGGTCGAACCCGCCCGGCCCGGCGGCCGCGAAACCGCCCCCGGCCAGCACCAGCACCACCAGCGCGCTCGCGACGGCCGTGCGCCGGCGGCGGCGCCACCGGCGACCGTGCTGCTCGGCCCGGGCGGCCAGGGTGTGCCGCACCGGCTCGGGCGCCAGCTCGGCGGCCCCGCGCAGGGCGCGGGCGAAGCCGTCCGCGAACTCGTCGGCGAACTCGTCGTCACTGGGCATGGCGCAGCACCGCCTTCTGCGGAGAGGGGTCGGGTCGGTCCGTTCCGGTCGAGTCGCCGAGAGCAGCGGCGAGGTCCTCGCCCAGCACCGTGCGCAGCCGGGCGAGCGCCCGGCGGCACCGGGTGCGCACGGCCGTGCCGCTCAGCCGCAGCGCGGCGGCCGTCTCCTCGACGCTGCGGTCCTCCCAGAACCGCAGCACCAGCACCGCGCGGTCCGGCGCGGGCAGTTCGGCGAGCGCGCGCAGCAACGTCAGCCGCAGGGCCGGGTCCGGGTCGTGCACCCCGACCTCGGGGAACTCGTCGGTGACGCGCTCGGAGGCGCTGCGCTTGCGCCGGTACGACAGAAAGGTGTTGACCAGCACGGTCTGGACGTAGCCACCGGGGTTCTCCAGCCGCGATATCTTCCGCCACTTGACGTACACCCGGCCGAGTGCCTCCTGCACCAGGTCCTCCGCGAGGTGGGCGTCACCCCCGGTGAGCAGGAACGCCGTCCGCAACAGATGCCGCGCCCGCGAGGCGACGAACGCCGGAAACTCCGGCCAGGGCGGCTCGGCCTGGGAGCCCGCACTCGATTCTTGATCCATGTCCAGGTAACGCGGTGGGCCCGTCCTCATGTGACAGCCCGCCTGGTGTCATGCGTCACGGCCGCCGTCGGGGGGCGTCGGCGCTGGTCCGGCCGCCGACCACGCTGTGCCGAGGGCGAGCCAGCCGGCGGCGAGCAGCCAGCCGCCGAGGACGTCCAGCGGCCAGTGCACCCCGAGGTAGATCCGGCTGAGGCCGACCGCGACCGCGAACAGGACGGCCCCCGCGGCGGCGCCCCGGGCGGCCGTCGGCCGGGCGCGGGCGACGGCCAGGGCGAGCAGCCCGGCACAGGCCGCCGCGGTGAAGGAGTGACCGGACGGGAAGGAGAAGCCGGATGCGTCGGTCGCCCAGTTCGGCCGCGGCGGCCGGGGCCGGGCGAAGACGTGCATCAGCCCCAGGCGCACCAGTTGGCCGGCGACCAGCCACAGCACCGGCGCGAGGAACAGCGGTACGGCCAGGCGGATCGGCCGCGGCACGGGCATGGCCCGGACGGCGACGGCCCCGGCGGCCAGGGCGAGCAGGTACGGCACCACGACGGAGCCGAGCGAGGTGACCACCACGGCCGCCGTCCGGGCCGCCGGCGGCCGGTGGGCGGCGCTCCAGTCGTTGGCGTCCCTTTCGAAGCCGTACGGAGCCCAGCCGTGGTCGGCGAGCAGCGCCGCCAGGGCGGCGAACAGCAGCAGCGCGACCGCGGCCACCGCCGGCCACCGGCGCCGGGGCGCCGTCGGGCGGGCGTTCTGCGGGTGGGGGTCGTT
Organism: Kitasatospora sp. NPDC036934; assembly: GCF_055608425.1. Lineage (NCBI taxonomy): Bacteria > Bacillati > Actinomycetota > Actinomycetes > Kitasatosporales > Streptomycetaceae > Kitasatospora > Kitasatospora sp. NPDC036934. The sequence goes on along the minus strand of NZ_JBVJQR010000017.1, from coordinate 15,052 downwards.
CATCGGGGCGGGCGCCCTTCCTCGGAGCGGGGGTGTGGCCCCATGCTCGGGGTTCGAGGTGCCCGGCGGCACTCAGCCGCGCCAGGGCCTTAGGGAGCGGACGCGCCAGGTCCCTGGGGAGCGGAGCGGTGTGCCCGGGCGAAGTCGACGACCTGGCCGGCCATCGTCTCGACCTGCTCGCGGACCCGGGGGTCGGCGTACTCGCCGTCCTCGGTGAAGCCGCTCGCCGTGGTGTTCAGTACCACTCCCAGCGGCGTGGGCCAGCCCCGCAGCGCGTGCACGATCGTGCGCAGGCCGCCCAGGGTGGACGCGCCGGCCTGCCAGCCCTGCGCCACGACCAGGCAGCCGACGGCGCGTCCGCTGAGGTAGGGGCGGGCGTCGTCGCGCAGTTCCTCGACGTAGTCCAGGGCGTTCTTGAGCAGGCCCGACGTGCTGCCGTGGTAGGCAGGGCTGGCGATCAGCACGCCGTCCGCGTCGGCCAGCGCGGCCAACAGCCGTTCGGCGGGCGGCGGCAGGGTCCGGTCCGCGGGGTCGTACATCGGCAGGACGAGGTCGGCGCCGCTGATCGCCGTCACGGCCGCGCCGTGCCGGGTCGCGGCGGCCAGGGCGGCGTTCAGGGCCCGTTCGGAGGAGGACCCCCGACGGGTGGAACCGCCGACACCGAGGATGCGGACCTGACGCTGGGTTTGTGTTCCGCCATTCACCCGCTCACCGTAGAACGGGGGTTTCCACCGCCCGTTCTGTGGCGGGTAATGGAGGATTCCGCAGCGGTGGACAACCGATTACGGCGCCGTGGGCGTGGTTCGGGAGGCGACCGCTAGCGTGGGCCGGCATGGGTGAATTCGCGCGTTTATCCGGGACGTTGGGGCCGACGGCCCGGGCGACCGCTTCGCGGAATCCCCATGGACGCGAAACCTCGCCGCCCCGCGGTCGGCCCCGAGAAGGGAACCACCATGACTCAGCACACCGCCGAAACAGTCCCCACGCGTGAGGAGTTGATCGGCCGGGCACAGGAACTCGTCCCCCTGCTGCGCCGTAATGCCGACCTGACCGAACGGGAGTCGAAAGTCCCGGCGGAGAACATGTCCGCGCTGCGCGAGGCGGGTCTGCTGCGGCTCAGCACGCCCCGCGCCTGGGGCGGCTGGGAGCTGCCGATGCGTCACCAGGTCGAGGTCCTCTCCGAGTTGGGGCGGGGCTGCCCGTCCACCGGCTGGATCGCGGCCAACCATGCGGCCTCCGTCGACCTCGTGATGCTGATGCCGAAGCCCGGACTGGAGGAGATCTACGGCGCCGACCCGGACGCCGTCATGCTCTCGGCCGCGAGCCTCGACCCCGCCCTGCGCGCCGACGCCGTGGCCGGCGGGCTGAAGGTCAACGGCCGCTTCCCGTACGCCTCGGGCTGCGAGCTCTCCGACTGGGCCTTCCTGGCCTGGGTGCCGGTGTACGACGAGGACGGCAAGCAGACCGGCGTGGCGAACCTGCTGGCGCCGCCCGCGGACCTGCGGATCGAGCGGACCTGGAAGGTGGCCGGACTGCTCGGCACCGGCACCCACGCGATGATCGCCGAGGACCTCTTCGTCCCGGACCGCTTCGTGCAGTTCGCTCCGCTGGAGCCGTCCGGCGAGCCGGTGTCCCCCGTCCCGGCCACCGTGCTGATCAAGGGCAACCTGCACTCCCTGTCCTCGCTGGTGGGCGCGGCCCACGGCGCGCTGGACCTGGTCCGCGCGAAGCTGGAGGAGCACAAGCCGCTCGCCTTCTCCACCTACTCCCGGGCCGTCGACTCGCTCTCGGTGCAGCAGGAGTTCGCCGAGGCGACGCACCTGATCGACACCGCCGTGATGCACATGCTGGCCGTCGCCGACGGATTCGACGCGGTGCCGGAGGGGCAGGACGCCACCCCGGCCGAGCGGGCCCGGCTGCGCATGCACATGGTGACCTCGCTGGAGCGCGCCCGGGAGGCCATGCAGCGCCTGCTGGACCTGGCGGGCACCAGCGGCTTCGCGCAGTCCAACCCCGTCCAGCGGTACTGGCGCGACCTGGAGATCGGCAGCCGGCACACCGCGCTGAACCGTCCGATGATCTTCGAGGACTACGCTCGGTCGCTGCTCGGCACCGGTGCCCCGGTCTCCCTGCTGTTCTGAGCCCGGTACCCACGGCAGAGGCCCTGCCCCGACGCATCGCGCCGGGGCAGGGCCTCTGCCGTGGGGCCGTCAGTCAGGCGCCCGAGGGCGCCGGGGACAGTGCCTCGGCCAGCTCGACGGGCAGCAGCACCGGGCCGCCGTCGGCTCCGACGGCCTCGTCGGCACCATCGGCTCCGAAGCCGGCCGGCAGGGCGAAACCGGCGGGGCCGCGCACCGTCTCCGGGCGGACCTCGGCCCCGGTCAGGCGACACAGCCAGGGGCTGACCACCACGACCTGGTGGCCCGCCGCGCGGGCCGCACCGACCTGGCCGGCGACATCGGCGGGCAGCGTGCCCGCACCGGCGCCCGGAGCCCCGCCGAGGGCCTCGTCGACCAGGAGCGGGAAGACCGTCACCTCGGCACCGACCGTCGCCCCCGCACCGCCCGTGGCCGCGCACCGGACGGGCGGCAGCGGCGCCATGGCCCGCACCGGTGCTGAGCGGGCCACGAAGGCCCGCAGCGTCGCGTCGTCCAGGTCGGCCAGGGTCGGGTCGAAGCGGCGCAGGGCGTCCGGCGTGCTGAGCTCCGCGACGTACGCGATCCGGCGCGCGGGCGCCCCGTCGCCCTCACCGGCGCCGTCGCTCCCGCCGGCCCGTCGCGTGGTGCGGAAGTCCTGCGCCTGCGCGCGCGGCGCCGGGGTGTCGACGCCGGTCAGGGCGTGCACCAGCGGCAGCGCGTCCTGGCGGCGCAGCAGCGCGCAGATGTCCCGCAGCCCGGCCGCGAGCCGGTCGATCGCCTCGTCGCCGATCGCGTACGAGGGCTGGATGCGCAGCGTGTGCGGGGCGCTGCCGGTGGGCATCAGCCGCAGGCCGTGGCGGCGCAGCAGGAAGCCCGCCACGGCGAAGCCGAAGAATCCGCCGCGGGCGTAGTTGCGGATCACCGGGGACCCGGCGTCCGACTGGTCGGCGAACTCGAAGCCGACCAGCAGGCCCCGCCCCCGCACGTCCCGCACCACGTCGCCGAACTCGGCCCGGACCTCCTCCAGTGCCGCGCGCAGCCGCTCCCCGCGCTCGGCGGCCTGGCGGTAGGCGGCCCCGCCGTCGCGCTCCAGCAGCTCCAGCACCTTCTCGGTGACGGAGCACGAGAAGCTGTCCTTGGCGTAGGTCGAGCTGTGCAGCAGCTCGAACTCCTTGACGTAGCGGGAGCGTCGGACCAGCAGCAGCGAGGTCTTGGCCAGGCCTCCGCCGATGCTCTTGGCCAGGGTGTAGTAGTCGCCGGTCAGCCCGATCCCTGCGCTCGCGAAGAACGCCCCGGTCCGCCCGGCGCCGCTCTGGATCTCGTCGACGATCAGCGGGCACTCCAGGGCCCGGCAGACCTCGGCGATCCGCCCGCCCTGCTCGGCCGTCAGCTCGCGGATGCCGCCCTCGCCCTGGACGGGCTCCACGACGAACCCGGCCACGAAGGGCACCGGCCGCCGGTGGACCTGGACGGTACCGTCCAGCACCAGCACGTCCAGCGCGTACGGCTGTTCCGCCGTCACGTACTTCAGCGCCTCCTCCGGCTGCCCGGCCGGCACGAAGCGGGCCCGGGCGCCGAGCGCCGCGAACGGCAGCCGGAAGGTCGGGTTGTGGGTGAGCTGGAGACTGCCGACCAGCTTGCCGTGGAACCCGCCCTCCAGCGCGAAGAACTCCGGCGAGCGGCCCAGCGCCTTCGCGTTGTGCCGGTCCGCCTCGGCCAGGACCGCCGCCACGTCCCCGCCGGGACCGGCGAGTTCGGCCGCCTCCGGGCCCAGCCGCAGGCCGGCGCCGGCCGCGTCGAGGACCTCGCGCGCGTGCTCCGCCAGCTCGGCGGCCAGCGCGCCCAGCCGGAGGACCCGCGCCAGCTCGGCGTGCTTCATGGCCGCCTCGACGGCCTCGGCCCCGCTGTTCGCGTAGACCACTTCGTACGGCTCGCCGGCCTCCAACTCCCGGTCGGTGACGGCGTTCAGCGCCGCCGCCACCCGTTGCGCCTCGGTGCGCCGGGAGAGCTGCGCGTGGCTGGGTGTGCCCGCCGTCAGCAGGCCGGTGGCGTGCGCGACGAGCTCCGGGTGGTTGTGCCCGAAGAACAGCGAGCCGAAGCCGCCGACGAAGTCGACGACGGGGCTCTGCCCGCCCTCGGGGCCCGGCAGGTACATCGTGTCGCCCTCGGCGCGGACGTACTCGACGTCCAGGCCCCAGACGGACAGGGCCTGGCTCAGGTAACGCTCCGCCAGCTCCTCCGCCGGTTCTTCCACCAGTTCTTCCATCAGTGCGCTCCTCGCATGGGCAGCCCTGCTCTCACAGGGAGGACGCGGGCGCGAAGTCCCGCAGGGGGTTGATCCGGTCCGCGCCGATCCGCGCGCGCAGCTCCGGTGCGGTGACGCCCAGGCCCGGTTCCGGGGCCAGGCACAGCACACCGACCTTGCCGATGTGCTCGTTGCGCTGGACGAGCCGGGTCGCCTCGCCGACCTCGGCGAGCGGGTAGAGCGCGGACAGGGCGGGCGCGACGGCGCCGGTGGCGACCAGTCGGCCGAGGTCCAGCTGCTCCTTGAGGTTGGCGCCGTGGCTGCCGACCACCCGCTTCAGCCGCATCCACAGGTACCGGTTGTCGAACTCGTGCTGGTAGCCGGTGCTGGAACCGCAGGTGACCACCGTCCCGCCGCGCCCGGCGACGAACACCGAGATGCCGAAGGTCGCGCGGCCGACGTGCTCGAAGACGATGTCCGGGTCCCGGCCGGTCTCGCGGCGGATGATGCCGCCCAGCCGCTTGCCCGCGGCCAGGACGGCCTCGGGCGAGGGGTTCGGGTCGTCGCTCAGTCCGATCTCCGAGCGGTTGACCACCACCTCGCAGCCCAGCCGGCGCACCGCCTCCGCCTTGCGCTCCGAGCCGACGACGGCCACCGGGATGCCGCCGCCGTTGCGGACGAGCTGCACCGCGTACGTGCCGAGGCCGCCGGCCGCGCCCCACACCAGCACCACGTCGCCCTGCTTCATCCGGGCGCCGTGGCTGCCGACCAGCATCCGGTAGGCGGTGCTGCCGCACATCGGGGTGACGGCGGCCTCCTCCCAGGTCAGGTGCGGTGGCTTGGGGACGAGCATGCTGGCGCGCGCGACGGCGAACTCACCGAGCCCGCCGTAGTTCGTCTCGTAGCCCCAGGCACGCATCTCCGTTCCGAGCATCGCGTCCTCGTGCGTGACCGGCTCCTGCTCGTCCACGTGCACCGGGTGCACCACGACGTGGTCGCCGACCCGCCACCGGCGCACGCCGGAGCCGATCCGCACCACCACCCCGGACGCGTCCGAGCCGACCACCTGGAACGGCCTGTCGTGCCGGGCGGCCCAGCCGCCCTGCGCGCCGTAGCGGCGCAGGAACTCGAAGGTCGGGACGGGCTCGAAGGTGGCCGACCACACGGTGTTGTAGTTGATCGAACTGGCCATCACCGCGACGACCACCTCGTCCGGGGCCAGTTCCGGCATGGCCACCGGTCCGACGCGCAGCGACTTGCGTACGTCCTTGTCGGCCACGCCGCGGAACATCGCGGTCTCGTCCGCGCGCAGGTGTGCGGCCGCGAACTCTCCCGGCAACTCCAGGCGTTCGAGGGCCTCCGGCGGCCGGTTCTCGACGATCGCTTCCAAAAAGGGGTTCACGGCAGCTCCCTACTCCGTCTGGTCCGGTGCGCAACCTAGTGCGGGTCGGGTAATCGACGGTTCACCGGGAATTCCCGGCGGCCGGATTCCAGCGAGTTGCCGGGCGGTGGACCGCCGTGCCTATCGTCGTTCGACGTGGCCGTCAATGCGCAGTTCGAATCCCCGGAAGCCGTCGCCGTCGAATCCCCGGAACCCGTCGCCGTCATCGGAATCGCCTGCCGTCTGCCCGGCGCGGCCGATCCCGACGCGTTCTGGAAGTTGCTGCGCGACGGGCGCAGCGCGATCACCGACACCCCCGCCGACCGCTGGCGGGACGCCGCCGTCCGCACCCCGCGGGGCGGCTTCCTGGAGCGGGTCGCCGACTTCGACGCGGAGTTCTTCGGCGTCACCCCGCGCGAGGCCGCCGCGATGGACCCGCAGCAGCGGCTCGCGCTGGAACTGGGCTGGGAGTCCCTGGAGGACGCCGGGATCGTGCCGGCCCGGGTGCGCGGCACCCGGCTGGGCGTCTTCCTCGGCGCGACCGCCGACGACTACGCCCGGCTGACCGCCCGGGCCGGCGCCGACGCCGTCTCGCCGCACACCCTGGCCGGGCTCAACCGGGCCCTCGTCGCCAACCGGCTGTCCTACCTGCTCGGTGCGCGCGGGGCCAGCATGGTCGTGGACACCGGCCAGTCCTCCTCACTGGTCGCTGTCCACCGCGCCTGCGAGAGCCTGTGGTCCGGGGAGTCGGACCTCGCGCTGGCGGGCGGCGTGCAGCTGAACCTGGCCGGCGCCGCGACCGTCGGCGTCGAGCACTTCGGCGCGCTGTCCCCGGACGGCGAGTGCTGGACCTTCGACGCACGGGCCAACGGCTACGTGCGGGGCGAGGGCGGCGCGGTGCTGGTGCTCAAGCCGCTGGGCCGGGCGCTCGCCGACGGCGACGAGGTCCGGTGCGTGATCCGCGGCGGCGCCGTCAACAACGACGGCGGCGGCCCGGAGCTGACCACGCCCGACCCGCGGGCGCAGCGGGAGGTGATCGAGGCGGCGTACCGGCGGGCCGGGGTCGCGCCCGGTGACGTCGGCTACGTCGAACTGCACGGCACCGGGACGAGGGTCGGCGACCCGGTCGAGGCGCGGGCCCTCGGGGAGGCGCTCGGCCGGCACCGCCCGGCGGACCGGCCACTGCTCGTCGGCTCGGTGAAGACCAACGTCGGACACCTGGAGGGCGCCGCCGGGGTCACCGGGCTGCTGAAGGTCGTGCTCGCGCTGCGGGCCGGCGAGCTGCCCGCGAGCCTCAACTACCGCACCCCCCACCCGCTCATCCCGCTGGAGGAGCTCCGGCTGCGGGTCCACGACCGGCTCGCCCCGTGGCGGGACGCCGACGCGCCACTGGTCGCCGGGGTCAGCTCCTTCGGGATGGGCGGCACCAACTGCCACCTGGTGCTCTCCTCGGCACCGCCCGCCACCGGGAGCGCGGCCGGTACGGCTGCTCCGGCCGACGACCGGCGCCGACCGGAACTGCCGCTCCCGTTCGCGGTGTCGGGCCGGGACGAGCCGGCCCTGCGCGCGCAGGCAGGCCGGCTCGCGCAGTGGATCCGCGAGCGGCCGGAGCTGCCGCCGGCGGGCCTCGCCGGTTCGCTCGCCACCACCCGTACGGCCTTCGCGACCCGCGCAGTCGTGGTCGCCGAGGGCCGGGAGGCGCTGCTCACCCGGCTGGACGCCCTGGGCGCGGGAGCGGCCGGTGCGGGGACGGTCGTCGGCCGGGCGGGAACGGACGGCGCGGTGGCCGTGCTGTTCACCGGGCAGGGCGCCCAGCGGCTCGGCACGGGGCGGCGGCTGCACGCCGCGCACCCGGCCTTCGCGGCGGCCTTCGACGAGGTGTGCGCCCACTTCGACGCGGTGCTGGACCGGCCGCTGCGCGAGGTGATCTGGGCCGAACCGGACTCTCCCGAAGCAGAGTTGATCAACCGTACGGAGTTCGCCCAGCCCGGCCTGTTCGCCGTGGAGGTGGCGCTCCACCGGTTCGTCACCGGGCTCGGGGTGCGCCCCTCCTTCCTGCTGGGCCACTCGATCGGCGAGCTCGCGGCGGCGCACGTCGCCGGGGTGCTGTCGCTGCCCGACGCGTGCACCCTGGTCGCCGCGCGCGGCCGCCTGATGCAGGCGCTGCCACAGACGGGCGCCATGGTCGCCGTCGAGGCGGCCGAGGAGGAACTGGCGGCCGAACTGGCGGAGTCGGCGGGCCGGGTGGGCCTGGCGGCGGTGAACGGACCGCGTGCCGTGGTGCTGTCCGGCGACGCCGACGCGGTCGACGCCCTCGCCGACCGGTGGCGGGCCCGGGGCCGCCGCACCCGGCGGCTGCGGGTCAGCCACGCCTTCCACTCCCACCTGATGGACGGGATGCTCGACGAGTTCCGCGCGGTCGCCCGCTCGCTGACCTACCGGCCGCCCCGGCTCGCCGTCGTGTCGAACCTCACCGGGGACCTCGCCGGCGCCGCCGAGCTGTGCGACCCCGAGTACTGGGTGCGGCACGTGCGCGACTGCGTCCGCTTCCTCGACGGCGTCCGCCGCCTGGACGCGGCGGGCGTCACCACCTACCTGGAGCTCGGGCCGGACGCGGTGCTGGCCCCCGCCGCCCGCGCGGCGCTGCCCGACGACCGCACCTTCCTCAGCGCCCTGCGCGCCGACCGGCCGGAGCCCGCGACCGTGGTCGAGGCCCTCGCCGGACTGCACGCGACGGGCGCCGAGGTGGACCTTGCCGCCGTGATCGGCGGCGGGTCCCGGGTCGCCCTGCCGACCTACGCGTTCCGGCGGCGCCGGCACTGGCTGGCCGGGCTGGACGAACCGGGGGAGTCGGCCGGGACCGCCGGGCCCGGGACCGCCGGCCCCGGCGCGGGTGAACCCGGCGCCGCTGAACCCGGGCCGAGCGCCGCCACACCCGTCGGCGCGCCGCTGCGGGACCCGCTCGACCTGGTGCGGCAGCACACCGCCGCCGTCCTCGGCTCCGACACCCCCGGCGAGATCGCGCCGGACACCGCCTTCCGGGACCTCGGCCTCACCTCGGCCACCGCCCTGGAACTGCGGGCCCGGCTGGCGGCCGCGACCGGCCTGCCGCTGCCGGACACCCTGGTGTTCGAGCACCCCACGCCCGGCCTGCTCGCCCGCCACCTGGCCCACGGCCCGAACACCCCCGAGCGGGCCGACGGGGCCGTAGAGGCTTCCGGCTCCACCGGCGCGGCAGCGGCCGAGGACGCCGACCCGATCGTCATCGTCGGCATGGCCTGCCGCTTCCCCGGCGGCGTCGGCTCCCCCGAGGAGCTGTGGCGCGTCGTCTCCGAAGGCGTCGACGCCATAGGCGGGTTCCCGGCCGACCGGGGCTGGGACGTCGAGGCGCTGTACGACCCCGACCCCGCGCGCCGGGGCTCCTCGTACGTCCGCGAAGGCGGCTTCCTGGCCGACGTGGCCGGGTTCGACGCCGCGTTCTTCGGGATCAGCCCGCGCGAGGCCGCCGCCCTGGACCCGCAGCAGCGCCTGCTGCTGGAGACCGCCTGGGAGAGCCTGGAGCACGCCGGCATCGACCCCGCCTCGCTCCGGGACACCGACACCGGCGTCTTCGTCGGGGCGACCGCCCAGGAGTACGGGCCGAGGCTGGGCGAGCCGAGCGACGGCTCCGACGGCTACCTCTACACCGGCAGCACCCCGAGCGTCGCCTCCGGCCGGATCGCCTACGTCCTCGGCCTGCGCGGCCCGGCCGTCACCGTGGACACCGCCTGCTCCGCCTCCCTCGTCGCCGTGCACGACGCCGCCCGCGCCCTGCGCGGCGGGGAGTGCGAGCTGGCGCTCGCGGGCGGCGTGACGGTGATGCCCACGCCCGGGGTGTTCGCCGAACTGAGCCGCCTCGGCGGGCTCTCCCCGAACGGCCGCTCGAAGGCGTTCGCGGCGGCCGCCGACGGCACCGGCTGGGCCGAGGGCGCCGGGCTGCTCGTGCTCGAACGGCTTTCGGACGCCCGCCGCCACGGCCACCCGGTGCTGGCCGTGGTCCGCGGCTCGGCCGTCAACTCGGACGGCGCGTCCAACGGCCTGACCGCGCCCAACGGCGCCGCCCAGCAGCGGGTCATCCAACGGGCCCTGGCGGCCGCCGGGCTGACCGGCGCCGACGTCGACGCCGTCGAGGCGCACGGCACCGGTACCCGGCTGGGCGACCCGATCGAAGCCCGTGCGCTGCTGGCGACCTACGGTCGCGAGCGCGCCGAGGGCCGGCCGCTGTGGCTCGGCTCCGTCAAGTCCAACATCGGGCACACCCAGAGCGCGGCCGGGGTGGCGGGCGTCATCAAGATGGTGCAGGCCCTGCGGCACGAGGTGCTGCCGCGCACCCTGCACGTGGACGAGCCCACCCCGAGCGTCGACTGGAGCTCGGGCGCGGTGCGGCTGCTCACCGAGGCGGTCGACTGGCCTGGCGCGCCCGGGCGGCCGCGCCGGGCGGGGGTGTCGTCGTTCGGCATCAGCGGCACCAACGCCCACCTGATCCTGGAGGAGGCGCCCCCGGCGTCCGACCACTCCGACGCCGTTCCGGCCCCCGACCCGGCCGCTCGGCTCGGCCCGGATGCCCAGGTCGACCCGGCCGTTCAGCTCGACCCGGTCGGGCCGCTGGCCTGGCCGCTGTCGGCGCGGACGCCGGGCACCCTGCGGGAGCAGGCCGCCCGGCTGCGCGCCCGCCTCGGCGAGCCGCAGCCGCCGGCCCCGGCCGACGTGGCCTTCACACTGGTCCACGGCCGCGCCGACCTCGCCCACCGCGCCGTCGTCGTCGCCCCGGGGGCGGCCGGCTTCGCGAGCGCCCTGGACGCGTTGGCGAGCGGCGCCCCGGACGCCTCCGTGGTGCTCGGCACCGCGGGCGAGCCGGGCCGGACCGTCCTCGTCTTCCCCGGCCACGGGTCGCAGTGGCCCGGTATGGCCACCGAACTGTACGCCCAGGCCCCGGCGTTCGCCGAGCGCCTGCGGGAGTGCGCGGCCGCGATCGACCCGCTCGTCGACTGGTCGCTGCTCGACACCCTCCTCGGCGGCCCCGGTGCCGCCGCCGACCCCGAACGGACCGATGTCGCCCAGCCGGTGCTGTTCGCGATGATGGTCTCGCTGGCCGCGCTGTGGGAGGCGCACGGAGTGCGGCCCGACGCCGTCGTCGGCCACTCCCAGGGCGAGCTGGCCGCCGCTTGCGTCGCCGGGGTGCTCACGCTGGAGGACGCCGCGACGGTGGTGGTGCGCCGCAGCCGTCTCTGGGCCGAGGAACTGCCGGGCCGGGGCATGATGGCCGCCGTCGAGCTCTCCGCCGACGGCGTGCGGGAGCGCATCGCCGAGCGGGGGGCGCGCCTCGACCTGGCCGTGGTGAACGGCCCGCTCGCCGTCACCGTCGCCGGGGAGCCCGACGAGGTCGAACGCTTCGTCACTGACTGCAAGGCCGAGGGCATCCGGGCCCGCGTCGTGGTCCGGGCCGGAGCCTCGCACTGCGCGCTGGTGGAGCCGCTGCGCGGACCGCTGCGGGAGCTGATCGGCGGAGTCGCCCACCATCCGCCGCGCGTCCCCTTCTACTCGACGGTGACCGCCGGCCCGCTCGGCGCCGACGACCTCGACGCGGACTACTGGTTCCGCAACGCCCGTGAGCCGGTGGACTTCCAGGGCGCCGTGCTCGCCCTGCTGCGCGACGGCCACCGCACCTTCGTGGAGTGCTCCCCGCACCCGCTGCTCACCTCGGCGCTGCAGGACACCGCGGAGGAGGCCGGGCACCAGCCGACGGCCCTGGGCACCCTGCGGCGCGACGAGGGCGGCCGAGGGCGGTTCCTGCGCTCGCTCGCCGAGGCGCACGTCCGAGGTGTCGCGGTGGACTGGACCCCGGCGCTCGCCGGGACCGGGGCCCGCCGAACCGCCCTGCCCACCTACCCCTTCGAGCGGCGTCGGCACTGGCTGGAGCCCGGGACCGGCCCGGCCGACGTCCAGGCCGCCGGCCTCACGCCCGCCGGGCACCCCCTGCTGGGCGCGGTGCTCGCCGCCGTCGACGGCGACCAGGTCGTCCTCACCGGCCGGGTGGCGCCACGATCGCCCGGGTGGCTCGCCGACCACGCGATCGGCGGCACCGCGCTGTTCCCGGGTACCGGCTTCGTCGAACTCGCGCTGCGCGCGGGCGACGAGGTGGGCTGCCCGAGGATCGAGGAACTGACCGTCGAGCGGCCGCTGCTGCTCCCCGCCGGGGCGGCCGCCGAACTGCGGGTGACGGTCGGCGCCCGCGACCGGCACGGCGTACGGCCCGTCACGGTGCACGCCCGCCCGGCCACCGGCGCGGACGAGCCCTGGACCCGCCACGCCGCCGGAGCACTGGCCGAGGCCTCCGCCGCGCCGGCGCCCGGACCGTTCCCGGCCGCCTGGCCCCCGCCCGGCGCGCAACCCGTGGACGTCACCGGCTTCTACCCGGACCGCGCGGCCGACGGCTACGGCTACGGACCGGCGTTCCAAGGCCTGCGAGCCGCCTGGCGACTGGGCGAGGAGATGTACGCCGAGGTCGCCCTCGACCCGGACCGGCACGGCGACGCCCGCCGCTACGCCGTCCACCCCGCGCTGCTCGACGCGGCCCTGCACGCCGAACTCCTGCGCGCCGCCGCCCCCGAGGAGGGGCAGCTGCGGATGCCGTTCAGCTGGACCGGCGTGGGCGTTCCGACGGCCGGCGCCACCGCGCTGCGGGTACGGGTCGCCCCGGCGGGCGGCGACGCGGTGCGGGTGACCGCGACCGACGCCACCGGCGCGCAGGTGGTGGACGTGGAGTCGCTGCTGCTGCGGCCCGTCCCGGCGGCGGGCCTGACGGCCGGCCCGACGGGCGGCGGGGCCCTGTACGGCCTCGACTGGCAGCCGCTGCCGGCCCGGCCGGTCGACGAGCCCGCCCTCGTCCTGTTCGACGCCGCCGCGCTCGCCGGGGACGGCACGCCCGCCGAGGACGGGGCAGCACCGACCGAGCCGGCGACCGCCGCCGTGCTGGCCCCCGTGCTCAAGGCCCTCCAGGCCTTCGCGGCCGACGAACAGCGGTCGGCCGCCCGGCTCGTGGTGCTGACCCGGGGCGCGGCGGCGGTCGGCAGCGACGCCGAGGTGACCAGCACGGCCCAGGGCGCCGTCTGGGGCCTGGTCCGCTCGGCCCAGGCCGAGCACCCCGACCGGTTCCTGCTGCTCGACACGGACCCCGCCGCCGACCGGCGCGACGGCACCGCCCGGCACGACGGCACCGACGAGCGCGCCGTGCGCCGCGCGGCCGCGCTCGCACTGGCGGCCGGGGAGTCCCAGGCCGCGCTGCGCGACGGTACCGTCCTCGTCCCCCGGCTGGTCCGGACGATCGGTTCGCCCGTCCCCGCCGCGGATCCGAACGGCACCGTGCTGATCACCGGCGGCCTCGGCGGCCTCGGCGCCGAGCTGGCCCGGCGCCTGGTCGAGGCGGGTGCCCGGCACCTGATCCTCACCGGACGCCGAGGCGGGCAGACCCCGGGCGCGGCCGAGCTGCGGGCCGAACTGGCCGCCGCCGGTGCCGAGGTGGCCGTCCGCCGCTGCGACGTCGCCAACCGCTCCGAGCTCGCCGCCCTGCTCGCCGGCATCCCCGCCGAGCACCCGCTCACCGGCGTCTACCACCTGGCGGCCGCCGTCGACGACGCACCGCTCGACGCCATGACGCCCGAGCGCCTGGCGGCCGTGCTGCGCCCCAAGACCGACGGCGCGCTCCACCTCGACGCACTGACCCGCGACCTCCGGCTGACGGCGTTCGTGCTCTTCTCCTCGGCCGTCGGCGTGCTCGGCACGCCCGCGCAGTCCGCGTACGCGGCCGCCAACGCCGCCCTCGACGCGCTGGCCCACCGCCGCCGCGCCCAGGGCCTGCCCGGGCTCTCCCTGGCCTGGGGGCTGTGGGAGCAGGCCAGCGGCCTCGGGCGGCTCGCCGAGGCGGACCTGGCGCGGCTGCGCCGGACCGGCCTCGCCCCGATGACCACCGCGGACGGCTTCGCGCTGCTCACGGCGGCGCTCGGGACGCGGCGAGCCCTGCTCCTCCCGGCGAACCTGGACTCGGCCGCGCTGCGCGACCGGGCCCGGGACCAGGACCTGCCCGCGCTGCTGCGGGGAATCGTCCGGCCGCCGACCCGCGCCGACGGCGCCGGACCCGGGGCGGTCGTCGCCGAACAGCACGGACTCTCCGCCCGGCTGGCCGGGCTGTCCCGGCCGGACCAGGACCGCGAGCTGCTGGACCTGGTCCGCGCCCACGCGGCCACCGTCCTCGGCCACGACGCGGCCGACCGGGACGCCGTCCCGCTGGAGCGGGCCTTCCGGGAGTCCGGCTTCGATTCGCTGACCGTGGTGGAGCTGCGCAACCGGCTGCGCACCGCGACCGGCCTGCCGCTGCCGACCACCCTGCTCTTCGACCACCCGACCCCGCTGGCCCTCGCCGGGTACCTGCGCGAGCGGGTGCTCGGCCCCGACGGCGCGGACGCGGCCCCCGCCACCGCGCCCGACCGCCCGGCGCGCCCGTCCGCGGGCGACGCAGGCCCGGACGACGACCCGATCGCCGTGGTGGCGATGGCGGGCCGCTTCCCGGGCGGCGTGCAGTCGCCCGAGGACCTGTGGCGGCTGGTCGCCGACGGGGTGGACGCGATCGGCGAGTTCCCGACCGACCGCGGCTGGGACACCGGGCACCTCTTCGACCCGGACCCGGACCGGCCCGGCCGCTCGGCCACCCGGCACGGCGGATTCCTGTACGACGCCGGGGAGTTCGACGCAGCCCTGTTCGGCATCAGCCCCCGGGAGGCGCTCGCCATGGACCCCCAGCAGCGGCTGCTGCTGGAGGTGTCCTGGGAGGCCTGGGAGCGCTCCGGCATCCCCGTCGCCGACGCGCACGGCAGCCGCACCGGCGTCTTCATGGGCGTGGCCTACCACGACTACGCCGCCCGGGCCGAGCAGGTGCCGGACGGGGTGGAGGGCTACCTGATGACGGGCGCCGCCGCGAGCGTGGCCTCGGGCCGGATCGCCTACACCCTGGGTCTGGAGGGTCCGGCGATCACGGTGGACACGGCGTGTTCGTCGTCGCTGGTGGCGTTGCACCTGGCCGTCCAGTCGCTGCGGCGCGGCGAGTGCACGATGGCGCTCGCCGGCGGGGTCAGCGTCATGGCGACCCCGACCACCTTCGTCGAGTTCTCGCGTCAGCAGGGGTTGGCGGGGGACGGCCGGTGCAAGTCGTTCGGGGTGGGTGCGGACGGTACGGGGTGGTCCGAGGGTGTGGGT